>JBKHJA010000078.1:0-13498 GCA_046538375.1 Candidatus Aminicenantota bacterium
TGAATAATGCAGGTTAAAAGGAAGTAAAGAGATAGGAAATGCTTCATAAGTATTATACATGAGGAAGAGAAGTTTATTCTTTTTCCCTCAGCTCGATCAGGGGCTTTTCTGAATCCACCAAATCCCCGGCTGCCACAAAAATCTTTTTCACAAAGCCCTGGATAGAAGATTTTATCTCATTCTCCATTTTCATGGCTTCCACAATAGCCAGGGTCTGGTTCTTCCTGATTTCCTCGTTTTCCGAAACACTGATCTTGATCACTTTTCCCGGCATGGGGGCTTTCACCAGCAGCATGTCTTGGTTTGCGCTATCCTCCCCTCTCTGGAAGCTCCCCTCTTCTCCCGGCTCTCTCACCAAAAACTGACTACCTGCCACATAAAAATACCGGTCCTGTTTATCCCTGGCAAAATAGACCTGGTGAGATTTCTCACCGATAAGAATGGAAATCACGTGAGGGGAGATAAAATGGATATCTGCCTCATACGTCCCTTCTCCATCAGAAAAAATGTATCTATCTTCCTTCTTATCGAATGCTATCTTATAAATTTTATTATCGACCAGAAATTCAAATTCCACCTATTTTCCTCCAATCCGCCATTTTCCAAGGTTAAGCCAGGGAGAATAAACCTCTTTGTGTTCTTCTGTCCTGCCGGTCTGAGCAAAGATCCTCCCGCTTTCAGCAAAAGCCGATGCCAGGAGTGCCAGTCTCAGACTTTCTTCTGTTTTTTCTTTGCCGGTCCACTGGGCAAAATTGTTGTTAATGAAATCTGTGGTGGTTCTTCCTGCCTGGAACGCAGGGTGGCTGATGACTTCCTTTAAAAAATCGATGGTGGTCTTAATCCCCAAGATGACATAATCATCCAAGGCTTTGACCATCCTCTGGCAGGCTATCTCCCTGTTCTCTGCCCAAACGATAAGTTTAGCCAGGATAGGATCATAATAGAGGGGCACCTCACCTCCGCTGTAAATACCACTATCATGACGAACACCGGGCCCCTGCGGTTCTTTGAGAAACAGCACTTTCCCAGAGGAAGGAAGGAAATTTTTAAGGGGATCTTCCGCATATATCCGGCATTCTATGGAATGCCCTTTAGGTTTTATATCTTTTTGTTCATAAGCCAGTTTTTCACCAGAAGCGATTAAAATCTGCTGGTGCACCAAATCTATCCCGGAAGTTAGCTCTGTGACCGGATGTTCCACCTGGAGACGGGCATTGACCTCCAGAAAATAAAAGTTTTTGTTCTTGTCCAGGAGAAACTCCACTGTCCCTGCATTATTGTAGCCAGAAACCTGCATGGCCTTTTTGGCTGTCTCGCCCATTTCTCTCCGCAGCCGGGGATCCAGAGCAGTGGAAGGAGTCTCCTCCACGATCTTCTGATGCCGGCGCTGGATGGAGCATTCTCTTTCAAAAACATGAATCACATTCCCGTAGTTATCAGCAAGGGCCTGAAACTCCACATGCCTTGGTTCCTCCAGGTATTTCTCCAGATAAACAGTCTGATCACCAAAAGCAGATTTGGCTTCTCTCATCCCTGCCTCAAGGGAAGGTGTCAATTCTTCTGAATCCCACACGATCCTCATGCCTTTGCCGCCGCCGCCGGCTGAGGCTTTTATCATCAACGGATAGCCGATTTTCTTGGCCTCAGCCTGGTATTCAGAAATGTCCTTGGGGATGGACCGCATTCCAGGAATGATGGGGATTCCGGCTTTTTCCATAGTCTGCCGTGACCGGACCTTATCTCCCACCAGCTCTAAAGCCTTGGAGTTGGGGCCGATGAAGACAATCTTTTCTTTCTCGCATCTTCGGGCAAACTGGAAATTTTCGGCCAGAAAACCGTAGCCGGGATGGATAGCTTCAGCGCCGCTGCGGAGGGCTGCCTCCATGATTCTGTCCATGTTGAGATAACTTTCTACAGCCGGAGGGGGACCGATACAGAAGGCTTCATCGGCTAGCTGCACATGAAGACTCTTGCGGTCAACTTCAGAGAAGACAGCCACTGGAGTAATCCCCATCTCCCGGCAGGCCCTTATGATCCTGACCGCAATCTCCCCTCGATTGGCTATAAGGATCTTTTTGAACATCTCTGTCCCCTGTTTTCCGGTTTCCTGTTGCTTACTTATTCCTATCTTTACAGTCCTGCGCCCAGCGAGGTTTTCTTTTCTCCAGAAAAGAAGCCATCCCTTCCTGTCCTTCCTCGCTCACTCTAAGATCAGCGATCATCCGGGCAGTGAACTCCTTGGCCTCCTCAAAAGACATCACAGGAACTTTATGAATCAGCTCCTTGCATCTGGCCAGAGCCTCAGGACCTGAGGAAAGAAGAAGACGGACTATTCCTTCCACCTTTTCTTCAAGCTCGCCTAAAGGAACCACTTCATTCAGCAGTCCTATCTCCTGGGCCCTTCGGCCTGAGATTCTCTGCCCCGTTAAAAAATACTCTGTTGCCTTATTGGGTCCTATCCTGCGGATCACATAAGGGGAGATGGCCGCAGGAACCAGTCCGATCTTCACCTCGCTCAAACCGAATTTCGCCTCTTCACATCCCACCGCGATATCACAGGCCGAGAGGAATCCTGTGCCTCCCCCGATGGCACTGCCGTTGACCATGGCCACGGTGGGCCGGTCCAGAATATAAAGTTTATGAAGAACTTCAGCCAACTGCAGAGATTCCTGCAGGTTTTGCTGGAATGAATAATGGATGATTTCCTTCATCCAGTTGATATCGGCTCCAGCACAAAATGACTTTCCTTTTCCTGTCAACACCACAACTCGAACGGTTTTATCAGCTTTGATCCTCTCCAGAGCATCATCGAGCTCGGTGAGCACAGTTGAATTGAAGGCGTTGTGGACATCAGGCCGGTTGAAAGCGATGCGGGCCACTTTATCCTGATCAGCAAAAAAAATGGTTTGATATTCCTTTTCTTCCATTTACATCCTGAAGATGCCCACTTTGTAATCGGGGATAGGAGCATTCAAACTCATGGATATGCCCAGAGCCAGGGCCTCCCTTGTCTCCAAGGGATCCAGAATGCCGTCGTCCCAGAGCCGGGCTGTGCTGTAATAGGGGCTGGCTTCATATTCATATTTTTCAAGAATGGGCTTGATCATTTTTTCCTTTTCTGCCTTGGACATCTCTTTTCCTTTCTCTTTCATCCTTTTCAATTTTACGGTGACCAAGACCTGGGCTGCCTGCTCCCCTCCCATCACACTGATGCGGGCATTGGGCCACATCCACAGCAGCCGCGGTTCATAAGCCCGGCCGCACATGGCATAGTTGCCAGCTCCATAAGAGCCTCCGATAATCACTGTAAACTTGGGAACATCGGCATCGGCCACAGCATGAACCAGCTTGGCCCCGTCTTTAGCGATTCCGCCGTGTTCGTACTGTTTTCCCACGATAAATCCGGTGATGTTCTGGAGGAAAATGAGAGGAATTTTGCGCATGGAGCAGAGTGTAACAAAATGGGCGCCCTTGAGAGAACTCTCAGAAAAAAGCACTCCGTTGTTGGCCAGAATGCCCACCGGATAGCCCATGATCCTGGCAAACCCGCAGATCAGGCTCTGGCCGTAAAGCTCTTTAAACTCCTGAAACCGGCTGCCATCCACCAGGCGGGCTATGATTTCCTTGACATTGAAAGGCTTCCGTAAGCCTTTAGGCATGATCCCGTATATCTCTTCTGGGTCATAATGAGGATCCTCTGGTTCCGCAACCTCCAGGTGAAATTTTCGCGGCGGATCCAGCGTCTCCACTATGTTTCGCGCTATTTCCAGGGCATGGCTGTCGTTGAGAGCATAATAGTCGGAGACGCCGGATATGCGGCAGTGCACATCGGCACCTCCCAATTCTTCATCTGTGACATCCACCCCGGTGGCTGCTTTGACCAGAGGCGGACCTCCGATAAAGATGGTTCCCTGCTGGCGGACAATGACTGTCTCATCACTCATGGCCGGCACATAAGCTCCTCCTGCCGTGCAGGAGCCCATAACAATGGAAATCTGAGGAATGCCTAAAGCGGAAAGCCTGGCCTGGTTGTAAAAAATACGGCCAAAATGCTCTTTGTCGGGAAAAGTCCCTGATTGACGGGGCAGGAAAATTCCTCCTGAATCCACAAGATAGATGCAGGGGAGGCGGTTTTTCAAGGCCACCTCTTGTGCGCGCACATGTTTCTTGATGGTCATCGGAAAATAGGTCCCGCCTTTGACTGTGGCATCATTGGCCACCACCAAGACTTCTCGGCCGTGGATAACCCCGATGCCCGTGATCACTCCTGCTGAGGGAGCTTCGTTATCGTACAAATCGTAGGCTGCCAGCGGAGTGAACTCCAGGAAAGGCGTGTTCCTGTCAAAAAGCTTTTCCAACCTTTCTCTCGCCAGAAGTTTCTGGCGGCTCTTTTGAAGTTCCCTGTATTTTTTAGGACCCCCTTCCTGGATTTTGGTCAGAGTCTCCTTGTATTCAGACACCAAAGCCTTCATGCGTTTGAAATTTTCCTTGTATTCTTCACTCTGAGTATCTATCTGGCTTTCAATTCTGTACATTTTGAAATCCTTCCTTCAAGAAAACTAACTGTGAGTCATATTTTAAACGTTTTTTTATTTTTTTTCTTTTTTATCGGGGAACGAACTTGTATCCATAACAAATGATCCCTGATTCCCCCTCTTGATAAATTTTTCTAAACTCAATCCTTACTTCCTGTCCCACCTTCAGATCTTTAAAATCACAGTCCACAATCTGGCCGGTCAACTTCACTCCATCGTCCAGTTCCACGATGCCCACCGCATAAGGAGCTTGATCGGCGAACTGATGAGGGGGAACACGGATGATGGTGTAAGACAGGATTTTCCCCGTCTCTGAAAGCCTGGCCGGCTCCAATTCTCTGTTTTTGCATTGAGGGCAGATGAGACGGGGAGGGAAAAAGGTGATTTCACATTTTTGACACCTGTTGGCCTCCAGACGATAGCGTTGGGGAATCTCTCTCCAATATCTTGATGGAGTTGGCATCTTTTCCTCCTATTCTCTTTCAAATATATGAACCACTGTGCTGCCACCGCTCCCACCCATGTTCTGGGTCATGGCTGTTCTGGCATCTTTGACCTGTCTTTCTCCAGCCTCTCCACGAAGCTGTTTGACCACTTCCACAATCTGAGCCACACCGGTGGCCCCTACAGGATGGCCTTTGGCTTTCAGCCCCCCGCTGGTGTTAACCGGAATTTTTCCTTCAAGGGAAGTGATTCCCTGCTGGGCCGCTTCTCCTCCCTTTCCTTTCTCCACTATACCCAGGGCTTCAAGAACGCAGATTTCAGCTATGGTGAAACAATCATGCACTTCCATAAGATCCATATGTTCAGGTTTTTTATCCGCCATGGCGTAAGCTTTCTTTCCTGCCTGATAAGTGGCCTCCAGCCAGGTTATATCCTTCCGCGAGCTTAAGGCGATGGTGTCTGTGGCATGGCCGGAACCTATGATTTTTATGACGGGCTTGTTCATCTTCTTGGCCATTTCCACCGGACAGATCACCGCTGCCGCTGCTCCATCGGTAATCGGAGAGCAGTCCAGAATTCTTAAAGGATCAGCCACCATAACAGAATTCAATACGGACTCCACTGTAACCTCGAAAGGAAACTGGGCCAATGGATTTTTGGACCCATGGCGGTGGTTCTTCACTGCCACCATAGCCAGCTGTTCCCTGGTTGTCCCGTACTTTTCCATGTGAGCCCTGGCTATTAAAGCATAAAGTCCTGGGAAGGTGATCCCCTGGTAGCCTTCATACTCCTGATCAGCAGCGGAACCCAGGGCATAAGTGGCTTCATAACCGCTGACATCGGTCATTTTTTCCACTCCGCCCACCAGCACCACATCGCTCATTCCGCAGGCCACTTCCATGAGTCCTATTCTCAAAGCCAGACCACCGGAAGCACAGGCGGTTTCCACTCTGCTCGAAGGAACCGGATTCTGGCCCAAATAATCAGCCAGCATAGAAGCAATGTGTTCCTGGCCCACAAACAGTCCTGAAGACATGGAGCCCACATGCATGGAGTCAATCCGGTCCACACCCGCATCATCCAGGGCCAGCAGGGCGGATTCCACGAAAACAGTCCTCAGAGATTTTTCCCAGAGTTCTCCCCATTTGGTCATTCCAACTCCGATAACGGCCACATCTCTCATGTTTTCCTCCTAATCAGCCATTCTAATTTTTTGACGGAACTTGGCATAAACTCCGTACTCCAGGTAGTTTTTGTTATTCTCCAGCATGTCCCTGGTCCTGGGAGCCGAATCTTTCACCTCGTCGATCCTTTCTGTCATTTCAAAGATAAAAGCATCGCTGCCAGCTCCTGAGCCGTAGGATACGATGAGGATCTTGTCTCCAGGCCTGGAGATATCAAAAGTGGCGGTCAGCCCCAGAGGTGAAGAACCGGAGTAAGTGTTTCCCAGTTTGTTCACCAGCCAGCCGGGCTCAATCTGCTCCTTGGCGAAGCCCAGCATCCTGCCGACTCTGAAGGGGAATTTGCCGTTAGGCTGATGAAAGATCACGTAATCCAGGTCAGAAGGTTCCATGCCCGCTTTACTCATTATCCCCTTGGCTGCTCCTATGATATGTTTGAAATAAGCGGGACTGCCGGTGAACCGTCCGCCGTGCTGGGGATAATACTGATACTCCCTCCGCCAGAAATCAGGCGTGTCGGTCATGTAGGAGAAACTGGCCACTGTTTTGGCCACCACTCTGTCTTTACCGAAGATAAAAGCTGCTGCCCCGGCTGCGGCTGAGTATTCCAGCGCATCACCTGGTGCTCCTTGGGAAGTATCTGCTCCCACGGCCAGGCCGTATTTGATCTCTCCTGCCCGCACCAGGCTTAAGGCCACAAACATCCCTTCGGTGCCTGCCTTGCAGGCAAACTCAAAGTCAGCAGTATGGACTTCAGGAGTGGCCCCCAGCGCCTCGGCCAAAACCGTTCCGCTGGGTTTTACCGCATAAGGATGGGATTCAGACCCTATATACACAGCACCTATCTCAGCGGGATCCACCTGCGCCCTTTTCAGGGCCCACTTGGATGCTTCCACGGACATGGTGATGGTATCCTGGTCAGGAGAAGGAACAGACTTCTCTTCCAGCATCAATCCTCTCTTGTAGCTGGGTGCATCTGCACCCCAAACTTTAGCGATCTCTTCCACCTTGATTCTATTCCGGGGAATGTAAGCCCCGTAGCCAACAATACCTTCCATTTACAGCCTCCCTTTTTGGGCAAAAAGTATTTTTAACCAGGACATGGTGAGAAAAAAAGAAAAATGGTCAAGAAATTAGAAAGTATCGTGGCATATCTCGTCCTCTAAGTCAAGATATTTCCCCCTTGTCCAGCCTCTTATCCTTATTTTGTTGACAGCCGATGCCCGTCACCATAGAATGAAGGGCGTTTTTACGGAACTTTCCATCTCATATTTTCGTCTACCAAGGTGAAGTGAGTGCACATTAAAACAGTGGTCAAAGAATGTTTAGAAGGACAAAAAGGAGCATGGAACATGTTGGTCAACGCTTATTCCAAGAGGATCTTTAACATGGCTTACCAGTTCACTGGAACCCGTGAAGAAGCAGAAGACATGACCCAGGATATCTTCATGAAGCTTTACACCTCTCTTGAAAAATACGATTTCCAGAAAAACTTCACTGCCTGGCTGCTCACCCTGACAAAAAATCACCTCATTGATCAGTACAGAAAAACAAAATGGGAAAAGAAAAAGCGGGATAATTTTGACCAGCATCATCTGGAATCCGTTTCCTTTGACAGGCCTGAGAACAGTATAGTCAGGAAAGAAAGCAAAAAGACAGTGTGGAACGGTCTCAATCAGCTCTCCTCAGAAGTTCGAATGACTGTCATTCTCAGAGATATTCAGGGGAAAAAATATGAAGAAATCGCCGAAATCATGGACCTTCCCCTGGGTACGGTGAAATCCCGGGTCAACCGGGGAAGACATCAATTGGCGAAAATCCTCAAAGAAAAAAAGGAGAAAGAAAATGTCATGTGAAAAAATAGAAGAACTCCTATCTCCTTATTTAGAGGATGACCTCAGCATTGAAGAAAAAAGAGCTGTGGAAGCTCACCTGGAAAAATGTCAGGCTTGCACCGATCTTCTTATGACCATGAAAGAGGCCCGGGAATCCCTGGCTGGCTTCCCGGAGCTGGAAGTGAGTGAGAACCTGTGGAAACGACTCTATGCCATTCCCGGCCGGAAGAAACCATTCTTCCTGGACCTGGATTTTCTCCTGCGGCCTTCCCTCCAGCCTGTCCTGGCTGGAGTCACCATCCTGCTGATCATGATATCTTTTTACCTTTTTCATCCTGATAGAAGCTATATAGAAAAAACCATAGATCGACAGGCTCATCTTGGCTACAGTAAATTCGAAAGACTGTACGCCCAGGCTGAATCTTTCACCGATAACCTTGGAGCCTATAAGGATAATATTCTGGTTTCTCTTAAAAACGTCAGTCCTTTTGGAGAATCGGAGGAATAAACCAGACACATGGAGGTATAAAATGGAAGAAAAAGTTATCGTAAAAAAGCCCCCAAAATCGGCTGCTCTGGCCGGAATACTGTCTTTCTTTTTCCCCGGAATTGGTGCCCTGTACAACCGTCAATTCCTGAAAGGGGCGGTGATCATTATTGTCTTCGCTGGCCTGGTCACCATGCAGACCACCGGCGAGGGCCAGCCCTTCCTGGGAATCATCCTGGGAGCTTTCTACATCTATCAGATCATCGATGCTGTCCAGACATCAAAAATAATCAACCGCAGAGTACTGGAAGGAAAAGAAGAGGAGATGGAGGAAGTGGAAGAACTTCCCGGGGTGGTAAAAACTGGCTCCATTTTCTGGGGAGCTGCCCTGATTGTGCTGGGAGGTCTTTTGCTTCTGGCTAATTTCGAGGTGATACCCTATGATACACTTTTCGATTTCTGGCCGCTGGTGGTGATCGTCATCGGAGTGAAGCTGGTGGCAGATTATGCTTCTAAAAGAAGTTAAAGGAGGACAAAATGGCCCAACGTAAACGAAGAGACTCTCTGGCCTGGGGAATCATCCTCATCGTCATCGGCCTGCTCTTCCTGCTCCACAACATCGACGTGGATGTCTGGGATTCTCTTGCCCGTCTCTGGCCGGTGATCCTAATTGTCTGGGGAGTGTGGAAACTCTGGTTCGGGATAAAGGAACGCAGAGAAGAAGCTGAAGAGATTAAGGTAAAAAAATGAAACCCAAAGAAATCATCCTGCTGATTTTTATCATGGTGGCCGGAGTGTTTTTCTACTATGCTCACACCGGGAGGCTTCACATCGAATGGAGTCTGGATGATCACCTCTTTTTCTTCAATCTGGAAGAATTCACCTTCCAGGAAACACAGAATATCAAGCCTCCCTATCCTCCCCTTCTCCAGATCGAAAACGCCCATGGAGATGTCGAAATTCAAGGATCAGAAGAAGAAAAAATCATCATAACTTTCCAGAAAATCATCTGGCGGAAAAATGAACAACAGGCCAAAGAAGTTTCTGATGAGCTGGATATGATCATTGATAAAAATGAACAGCGGCTGAGTGTTTCCACCAACCAGAGCGAGTTCAGACGAAGAAATTTTGAAACGAATTTCAGGATTTCTGTCCCCCCAGGCATAAATATTGAGGTGAAAAATTCCCACGGCTTGGTCAAAACAAAAAATGTGTCCAACACCCATATCTACAACCGCCATGGGAAAATCATTGCTTCACAAATAGATGGAGAGCTGTTTATCCAGAACAGCTATCAGGATGTGGAAGTGGACCATGTGAAATCCAACTGCCAAGTGGAAAGTAAACATTCTGACCTGTTCATCCACCGCGTTGAAGGCGACGCCACTTTAGACCACCGCTATGGTAGGATTCATGTGGAGGATGTTTCAAAAAACACCAAGATCGAGGGTTCCCATTCAGAAGTTTTCGGCCAGAGTTTACTTGGTGAGGTAGAGGTGGTGACATCTTATAAAGATATCATTCTTATTGATGTGGGCCCCACCAGGATTACAGGTTCTCATTCTTCTGTAGAAGTGGAGGGAGCTGAACATTCTCTGGATATCCAACACAAATACGGCAAAATCAAACTGAGCAACATCCAGGGCAATCTATTCATAAACGGAAAAAATGTGGAAATCTACGGAAGGTCCATGGTTGGGGAAAAAATATCCGTGTCTTCCTCCTACCGCAATCTGGAGATGGTAGATTTCTCTGGAGAAACAAGTATCACCCTTTCCCATGGTGAGATCACCCTGGAACCCCTTCCTCTTACCCATCCTGTCAACGTCAGAGGCGATTATGCGAATATCAATTTTTACTGGCCCCCGGGAGAGAAATATCCTTTTGAGGCAAGAGCGAAAGGCGGAGATATACTTTGGAACCATCCTTCTGAACTCACTTTACGGGAAGAAAACGGGATCACCGCCATCAAGGCTTTTGTCGAGGAAAAGGACAAACCTTCTATTTTTCTCTCTACCCGTTACGGCATCATCCGGGTGAAAGAGCAGACAAAAATGTGATCCGCTGACTGTGCAGTGGATTAAAAAGGACAGCAAAAGGAGCCACCCCCGAGAGGGATGTGTTGAAGAAAAGTCCCTCCAGGAGCTTGAGACCTTTTAATGCCTGGCCTTCAGGCTGTAGATCTTCTCTGTCAAAAGGCCGTTGATTTTGATATTGAAGTAAGAAATGATGTTGGTCAAATCTTTCCTGTATTTGGTGACGTACCGGACAAAATCCGTCTCTTTCTTGAAATGAAGAAGGTTTTCGAACTCCCCCACTTCATCATTGAGTTCAATCAAGTAATGATTGATAGTCCGGTACTGGGCATTGATGTCGATCAAATCTTCGCCTGATAGATTCTCGAAATCCAGATAAGGAGGAAGGGATTGGAGAATGAGGAGGCTCTCACTGCGGAGTTCATTCACGTATTCCTTCATCTCCTGGAAAAAAGATTTGTACTCCAGAGGATACTTCAATTTTTCTTCGGCTCTGTCCAGCAGGACTTCATACTGATCCTTCAAAGACACGATCAATTCCTTCACCCCTAAATATTTTCTTTTGAAGTGGAACAAATCGATAAAATCTCTTCCTATATAAATTTTATCATTGTAATGGGTCAACAATTCCCGTGGAGAATGGGTATAAAACTTAATTTCATACCGTCTTCCCCCGGAATCTCTTTCCCGCAGCCGGGCTAAAACAAGATAACTGTTCTGTTCCACAAAATAGCTGTTCACCGCCAAAAGCACAGAATAAACAGCCAGATTCTGGATGATATGCTCTTTAACATAATTGAGAAGGTCACCATATCTTTTGATGAAGTCATCGATCACTTCGTTAGGAGTGGGATTGACCACAGAATAGGAAGGAGAGAGAAGATAAAGCACAGGACCGGTTCCCACTTCAAGGTAAAGGTTTTTTAACACCTGCTGATGCAGATCATCAAGAAGGATATTCTGCAGGGGCGGCAGTTTGTTGATCTCAAGCTTTGAAAGTTCTTCGATCTCGTTCATTTCCAGGATGTCCTCTCACGTGAGAAAATCCTATCACTTGCCGTCAAAAAAATCAACAAGGAATTGGAGCGGGGGAGTTCCCCAAAATTTAAGGATCGAAGCTAATTTGAGCCATATGAGGCTCCTTTTAACCAAAAATGTTTCCCCATTTTTTACAATCCCGATTGTTTTGGGGAGAGTCCTGGGAATTGGAGGGGGGATTTTATCGGAGGAAGGTCCAGGCCTGATTTTTGTACCGCTGTTCTTGAATCCTGAGGATCGTCTTTCTGTCTTTATCATTCCATGTTTTTGGCTTGAGCGTAATTCCGAAGTATTCTGAAAATCCTTCAGCCAAATGCTCCACCGCCCAGTCAAAACTGACCTTCTGTCCCAGAGCCCGGGAAAGAGAGACCATGCGTATGGAATTTTCTGTGCTGCCCTGAGAAGAAATGGTTTTTAACATACCTTGGTCTTCTTCTAAAGGAATAGACCCGTGTTGAAGGAATTTATTCCCTACTCTTTTCTGCGCACTTCCCACTATTTTCCTCCCTTCCACCTCAATCTCGTTGCGGGCAGGATAGGAAAAACAAGGAAGATTTCCTCGGGAATAGAATTTAGGAGCAGCATCTGCAAGATAAGGCTTCAATCCCATCTTCTCCAACCCCCGCATCAAGCCTTCTGAGATCAGCCGGTAAGATTCAGAAAGAGTGGAGGAAAATGTACGGCTGTCAGAGGAACAGAGAGAATAAGTGACTTCTTTGTGGTGTAAAACCAATTTCCCGCCTGTCATCCTGCGGACAATATCGATTCCCTTTTTTCGGCAGTAGTCAACATCAGCCACTTTTAGAATTTTTTGAGAATATCCAAGAGAAACCGTGGGCCTCTCCCATCTGTAAAACCGAAGATAAGTGTGAGGCTCATCTTCAAGAGACCGGAAAAGATACTCATCTACAGCCATGTTCATGGATCCTTGAAGTAGACTCCCCTCCACAATCAACTCCCAACATGAGGGGTCGCATCTCAACATTTGACGTTTGGCCATGACTCTTACTAAATAACCATCAAATCAAAACGGAGTCAAATCTCAACAAGATGAGGGGATCCCAAGAGGGGCCAAGAGGGGGCCAAGAGGGGGGTCGGGCCCGGGAATTTCTTTTCATTTCAACACGTTGACCTGACTTTTCCACAGATATGAGGCCCTAAATCGAGATTTTTAGGGTCAAAAATCTAATCCTGCACGCAATATTTCCCTAATTCGCCTTGGCCTGGCGTAAATGACAAAAATGTATTTTTTTAGGGCCAAAAAACCAGTTTTAACCCTTTTTTTCTGTGGAAGACTTCAATTAAGTTTCTGAAAATATTATAATTGCCCGAGGGCGACCCCAAATAAACAAATAAAAAGGCAGAAAGAGCGGACAACGGGATTCGAACCCGCGACCCCGAGCTTGGGAAGCTCGTACTCTACCACTGAGTTATGTCCGCTCTGTATCGTAAATCGTTTATTAAAAACGTTTACATCGGATATTTTCCGGATTGTGACTAAACTGCGTCTACTTTTGAGATCGAACATAATCTGTTCACTGCCCATAGCTTGTGGTTAGGTACTACGTGAGCATATCGCATCGTAGTGGAAATGTCTTTATGACTCAGGAGCTCCTTCACTGTAACCGAGTCAACACCGTTCATAATCAAATGGATGGCGAAATTGCTCCGCAATGTGTGTATTTTTGCGTCCTCGAATCCCAGCTTTCTAGCTAGTTTCTAGGGATTTTATCATGGAATTTTATCATACTATTTCGCAATATTTTTTTCAACGACTGTTCCTGTCAGGTCTAAATCAGTATCTTACATTCAAAAACTGGAAAGCTGGCTAGCTGAGCTTGATTCTCGCTAGGAGAGATATGAATTAATGAATTAGCTTTGGGGGGCAGAGGGGGGTCGGGCCCGGGAATTTCTTTTCATTTCAACACGTTGACCTGACTTT
>JBKHJA010000079.1:0-12644 GCA_046538375.1 Candidatus Aminicenantota bacterium
GGGGAAAGCGGAGCTGTTCCCCCTCTGAGGACTCGGTGGGGAAAATTCGCGGGCTGAGGAATCTGCTGACCTGACTGTGAATGCATCACGGTTTTAGAAATGCTTTCTTTTAACAGTAAGCATCTTTTTTTCCGGGGTAAAAAGATGCTTCCATGTCAATAGGTCTTTTTATAATTTCGGCAGGCCTTAATAAAAATCGCTGATGGATATAGATTATAAAATTGAGGAAACTCCAGGCAGTTTTATGTGGTAATCCCGATTAAAAAAGGAGGTTTATCATGAAAATTAAACCAAAAAAAACCAGAATGCATTCAAAAATCAAATCCCTATCCAAGACTTTGCTGTGGAGCTTCGCATGTCTGCTTATTCTGGGGATCCTGCTGTCAGATGCGGGAACACCCACCCTTGATGAGGAACACGGCTGCACAATGATTCTGGTAGGAAAAGAAGCCTCAGCGGATGGATCTGTGATGATGGCTTACAATAATGACTGGGATGGGAGAGGAGCTTCTCATGTGGTGGTGGTTCCCAGAAAACGCCACAAACCCGGGGCTGTTCGCAGGTTATCTAACGGAGTCGAGATACCACAGGCAGAGGTCACCTATGCCTATATAGGAAATGAACTCCAATGGACAGGAGAGGCCACATTTGAAAACGGCATAAATGAATTTCAAGTGGCTGTATGCTTCGGAACTGCTGTAAAAGTGAATGATAAGGTTAAACAGGTGGACCCCTTGCTCGAAGAATCCGATCCTCCTGGCATATTGATTCCTTGGCGCCTGGTTTTGGAAAGATCGAAAACAGCAAGAGAGGGGGTGGAGCTGGTGGAGAAGCTGTTCAATAAATACGGCCTCAGGGAAGACGGTTCTTTTGCCATAGCTGATCCGGATGAAGTTTGGCTGTTCCAGATAGGTGGAGGACATCACTGGGCAGCAATGAAAATTCCTGACCAGTGCTATGTGATTCAAGATAACACCTTCCGGATGGGAGAAATTGACTGTCAACAAAAATCAAAGGTTAAGTGTTCCCCAGTTCTTATCGAATTTTCCATAGAAAATGATTTGTATGATCCCCAAGAAGGACCGTTCAGCTTTAAAAAAAGCTGGGGATATATCTACACAAAAACTCCGCCCAGGGATCGTCGTATATGGCGAGTTCAGAGCCTTCTATCCCCGTCTTCTTCGCTTCCTCCAGATACACCTTATATGGATTTTCCGTTGTTTCTTACTCCAGATAAAAAAATCACCAAAGAAAAATTGATGTCCCTCTTGAGAGATCATCATGAGGGAACGGAATATGATTTAACCGGTGGATACAAAAAGGGCAACCCTCATTTCACTGAGGAAAGAACCCTGTGTCGGACCAACACTCAATATGGTGTGGTGACCCAGCTGAGAAGGTGGCTGCCCAATCCTATAGGCGGTGTTTTCTGGCTGGCTGTAGCCAATCCCGATACCAGTGTCTATATTCCTTGGTATCAAGGTATTGCCGACGTTCCCCAGGTCTACCGATTTGGAAACAGCACCTGTGATCAAGAATCAGCCTACTGGACCTTCAAAAGAATAGGCAACTTGGTGAATACCCACTATGGAGACTTGATAGAAGATGCACGTAGTACCTGGAGAGTTCTGGAGGAGGAACAGTTTGCCATCCAGGAGAGTGTGGAAAAGACAGCTGTGGAACTTTTTGAGCAGGATGAGACTTTAGTCAGGGAATTTTTGACTGGCTACTCCAATGCTCAAGCTGTTAAGGCTTATACAACGGCTCGGGAAATGATCAATGAATTGCAAACAAAGCTGGTAAAACTGCATTTCAGGAAGATAGAAAAGTAATCTCGGGATTTATTGGTTTTATTCCTTGAGAGAAGCGACTTTTCTTTTTATTTCAGGCTGTTTTGGATTGATCTCTAATGATTTTTTCCAGGCAGCTAAAGCTTCATCTTTAACTCCCTTTTGATAATAACATTCGCCTAAAGAATTGAGAATAATGGCATTGATTCCGAAATGAGAAATGGCTCGACTATAAAAAGAAACAGCCTGAGACCAGTCTTCATCAGCTTGATAAGCTCTGCCTAACAAGAAAAGAACATCGTAATTTGCCTGGGTGGATTCTGAGAAAGGAAGCAGTATCTGTTTAATTCTGCCATACTCCTTGGTCACAAAATAAATCTGTGCAAGATTCAGAGCATAATCTAATGTGTGGGGTTTGCTGTTGTAGGCTTTTTCCAATTGAACTCTGGCCTCTTTGATTTCTCCTTTATTGAAAAGTTGTCTGCCCAGGATAAGAGCATAGACAGGGTCAGAAGCCGGGGGGAGCGCTCTTTTGGATATCCATGGCCGCGGTATACTGGACAAGGATGTCACATCGAATTCTTCTTCTTTGGAAATAAGTAGGCTGTTGTTGTGTATTAAAGATACCCTTGCTGTGTAGTGGGAAGGAGGAAATTTCTGGAGAGAGAATTCTTGCATAAAATTCAGTCTATTTTGATATTCGCTTAGCTTCCTTGAAGTGGTGAAAAAAGGCTCATCTTCTCTGAAAAACTCAAATTTCAAAATTCCGCTTTTCAATGGATGAGAGGCCAATCCCAGGATCTGAAAACTTAAGAACAGTTTATCCTGGGGAAGAAAGACTTTTCTGGGCTCACAATACATCTGGAAAGAACCTATGCCTAATGGCCGGAGATTGTGGGATTGAGCTGGGATGGGATTGGTCATGTATCCCAGAATCAGTGAACTGATACGGAGCAGAGATTCATCCTCAGGAACAACAATATCTCTCTCTACAGATGTGAATTCTTTGGACACTTCATTCTTGACTAGAATAGAAACTTCATATTTGCCTGGAATTAAAGGGAACATGTCATAAAAACCGAATGGCAAATAAGTGATGTCTTCAATTTGGGATTTATTGAGTTCCATGGAGACCGGCCTCTGGTATTGGTAGATGGTTTTTCCCTCTTCATCCGACACATGCACGTTGACCTGTAAATTTGTGTAATATTTATCATGATAGGAATTGACAGACACTCTCCTCAGCTCCACCACATAGTGGACAAAATAAAGACCGGACTTGTCTTTTATAACCCTTATTAAAGAGTCAGAGTCGATGTAGTTAGCCGTGTACTCGATTTCCACTGTGTCCTTGTACATTAAGAATTTCGCCGCGTATTTATCTTTTACCTGCTTTTTAGGAACATTTTGGACATTCTGGATCATTATTTCAGAGGATAGAGAAGGGCGGCCAGAAAAGACAGGCTCTCCCGGAATAAGGGAAAGAGACACCCGAGCTAGATTCGGGTTTATTTCCTTTAAAGCCTTATAAGCAGCCACATAGTCTCCAGGATCTCCGATAAAAGAAGCCATAAACACTTGTGGCCCATCCCTGCTCGGACTGTAAAGAACATATTCCCCCACTCCATTCTTCTGATAGAAAACGAGATTAAACCCAGGTGGAAGGCCAAATTTTGTCAGGCCTTGATAAAACCACACTTCTGTGTTGTAGAGTTGGCTTTCTCCATAGTATCTGGAGACATGTTGGGGTTTGCCCAGAATAATATAGATGCGTCCTCGATCGGTCTCCCATCCAGGTTTGGATGCTGCCCTTCCGAAATGGTAATTGGCATAATCAATACGACGGTAATGCTCTTCCTTGAATTCGTTTTCCGGTGTGGCTGGAGTAGGATCCCGGTGTTTCCAGAAAGCTTCCATAAACAGTAATCTCTCTTTATCGGTTTGGAGCTGAAGGAAAACTTCCTTTTCTAAATCCGTGATAATGTAGGTCACTTCCTCTTTAAGCCATTTTCTAAATTTTTCTGGGAGGCCGCTGTTCTGCTTCATCGGTGATGAAAGGAGGAACTGAATATTCAAGCAGATACCGGTGAAGATCAAAAGACAAGTCTTTTGTTTGTTCATGGTTGGTTTTAGTTTAGTAAAAAATCTTGGTGTGCGCAACATGAATGAAGAAAGCTATCCTCCAATTTTCAAGTTGTAAGATTTTTCTTGGTATCTCAGAGACCAGGAGTAATACGGATTCATTTCTAAATCCATGGCGGAAATATAATTTTGAGAGGAAATGAGGAAAATAATAGGAGGATAAAATGGGGGTTTCCTCTCTTAGTGCTTTTATGATAATTATGGCTATATTGTCATTCACCTTTGTGTTTTGGATTGTGGGAGAGTGCCCCTGCAGTTCACGCATTTTTAGGGCATTATCAGTTACTTATGAAATGATAAAAATTAGGATGCCAGATGCAGAGAGTTGAATCTGATTCACTCAGCCTTAGAAAAATTTTCTTCTTCTGGGTTCCTTTAGCCGCCACCTGGCTTATGATGGCCACTGAAGGACCATTTCTGGCTGCGGTTATTGCCAGGCTGTCTGATCCGAAATATAATCTGGCCGCTTACGGAGTAGCCTATGCGGTGGCAGTTTTTATCGAAGCTCCCATTATCATGATCATGAGTGCTTCCACCGCTCTGGTTAAGGATAGAAAGAGTTTCTACAAGTTAAGAAATTTCACCTATTTCTTAAACGCTGTTATCACTCTGGTCATGATAATTTTGGTTATTCCTCCTGTATTCCATTTCTTCGCCCAGAAGGTCATTACCCTCCCAGAAGACGTGGCAAAGCTGACCCATTTGGCCTGCCTGGTTCTTCTCCCCTGGCCCAGCGCCATCGGCTACCGCAGGTTTTACCAGGGTATCCTCATCCGGAGCAACCTCACCCGCAGAGTGTCCTATGGGACTGCGGTTCGCCTGGTGAGTATGGCTTCCACAGCTATTATCTGCTATGTTTTTTTTCAATTGAAAGGCGCTGTGGTGGGTGGATTGGCCCTTTCTGTGGGAGTGATGGCTGAGGCCGTAGCCAGCAAAATGATGGCCCGGGCTTCGGTGAAGCGTCTGATCGCCAAGACTTATGATGGTTCTGGCAGTGATGTGGTGGGCTACCGATATATCGCATCGTTTTATTATCCTCTGGCGTTGACCTCGATTTTGGGATTGAGTGTTCCACCCCTGGTGACGTTTTTCATGGGGCACAGCCGTATGGCCATAGAATCTCTCGCCGTGTTGCCTGTGATCAATTCCTTGGTTTTTATATTCAGAAGCATGGGCTTGTCCTACCAAGAAGTGGGTATTGCCCTTCTAGGCGAGAGGAACGAACATTACAAGCCTCTTAGGAATTTTGCGCTTATGCTGGGAGTCTTTGCGGTTTCAGGGCTGTCACTGGTGGCCTTTACTCCTTTATCCATCCTTTGGTTTCACAAAATTTCAGGCCTTTCTGCAGAACTGACCCGATTTTCTCTTTTTCCTACCCGAATAATGGCTCTCTATCCCGGGCTGATGGTTCTTTTATCGTTTCAACGGGCACTGATGGTCAATAACCGGAGAACCAAGTCGATCACCAAGGCCACAGCCATAGAAGTGTTGACCATCATTATCCTGCTTTTGGCAGCCATCAATCTGCTGGACATGGTTGGAGCCACCGCCGCTGCAGCAGCATTGGTGCTGGGCCGCATGATGGCCAATACCTATTTGTTTTTTCCTTATTCCAGGATACTGAAAAATATCCCCAGGAGTGATTGAAAATTCCTATAAAAATCATGCTTTACCATTCCTGGCTGTCCCACATTCTTGACAACAACAGAGGAACGTGATAAGAAAATCCCGTTTTCTTGAAATTTTGTTCCGTATAATGAAACAGATTGTGCGGATTGTTCATCTTATAGAGCTGCCATGGATTTGGGACAAACCATGAACAGGGAAATAATCTGAATAAAAAAATTTATAAGCTTTCCTGCGGAGAGTTAGAAATGGATCGTCGAAAATTTATGAAAACAACCACATGTCTGTTTCCTTTAATTTCCTACCAGCCACTCTTAGAGCAGCTGTTAGGTGATGACAGAAAGATTAGCCGCCACCCCTCCTCAAGAAAACGCATCCGCGAACTCGGAATCAAAATAGGCACATTAGAGACAGGACCCTATAATGCCATTACCGATGTTGAAGGAGTCAAAGTGGGACATGCCACCAACATAAAAGGAAGCGGCCCGAGAGCAGTCCGCACCGGTGTGACTGTGATCATTCCTCATTCAGGCGATGTTTTTGAAGAAAATTTATATGCTTCCTATTTCAATCTGAACGGATGGGGAGAAATGACCGGGATGGCTTCCCTGGAAAGCTCAGGAAAACTCAAAACTCCCGTATTTCTTACCGGGACATATAACGTGGGTATAGTCTATGATGCAGCCCTGAAATACCTTATTAAGAAAAATCCTCAAATGAAAAAAAATCATGAAACAGCCACTCCCGTGGTGGCTGAATGTTTTGATGACTTTTTGAGCGATACCCGGAGTCGGCAGATTTCAGAGCAGGATGTGTTTACCGCTATCCAGAAAGCTTCCGGTGGGCGGGTTGAGGAAGGTGTGGTAGGGGGAGGAACCGGAATGAGTGCTTTTGGTTTCAAGGCAGGGATAGGAACTTCCTCTCGGATAGTGCTGGATAGATACACAGTGGGCGTACTGGTAATGGCCAACACAGGCAGCCGTCATCAGCTCAGGATCAATGGATTTCCTGTAGGAAGGGAGATCAAAGGTTTTCGTTACAAAAGGGGAGAGGCAAAGTCAATCATACTCATTGCTGCCACTGACGCCCCCTTTCTTCCCTTCCAATTGAAGAAGATGGCCAAAAGAGTGGCCGTGGGATTAGCACAAACTGGTTCTATCTCCAGCACCGGAAGCGGCGATATCATCCTTGCTTTTTCTACTGCTAATAAAATTCCCAGAAATTCCTTCCGTACATTCCAGAAAATCAGGGCTATCGACGATTTCAGGATTACCCCTTTCTATCAGGCTGCTGTGGAGGCTACCCAGGAAGCCATTATCAACTCCCTGACCTGTGCGCATACTGTGGTGGGCCGTGATCATAACACTGCCTACGGTATTCCTCTGGACCAGGTCGGGCAGATCATGAATAAATATTCAAACACAGGGATGAAGAAGAATGAATAAAAGGAATCAACATACAAAAAGGATTGAACCTAAAGCTGGAAAATTTCCCCACGGAAAAGACAATTCACTCACAGATATCAAAGGCGTCAGGATAGGACATCTTTCCATCCATAAAGACACTGAAGAGAAGAGCGGCGAGCAGGTATGCATACGAACCGGATTGACCGCAGTTTTTCCTTATCCTTTGGAAAAAAATATAAGACTGTTCATAGGGAGCTATATTTTTAGAGCAAAACATGAAATCACAGGTTATGAAGTCACGGAAGATTTTTGCTATGTCAATTCTCCCATAGTTATCACCAATTCAGTCAATGTGGGAAGAGCGTATAATGCTGTTCTCAGCTATGGATTTTCCCTTGGCTTAGATGAAACCTGGCCTCCTTTTGTGGTGGGATTGGATGATTCTTTCCTGAATGATATGTCAAGGAGTTTTTTAGAAGAAAAAGATATCCTGAAAACTTTTGATGACGCCTCTGAAGACAGGCCGCAGGAAGGATCGGTGGGAATAGGCCTGGGATTGAGGGCTTTCCATTGGAAGGGGGGAATCGGGACCTCATCACGCACCATAGCCTTGGGAAATAAACAATTTACCTGTGGTGTCTTGGTGGCCTCCAATCATGGGAATCAGGGGGTCTCTTCAGAAGATGATCCTGGTAAAGCCGACTCGGAGAAAGGCTCTTTGGTTATGGTTATGGGTGTGGATATTCCTTTGATTCCCTATCAAATAAAAAAGATCGCAGGCAGTTGCATGGCAGGATTAAACCCCGTACATTCTCTAAAAAATTGCTCTGACTCCATCATCTGTATTCTTTTCTCCACGGCCAATCCCATGAAGATGGAGGAAAGGAACTCTCTCATTTATGATTTTCAGGTGATGGATGATTCTTGCTTAGAGAAAGTCATACTGGCTTCCTCAGAAGCCATCCGGGAAGCCTTGATCAATTCTATGGTTAAGGCAGACCCGGTGAAAGGAAGATTAGGGCGAAAAGTAGAGACAATCCCTGATGGAGAACTAAACAAACTGATAAAAAGAATCGAGACAGACGGTTGAAAAATACCCAACAAGAATCCCCAAAAAAGCCCCAGCTTTTAAGAAAGCTGAATCTCCTGGACACCACCTTTTTGGTCATCGGTTCTGTGATTGGTTCTGGAATTTTTATGACCACCGGCTTTATTGCCGAGTTTCTCCCTTCGCCTGGTTTGATTCTGATTGTCTGGCTGATAGGAGGCTTTATTGCTTTAAGCGGAGCGCTCTCTTTTGCTGAATTGGGAGCCATGTTTCCCCAGGCAGGAGGACAGTACATATACATCCGGGAGGCTTATGGACCCTGGGCTGGCTTTTTTTATGGATGGGGTTTTTTCTGGTTCATCATGTGTGGGGGCATTGCCGCCTTGGCAGTTGGCTTTGCGGAATATCTGGGATATTTTGTCCCCTCTCTCTCCACCCAGACTTATATCTTCCAGACAAATATCTTAGGTCTGAATTATTCCCTATCCACAGGCCAGCTGGCGGCAGTGGTCTCCATACTGGTGCTCTCAGGGATCAACTATTTTGGTGTTAAAAGCGGTGTGGTGGTCCAGAATATCTTTACTTTCTTGAGGCTGGGTTCAGTGGCAGCCATTGTTGTCTTTGGATTGACCATAGGGAAAAAATCAGGATTGACAGACATCAACCAGTTGTTCACTGCAGACACAGAACTGAGCTCAAACCTATTCAAGCTGTTTGGACTGGCCCTTATTGCGGTGATGTGGACTTATGACGGATGGTATTCTGTGAATTGTGCCGCAGAGGAGATAAAAAAACCGGAAAGGAATATTCCTTTAAGCCTGGCCTTGGGAACTCTGGTGGTGACCCTGGGCTATTGCCTGGTGAACATGGTGTATATCGCAGCCCTTCCGGTGGGCAAGATGAAAGGTGTAGCCCGTATTGGTGAATTGGCTTCCACATATCTTTTTGGTCCCTCGGTGACTTTTATCATATCGGCCGCTATCATGATTTCTATTTTTGGCTGTCTGAGTGCCTCCATTCTCTACGGCCCCAGAGTCTATTATGCCATGGCTGAAGACCGGTCATTTTTTCTCAGCATGACCTATATTCACCCCCGCTATCATGTCCCCTCCAAAGCCATCTCCGGCCAGGCTTTCTGGTCTGCTCTTCTTTGTCTTTCCGGAACTTATCAAGATTTGTATGAATTTGTGGTCTTTGCTTTGGTCATCTTTTTTGCTGCTACTGGACTGGCGGTCATTGTCCTCCGGTATAAACAGCCCCACAGGAAACGTCCTTACAAGGCATGGGGATATCCTGTTCTCCCTGTGGTTTTTGTGTTGATCAACTTGACCATTTTCTTCAATACAGTTTTTGCCCAACCTTTGAAGTCCATGATTGGATTAGCCATACTTGCTTTAGGTATACCGGCTTTCCTTTACTGGAGGAAAAAAGGAGTAAAGAACCATAATGAGATTAATTAGGAGGAAACATGTCAAAAAAAATCAAGTCCGTGAATAATCTCGGTTTGCGCTTGGACATATTGAATTCAAGCCATATCCAGCGGATCCACAGCGCCACTCTAGAGATTATCGAATCGGTGGGAGTAAAATTCCCTTCCACCAGAGCCCAGGATATTTGGGAAAAGAATGGAGCAAATGTGGACCGCAATACTGGCATAGTCAAGGTTTCAGGCCAGCTGATTGAAGATGCTATAAAGCACGCTCCACCTTCTTATACCTTGGCTGCTCGTGATCAAACTCAGGATTTGCCGCTGGATGGCCGTCATGTTTATGTGGGCACAGATGGCTGTGGAGTGGAAGTGGTTGACATCTCAAGCAGGCAGAGGCGCCGTTCATGTTTGCAGGATGTGGCCGATATTGCCAGGGTAGCCGATAATCTGAAGGAGATCGCCTTTCACTGGGTTCCTGTTTCTGCTCAGGACTGCCCTCCTGAGTCTCGGGGGCTCCATGAACTCGCCGCTATATGGAAAAATTCAACCAAGCATGTCCAGACTGAAAGTATCTATTCAGGACAAGAAGCGCGTGGAGCGGTGGAGATGGCATCGGTGCTGGCCGGCGGTAGAAAATCCCTTCGGGAGCGTCCTGTCCTTTCCATCATGGAATGTACTGTATCCCCTCTCGCTCAAGATGGAGGCAGCCTTGAAGCCGCTCTGGTGGGAGCAGAGGCAGGGCTTCCGGTAGGATTCATGACTATGGCTTCTTGTGTATCCACAGCCCCAGCCACTCTTGCCGGGAATCTGGTGGTAGGAAATGCAGAAGTTCTCAGCGCCCTGGCTTTGATTCAGTTGGCTTACCCCGGTACACCTGTATTTTATGCTGCAGCCCAGACAGTCATGGATCTTCGCTCCGGTGCTTACACCGGGGGAGGCCCTGAGGATTTCCTGTTCGGAGCAGCCTCCAATCAATTGGCAGATTTCTATAATATTCCTCTTTCCATGGGCTCTTTTGCCACTGGAGCCAAACAGCCTGACTGGCAGGCAGGAATAGAAAACAGCCTCTCTACTTTCATGGCTTCTGTGGTTATGTCTGATATGCTTCTGGGGGTGGGACTTTTAAACGGAAGCACCATCTGGTCTTTTGAGCAGATGATCATGGATTGTGAGATTTTTACCATTGTCTGCAGGATGATGGAGGGAGTAGAGGTAGATGAAGAGAACCTGGCTTTGGATGCCATAAAAGAAGTGGGACCGGGGGGACATTTCCTGGCCCATCCGCATACCAAAAAACACATGCGTGAGCTTTGGATTCCGACTCTTATGGACCGGCGGCCGTACTCAGAGTGGCAGGAGAAGAAAGATTCGGCCCGGGATTGGGCCCGTCAGAAAGCCCAGAAGATTCTCTCCACACATAAGCCTGAACCCCTTGATCCCAAGCTGGCAGATGAACTTGAGAAAATCATTCACGGAGTGGAGAAAAAATAGCCCAAAAGAAGAAAATGAAAAAATTTGATAAAAGAAAAGGGAAGATGGCCTGGATGGTTTTTTTCCTGGTCAGATCAAAAAATCATTGAAGTTAGGACGGATTTTTTCTTTTTCCAACAGGAGGTTTTTGATCTTCAGGAATGCCGCTTTTATAAGTATACCCACCGAGTTTTTCCTTGAATTCTTTCCTCATCTTCATCAGGATGTTTTCATGGAGCATGAGATCCACTGCGGTGGCAGCCATAACTTTAGCTGCCAGAAGCATTCCTTTGTGGCCTATAGAGTGCCTGGATGAAGAGACCACCGCCCAGCTGTGCCAGGGAATGCCGTAAGGGGCACAGGTTGTAGATATATGGAGAGTAGGAGCGATCCAGCTCACCTCAGCCACATCAGTGGAGCCCCCCTCAGGATATTTGAGCGGCTCTTCCAGCTCCTTTATTCCACAAACCAGCCCTTTTTCTTCGGTGTTGGCTTGTCTTTGGATTCTTTTGGCATAAGCGATTTCCTCTTCTGTGTATTCCACAGGGCCAATCCATTCTAGGTTTTTCTGCATGATTTGGGATCCAGCGAAGTTGACCAGCATCTCATGGTAGCTGCCTTTGTAATTGATCCGATGAGTGGTCTCTGTTGCCAGGGCCGCTGCTTTAACAATTTTTTCCACTCTGTTCACCACTTTTTTCACTCCATCTCTG
The DNA here is from genome assembly GCA_046538375.1 of Candidatus Aminicenantota bacterium. Taxonomy (GTDB): domain Bacteria; phylum Acidobacteriota; class Aminicenantia; order Aminicenantales; family Aminicenantaceae; genus JBKHJA01. Next base: position 11,625 of record JBKHJA010000079.1, read on the forward strand.
TCAGAGTCTCTCACCCAGAGCCACAATTTAGCATGTTCAGGAACGATATTTGGAACTTTACCTCCCTGGGTGATAACATAATGCATCCGTACTGTGGGTTTAACATGTTCTCTTAACTGGTTGATGCCAAACACAGTCATTTCCACAGCATCAAGGGCGCTCTGGCCTTTCCAGGGATCAAATGCCGCGTGGGAAGCCTTACCGAAGAATTCTATTTCCAGATCGTCGATAGCCTGGCTTCCTTTGACATCCACCTTGGTTTCATAATCGGGATGCCAGGCCAGGCAGGCATCCAAATCATCAAAAAGACCCTCCCTGGCCATGTACAATTTTCCTCCCACATCTTCCTCAGCAGGACAGCCGTAAAGTCTGACTGTGCCGTTCAGATTCTGTGTGCTTATGAGTTCTTTGACGGCCAGAGCAGCTCCCAGACTTCCGGCTGCAAACAGGTTATGGCCGCAGCCGTGGCCGGCTTCTCCTTCTTTCAAAACTTTTTTGTAAGGAGTGTTATCCTGGGATAATCCAGGCAGAGCGTCGTACTCGGCCAGAATGCCTATGACAGGCTTTCCCTCTCCAAAGGAAGCAACAAAAGCAGTGGGCAGTCCGGCCACTCCAGTTTTCACTGAGAATCCTTGTTTTTCCAGAATTTCCGCAAGAAGTTTTGAGGATTGGTATTCCTGTAAAGCCGTTTCGGCATATTCCCAGATGGCATTGCTGACATCGATCAACAGCGGACTTTGTTGGTCCACAATGTTGACCGCCTCTTTTTTTATTTCTTGAGTAGAGAGGTTATCCTCAGCTAAAGCCAACAGGGGAAAACTGAGCAAAATAAAAGTTGAGGCGTAGAATTGAATTTTTTTCATCAGTTCCTCCTAACCTGCATTATTACCTAAAATAGCATTGTAACTTCAATGATTGCAACAAATCAGTTATTTTCATGGTTCGTGGGTGTCCTTGGACATGATTTATTCATAAATTGAAGGTTTTCCCAGAAGAAGTCATGAATTTAAGGGGAAATCG
>JBKHJA010000080.1:0-12624 GCA_046538375.1 Candidatus Aminicenantota bacterium
TTTCCTGCCTCATATACATTGTTTCCAGCGAATTCATGAATAATCCAGGTTATATGGGAGTATCGCTTATCTGTACCCATCCATGTTTCATATGTCTTATCTGAGTATGCTCAAACATACTCGGCGGCCGATTTCATCGGCTGCCCTCGATGGACGATTCAGGAAGGCTAAACCTTCAATGGTCGCTTCAGCCATCCCCAAACATCTTTTTACTCCAGAAAGAAAGATGCTTACAGGCAAAAAACATGAGTTGATTTTTTTAAGCGGGCACCCTAAATTTATGAAATAGAGAGGTGGTGAATGCTCGAACAAAAGGAATACGCCCCTATAAGCAAAGGGGAGCCTCTCTTCGAGGTGGGAAGGATGAGAGAAGAGCAGAATGCAGCACAAAGATAAGAAATGATAAAAGGAATCATCTTTGACTTGGACGGGACTGTGGTGGAAGTGCCGTATGATTGGAATCAGATAAAAAAAGATCTGGAGACCGGGGAGAAGCCTATCCTCTCTTACCTCAAAAGTCTAAAAGAGCCGGAGAAGTCAGCCAAATGGAAGGTTCTGGAAAAATATGAACAGGAGGCCACCTCAAGGGCGGTTCTGAAGGAGGGAATTCGAGAATTCCTCGATTTCTTAGCCAGAAGAGGGATCAAGAAGGCTCTGGTGACCAACAACTCCCGCCAGAATGTCTGTTATCTTTTGAGGAAGTTCAATCTGAAGTTTGATCTGGTTGTTTCTCGAGAAAGCGGACTTTGGAAGCCCTCTGGAGATCCTTTTCTCTCTGTTTTGAAGAAGCTCAAGATAAAAAGAGAAGAAGCGGGTGTGGTGGGAGATTCTCACTTTGATGTCAAGGCAGCTCAGGAGGCTGGAATTTCTAAGATTTTTATCCTCAACAAAGACAAAGAAAGATTTTCCTCCAGTGAAGCGGAGATTTTCTCCACTGTTGGGAAGCTCCAGAGAAGGATAGAAAAGCTGATTCTAAAGGAAAAATAGCCTCACCATTTTGCCTCCCGCGAAAAAACATTTAAACAAACCGAAACCTGGTTCGGTATGTTTATCCTTTGAATACTGAAAGATTTTCCCTTCTCCTTGAAAACCAAAACCTGGGAAGACAGGAAACCCATGTTTTTTGCCCCGTCTCTGGGCCGCCCGAAGAGTTTGGTCTTCGGGCATGGTTTTTATAACTTGATTTGTGGGCTTTTATTGATAAAATGAAATAAAACGAATTCGAGAGGTAAGCTATGAAGCAGGAAAAATTGCTTATGATCCCCGGCCCCACCCCCGTTCATCCCCGTATCATTCACTCCCTTTCTCTGCCCACTGTTTCTCATGTGAGCCCGGTGCTGGTGGAGGAGCTCAAAGAAGCCTTGACCAATCTGAGGAAGATTGTTTTTTGTGATAGAGGCCAGCCTTTCATCATTGCCGGAGCCGGAACCCTGGCCATGGAGATGGCCCTTCTCAATACCGTGGGCAGAGAAGAAACATATCTGGTCCTCTCCCAGGGATATTTCGGAAGAAGGATGGCCCAGATCGGCCGGAGTTTCGATCTGAGCTTTGAAGTCATGGAGAGTTCCTGGGGGGAGGCCGTTTCTCCCGAGGAGTTGGATAAAAAAATTTCCCAAAAAAAATTCGCTGCTGTTGTCACCACCCATGTGGATACCGCCACGGGTGCCTGTGCTCCGGTCAAAGATTACGCTGATATTTTGAAAAACCATGACTGTCTGTACATCATAGATGGGGTTTGTGCCACCGGCGGCATAGAGGAGAGAATGGATGACTGGGGCATAGATATTGTCTTGACCGCTGCCCAGAAATGTTTTGGCGCTCCCCCTGGCCTGGCCATACTGGTATTTTCAGAGAAAGCCATGGCCAAGAGAAAAAGTCTGAAAGCCGTCCCTGCCTATTATGCCGATGTTTTGAACTGGCTTCCCATCATGCAGGATCCCTGGAAATACTTTTCCACGCCCTGTGTCAATGAAATCAGAGCTTTCTGCGAGAGCACCAGAATCGTACTGGAAGAAGGGATGGAAAAGAGATTCCAGCGCCATGCACTCACCGCCCAGGCCATAAGAGCGGGCTTGAATCAACTGGGATTTTCCTTGTTTAACAAAAAGCCGTACTGGGCAGATACCCTCTCTGTCATAAATTATCCTGAAGGGATTGAAGATGGACCCTTCCGCCAAAAGCTTTATGAAAACGGAGTAGTGGTGGCTGGAGGTTTAGGAGAGATGGCCGGAAAAGTCTTCCGTATGGGTCACATGGGGAATTTATCAGTATCTCAGGTATATTTTGCCGTTGATGCAGTGGAGAAAACCCTTCTATCCTGCGGACATGAGTTTGAATCGGGATCAGGATTAAAAGCAGTCCGGTCCGTTCTGGAGGGAGAGAATCCGTAGCTTTTCAAGGGAAAAAAATGGCCAGTGAAGTCTTTTATATCCCAGCCCACAGAGAGGAAGCAGATGGAGTGCTGGCCGGGAAAGCAGAGAAGATATTCCTTAAACTCGGTTTCCACCAGAAGATAGAACCTGGTTCTTTGGTGGCCTGCAAAATCCATTTTGGTGAGAAGGGAAACACCGGACATATCAAGCCCCCATGGCTTTTAAACGTTATCAAAAAGATCCGTGAAAAAACAGAGAGGGTCTTCCTTACAGATTCCAACACCCTTTATCTGGGGGAAAGATCCAACGCCATCCAGCATCTGCGCCTCGCCTGGGAACATGGATTCACCATGGAGGAAGTGGGCATTCCTGTTTTTATCGCCGATGGTCTGGTGGGAAGGGATGAGGAGGAAATCCAGGTGAATCTTGACCGCATAAAATCAGCCAAGATTGCCCGGGCCTTTCTCAACACCGACAGTTTGCTCTGTTTGACTCATTTTACCGGCCATGTTCTCACTGGTTTTGGAGCGTCAATAAAGAATCTGGGCATGGGATGTGCTGCCCGCACAGGGAAACTGGAACAGCATTCAGATGTTCATCCCTGGATAAACCCAAAATTGTGTAAAAATTGCGGCCTCTGTATTGATTACTGCCCCACCCAAGCCATCGTGGAGGAGGACGGCACAACCTCCATCATTGATGAGAAATGTATCGGCTGCGGCGAGTGTCTTGTGGTTTGCAACCTGGGAGCAGTCAAGATGAGGTGGGATGCTGATTCAACCAGAGTGCAGGAAAAGATGGCCGAATATGCCTTCAGTGTCTGGCAGAGATTTAAAGGAAAAATCGGATTTTTAAATTTTTTAATCAAGGTTACCAAGGACTGTGATTGTATGGGCAAAAATCAGCCATCTTTCATCAAGGATATCGGGATCTTGGGATCAAAGGATCCGGTGGCCATCGACAGGGCCTCGGTGGATCTGGTGAACGGCCGTGAGGACAGAGATTTGTTGAGGGCCGAAAATGATGTGGACTGGTCCGTCCAGTTGAAGCATGGGGAGAAGATAAGATTGGGAACCACCGATTATGAGCTGATTGAAATAGGCTAATCTGCATGTGCCCTCCATAAAACCTTTCCCTTCCCCTCATCCTGAGATGCCGCAGCAGAGATTTTTTTGTACTCCCACCATTTTTTGATCATAGTCCTGTCACTACGAGATAGCGGTTTAAGTTGAAAGGAGGATTTGTGTGTATATCGGGGCGAGGGGATTCGAACCCCTGACCCCAGCGTCCCGAACGCTGTGCGCTGACCAAACTGCGCCACGCCCCGAATAGGTTTAATCCATTATACCAGATAAGAAGGAAAAAAAAGAAAATAGACGGCATAAAGCGACAAAAAGCGGCAAATCTTCTCATTGTATTGACAAATCAAGTCAGCAAGTCTAACTTTTAAAAAACAGGGAGAAGGTGGGTCACTGTCGGAAAAGGAAAAGGGGGGGCCTACATATGGAGCTCAATAACATCTTCGTCCTGTAAGACATAGTCTTTGTTAACCTTCTGGCCTTGGTATTTATTTTTTCCCCAAATCCGGGCATACCTCAGCTTACGGGAAAAATCTTTATGCACAGCCTCAGCCATGTCCATAAGGGTGCTTCCTCTTTTGAAGATGAAAGGTTCATTAAGGTCCACTTTCTTTCCTGGAGCCTTGCTGTAAACCCGAAGGACATCCAGAAAAAGGAAAATTTTCTTTTTTAACTCTTCAAGATTATCTCCCCGGGATGCAGAGACCAGTATCAGGTCGAATTCCGGTTGTAAAGTCTTTTTTAAAGCATGAAGACTTTCTTCTTCTGACAGGTCTATTTTGTTGACCACCATCAAAGTGGGGATCAGAAAAGCTTTGTTTTCTTGAGTTGAGGAGCTTTTTCCAGCTATCTCGATTTTTTTCTCTCTCAGCTTGGCGACAAGGGATTGGAGGACATCCACAGGATCAGGGTGACTTGAATCCAGGAGGAGCAGAACACCATCGGCTTCCTTGAGCAGCTCAGCGTGCCAGAATTCCATATATTCAGGAGTGATGGGGGGAGTATCGATGAGCTGAATCTGGATGTTTTCGTACATCATCATGGCCGGAGAAGGGATCTGAGTGGTAAAAGGATACTGGCCGATATCGGGATTGGCGTTGGTTAAAGACTTGACCAGCGTGGATTTTCCTGTGTTGGGGGGACCGACCAGGACCACCTGGCCGGCTCCTGCCTTTTCTATGTGATAGGAAGGACCATGCCGGGCTACAGCGGGTTTTTTCTGGGCAGCTGATTTGAGTTTGGCGATCTTGGTTTTAAGAAGAGCCTGGAGTTTTTCCGTCCCTTTGTGTTTAGGAACCAGGGACAGGAGCTCTTCCAGGATAGGAACTTTTTCTTGAGGTGTTTTGGCAGTCTTTAACTTCCTCTCTGTTTCAAAATATTCAGGAGGGAGGTTAGCAGGCATTTTTATTTCTCTCTTAAATTATAGCCGATTCTTCTGTGTTTTCAAGAGAGTATCAGAAAGCATTTCTCTTCTATTTTTATAACTGTGAGTTATAAAAATTCAAAAAATATCAAAAAACTTGACTGACAGTTATAAAAATTTTGGCGTATTCCGGCCATATGTCCTTCCTTTTTCAGGTTTCCATTTGACTTTTTTTGGAAAAAGATGGATCCCATCCCTGAAGGTCAAAAGTTATTGATTTTATTAAAAAAAGAATAAAATAAAATGATAAATTTTCTTTACTAAAAACGTCATTTTAAGGTATAATAAAAGCCCGAAAACATGCCTGTAGGGTTAGAGAAAAGTCCTTCCTCTACAACCCTTTTTTTCTCTCTAAAATTAAAGGAAAATGATAGATAAAAAATACACAGCAGAAAGCATCAAAGTCTTAAAAGGGCTGGAGGCTGTCCGCAGGCGTCCAGCCATGTATATCGGGAGCACAGGCCAGCAGGGCCTTCATCATTTGGTTTACGAAGTGGTCGATAACAGTATAGATGAAGCTTTAGCGGGGTTTTGCAACAGGATCGACGTGAATATCCATGTGGATCACAGTGTGACGGTGGTGGATAACGGACGGGGTATTCCTGTAGAGAGGCACAAAAAAGAGAAAAAGCCCGCTGCCGAAATTGTGATGACCACTCTTCATGCCGGGGGCAAATTCGATACCAAAACCTATCAAGTTTCAGGAGGGCTGCACGGAGTGGGCGTTTCTGTGGTGAATGCTCTTTCAGAAAGACTGGATATGGAGATAAAGAGAAACGGCGGTGTCTATACCCAGAGCTACATGAAGGGAAAACCCGTATCAAAGTTAAAAAAGGTGGGCAAGACCAAAAAATCAGGGACCAAAATCACATTCAAACCGGACAGTGAAATATTCGAATCCATAGAATTTAACTTTGAGATCCTGAGCCAGAGATTACGGGAGCTTTCCTACCTCAACAAAGGATTGAAGATCAACATTGTGGATGAACAAACCAACAAGAGACATGAGTTTCAGTACAAAGGAGGAATTAAAGAATTTGTCCAGTACCTCAATCAGAATAAATCAGTCCTCAATCCCAAGCCCATTTATTTTGAGTGTGTGAGAAACGGGGCGGTCATAGAGATGGCTCTTCAGTATAACAGCGGCTATTCAGAGACCATATTCTCCTTTGTCAACAATATCAACACCACCGAAGGGGGAACCCATTTGATCGGGCTCAAGGCAGCTTTGACCAGGTCCATAAACCACTATGCGAATGTCAACAATCTGATTAAAGATTTAAATCAGAATTTGAGCGGTGAGGACACCCGGGAAGGACTGTGCACTGTGTTGAGCTTGAAACTCAAGAACCCTCAGTTTGAGGGCCAGACAAAAACAAAACTCGGCAACAGCGAAGTCAAAGGGATCGTGGAATCGGTGGTGAACGAACAGCTCTCCACCTATTTTGAGGAGAATCCAACGGTGGCCAGGAGGATTGTCCTCAAAATTCTGGAGGCTGCCCGGACCAGGGAAGCAGCCCGCAAGGCAAGAGAACTGGCCCGGCGCAAAGGAGTGCTGGAATCCACATCGCTTCCCGGGAAACTGGCCGACTGTCAGGAAAGAAATCCTTCCCGCAGCGAGGTATTTCTGGTGGAAGGAGATTCGGCAGGAGGATCAGCCAAACAGGCCAGAGATCGGCGTTTCCAGGCCATTTTGCCCCTCAGAGGGAAAATCTTGAATGTGGAAAAAGCCAGGTTTGATAAAGTCCTCAAAAGTCAAGAGATCGGAACCATCATCTCGGCCTTGGGCACGGGCTGCGAACAGGCCGATTTCAGTCTGGAGAGGCTTCGGTACCATAAAATCATCATCATGACTGATGCTGATGTGGACGGCTCTCATATCAGAACCCTGCTTTTAACTTTCTTCTACCGGCAGATGCCTCAACTCATAGAGAGAGGATATCTCTATATCGCCCAGCCTCCTCTGTATAAGATAGCCAAAGGGAAATCCATCTCTTACTTAAGAAATGAGCGGGCATTTGATAAATTCATGATCAAGAAGATTTCTGAACAATTCCAGCTTCGGGTCAGCAGAAAAAAGGAAGTCATCAAAGGCGACAAATTTAGAAAATTTCTGCAAAAAATCATCGCCAAGAAGAATTATCTCCAGATCCTGGAGAGGAAGAACTATCCTTTGTTCCTGATTGAAATGCTCCTCAGCCACAGCGTTAAAGACGCAGGGTTTTTGGAAAAAAAGAATAAGATGGAGAAGATACAGAATCTTCTTACCGATAAAGGCATAATTTCGGTGTTAAGCAGTGATGAGGAGCATGGTCTTTATGAACTGGCTGTTGATTTTCAGGTGAATGGAATGAATGTTTCCTGCAAAGTGAACCTGGATCTGATTCAATCTGTGGAATATCAGAACCTTTTTAAAATACAGAAAGAATTGGATGCTTTTAAGCCTCCTTTCACCATCATCAGCGACAGCCAGAAGATGAAGATCGAGAATGAAGCCAAACTGCTCGAGTACCTCTTCCAGAACGGAAAAAAGGGCATTGTCATTCAGAGGTACAAGGGTCTGGGAGAGATGACTCCTCATCAGCTCTGGGAGACAACCATGAATCCTGATGAGCGGTTCCTGATTCAGGTTTCCATTCAGGATGCGGTGGAAGCAGACAAGGTGTTCACAATTCTTATGGGAGGAGAGGTGGAGTCTCGAAGAAATTTCATCGAGAGTAATGCTCAGGAAGTTCAAAACTTGGATATCTGAGACCTCAAATACAGGATCCTTTTTGCCTCGGGTAAAAGAAAAAAATGAAAAATAAACTGTCTGTGGTGAGTCTTGAAGAGGAGATGAAGCGCTCCTATATTGACTACGCCATGAGTGTGATCATCGGCCGGGCCATTCCTGACATCAAAGACGGCCTCAAACCGGTGCACCGCCGGACTCTGTATGCCATGCACGAAACCGGCAACACCTGGAACAAACCTTATAAAAAATCAGCGCGGATAGTGGGAGATGTGATCGGAAAATATCATCCTCACGGTGAAATGGCGGTGTATGATACCCTGGTGCGCATGGCTCAGAGTTTCAGCCTTCGGTATCCGTTAGTGGACGGCCAGGGCAATTTCGGCTCCATAGATGGGGATCCCCCGGCTGCCATGAGGTACACTGAAGTGAGGATGAGGAAGATAACCCAGGAACTTCTGGCTGATATTGACAAGGACACGGTCAATTTCGTTCCTAACTATGACGGCAGCCTGAGAATGCCAGAGGTTCTCCCCTCTAGAATTCCCAACCTGCTGGTCAACGGAGGATCGGGCATTGCTGTGGGCATGGCCACCAACATCCCCCCTCACAATATGGGTGAAGTCATCGAGGGCATGATCTATCTCATTCATCATCCAGATGCCAAGCTTGAAAAAATCATGGAGTTCATTCCCGGACCTGATTTCCCCACTGGAGGATTGATCTTTGGTTTGGACGGCGTAAAGCAGGCTTACGCCAGCGGTCGAGGATCGATCCTGGTCAGAGCCAGAGCCACTATCGAGAGGGGAAGAAAGAACGACCGAGACCGCATTGTGATAACTGAAATCCCCTATCAATTGAACAAGGCAAAAATTCTGGAAAACATTGCCGCATTGGTGAACAACAAACGCATAGAAGGAATTGCCGATATTAGAGATGAGTCCGACAGAGAGGGAATGAGGATGGTGATGGAGATAAAAAGAGGAGAGCTGCCCGAGGTGATTCTGAACAACCTGTACAAACACACCCCTCTTCAATCCACTTACGGGATTATTTTGCTGGCCATCGTGGAGAAGCAGCCCAAGTATATGGGCCTGATAGATATGATGAGATATTTTATCTCCCATCGTCAGGATGTGGTACGGCGCCGGACTCGCTATGAGTTGAAAAAGGCAGAAATGAGGGCCCACATTCTGGCCGGCTTGATGGTGGCTTTAGATCACCTGGATGATATCATCGCTCTTATCCGTGGTTCCAGAAGTGTGGAGCAGGCAAGAAAAGGTCTGATCACCAATTATCGTCTGACCAAGGTGCAGGCTCAGGCCATTCTCGATTTACAGCTCCAAAAGTTGACCCGATTGGAGAGAGAAAAACTCCAGAAAGAATACAAGCAGTTGAAGAAGACCATCACCAAGTTAAGAAACATTTTGGGGAGTGAAAAGCTCATCATGGATATCATCGTGGATGAGCTGAGGCAGATAAAAGAGCAGTATCAAGATGAGAGAAAGACAGAGATCATGGAGGAGAAAATCTCTGAGATCAGGCCCGAAGATTTGATCAAAGAGGAAAACGTGGTGGTCACTTACACTTCCTCTGCCTATGTGAAACGGACATCTTTGAGTTATTATCATTTCCAGAGTCGAGGAGGAAAGGGAAAAAGAGGGATAAAGATGAAGCCAGAAGATGTGGTTCAGAACCTGTTCATCTGCTCCTCTCACAGTTATCTTCTTTTCTTCACCAACAAAGGACACATGTATTGGTTAAAAGCTCTGGATATCCCTGACGTGGGGGTGGCTGGCCGGGGCAAATCCATCAAAAACCTCATCCAGTTTAGACCGGAAGAGCAGGTGAGCTCAGTGGTCGAAGTGAAGGATTTTTCTGAAAATCTGTACGTGGTGATGCTGGGTTCTGATGGGAAGATAAAAAAGACCAGACTGAGTGAATTCAGTCATATTCGCAGGGGAGGGATTACTGCTGTCACCCTTAACCCCAAATCAGAACTGTTGATGGCCAAGTTGACTGACGGCCACAAGGATATCATCATCGGGACCAGGCTGGGCAAGGCCATTCGGTTCCATGAAGATGAGGTCAGGCCCATGGGCCGGACAGCGGCTGGAGTTAAAGCCATCTCTTTGGGTTCCAAGGATAAGATTATCGGGATGGTGGTGGCGGATAGGGATGATAAATATATTTTCACCTCCAGCAGCAAGGGATACGGAAAGAAGACAGAGGTCAAGCTCTATCCCAGACGCCGAAGAGGGGGAAAAGGAGTCATTAACCTCAGAATCAATAAAAAAATCGGCCACGCCATAGGGATGGTGGGAATTTCTGATGAAGAACTGCTGCTGATCACTGAATTCGGCAAGGTGATAAGAATAAAAACAGACCTGGTCAGACCTTTAAGCAGGGCCACTCAGGGTGTGAGACTCATCAATCTGGAAGATAAAGATAGAGTGGTTTCCATGGCCAAAGCCACTGCCACCACCTAGAGAAGTGACTCCAGCAGCATAGAAAATCATTTTTCTTTCTTTCCCTGAACACCTAAGCCCTTCTCCATACCCTTGGGCCAGAATAAGAGAACAACTCTACGAATGTCATAGGCGTCGAATGTCATAGCGGGTCGGGCCCAGCTAATTGTAATGATATCAAACAGTTAGACTGAGTTTTCCAAAGGAAAAAGGGGGTAAATTTGGGATTTTTGGGGCCAAAAATACGTTTTTATCCTCTTTTTGAAAACTGGGATCATATCTCTTCGGAACTTCTAACCCCAGAAAGTTCGGAGGAAGGTGAGTTCCGATTCTTTAGTTGGATTGAAGCCTCTTTCTTTTTAACACGGTGCTCTCTTGAAATCAACTGACTCATTCCGGGAAGGAGCAACTTGCTAGGAAAGAATAAATTGAATTAAACGATGGTCCCTTTTTGGCCTAAAAATCTCAAAATTGGGCCTCAAATCTGTAGGGAACTCAGGCTAACTTATTGAAAAAGAAGGAAATGCCCCTTCTAATGGGCAACCCTTGATTGGATTGATTACTCCACCTTGCTTCTTCCTGAGCTTATTCCAGGTTTAATAAGGACTTGCCCCCTTTTCCTACCTTTCGTAACTTTTCTATATTTTCTTTCTTACCGAACTTTTGCATGAATAAAATAAGCACAAGTAATAATAATACATTTCTCTTTACTTGCTTCCATTGCCGTTGGCTGTGAGTACGGGAAAGATATCAATCATAAACTCGTTCCTTATCAAGCGGCGGCCCGATGTTTGAGGATGGAGCAATTTCCTGATCAGAGCCAGATCCATAGCTTTTAGCGGCGTTTGACCATCTTCAATATCCATGAATTGGATCATATCTTTGAACAGATGCTGAAAAGCTACGCGATGTGCCGATTCCAATCCCGGGTGGATGTGGATTATGACTGTACAGGGCCGAATATCGAGGCTCTAATCGACCACGTTCTCTCCTATCTCATCAAAGGGGAAGGACTGCCGGACAGCGAAGCGTTTTGTCTCTAAACTCTGTTATGAAGACTGGCGGACGGCAGATTTATTCATAAGGGTTAGCGATCTTGATGGACAGAGGATCCCGAACTGCCGGTATCCTGTACGAGTGGTTGTGGTGGAGACGAGCGTTCCCACAGGAGGAAAAAATATACGGCGCTTTAACCGACCTGGAGGATGAGCCAGAGGAGCTTTTTCACCGGTACAACGAAAGCCAGAGCATTGAATCGATCATTCGGGAGGATAAGTACGGGCTTTACATCACGCACTTGAGGACCAGAGAGTATTTAGGACTTCTTGGTTTTCTCTATTTAGCCATGATCACATATAATTTGCTTTCCCTTTTCCGTTACACTGTATTAGGGGGGACAGGGCTGGAAGTGATATCCATTTCAGGGATGACCAACAAGTTGATGGATATTCCAGCAAAGATGTTCGTTGATGATAAGCAATTATTACCAGGATTTCCGGAAAGACACCAGCTGTGCAAAAAGCTGTTTTTCGAAGAGAACTTTGTGATAGAATCTGTGTGCTTTTAATTTAGTGTAAAAGTTCGATAAATAAGAAATGAAGGAACGTTGTCCAGTGAACGGGGACAACCCCAGTATTACCAAAGGAGCAATATCATGGAACTATCAATTGTATCGCAAAGTATTTTATATTTCTGTATAGCTTTTTATGTCCTCTTTATTCCCTTAGAACTATTTGTACAAATTAAAATGCTTAAAGGTCAAAAAATACCGAAACCAGATGGTTCTATTGATCAGATAGAAACGTTTCCTGAGTTTTTTGCGTATGCTATTGGAAATCTCTTTTTACTGCTCCCGGTAGTGATAGTCAGTATTATTCTGGTGTTATTAAGCCATAGAATAGGATTTTACCTGATGGCTCTGGTGAGTTTTTGGATGGTTTTTAACTATTTCTGCCGAACTGCTGTTAGTTTCAAAGTTTATACACCAAAACTAAATCTAAAGTGGATTTTTGTTTTTCCGTGGTATGCCGTTGTTGGTTTAACTTATATTATTTGGTCAGTAGTTCACTTTAGTATTATTTATCCGGTTTCCCAGGTTGAGAAATTATCACTGATGGCCAGGATCATTTTGTATGTTATTATGGCGGTTTATGCTGTAGTAGTAGTTGGTTTATTTGACTATCAGTACAAAGTAGTCAAGAGGAAAGTTCCAGTGCTTCCAGGAGCTGAACCTGATGATTGGCATAAATATCCAGTTCTGTATGGTGGTGGTCTGGCTGATGTATTAATTAATTGTCCTACTGTTATTATCGGGCTGATTTTAATCTTGTTTAATTACTGGTTAGGTTATTATTTGGTGGCTATGGCGACTTCGATATTAATCTGGTGTATTGGTTTTATCTTTTTTGAAATAAAATTTCATAAACCAAAAATTACTTTTATGTGGTTTGTGTCATTTGTTCTTCCGCCATTAGTTGGTTTAGCTTTTTTGATTTGGACACTAGTTTATTTTGATGCGATTTATTAGTATTTTTCTTTTGCGATATACTGC
>JBKHJA010000151.1:0-2686 GCA_046538375.1 Candidatus Aminicenantota bacterium
GGGGGCAGAATGGGCCGCAGTCAGTTTTTTATCTGGTAGAAAACAGTGATGAGAGTCTCCCCATCTTCCCCTTGAATTTGGATTGTGACTTCCCGCTTATTGTCTTCATCAGAGCAGCTGAGGTTGATCATCCGCGTGCCTGCGGTTTCAAGGGAACTGACTTCCACACTGAAGTCCAGTTTTTCCAGCCGGGAAACGTAGAAATCGCGGACATCTTCCAGGTCGGCGTCGGTCTTGATAGTGAAATTTCCGGTGCTGCTTTCCTTGTCAGAAGTTTTAAAGGCAATATTGAGTTCGCCTTCGAATAGAGGGATCCAATCAGGGATCTTAGATTTATCAGCTGATGTGCCGAATTCAACGGACTCCACTTCTCCTTTTTCATCCTTGATCTCAGCTTTAGCGCCGGATTCCTCTGTGCTGAAGGTCAGCTCTTCTCCTTTGTCGGTCTTGAAGGTGATGCGGCCTTTCCGGATGTCATTGAAATCAGCAGTGAGGGTTTCTCCTGTCTCCTTGTTGCGAACAGTCAAAGTTCCGGATTTTTCATCCACACCCACCAGTTCCAACTCGGGGTTGGCAGCCACGACCATCTTAGCCGTTGCCAGAGCCGGGTTTTTGCGCAGCAAATCAGCGTCAAAGCCGGCTTCTTTGGCTTTCTTGGAGAGAAACAGTCCGCCTGAGATAACAGCAATGGCGACAATAATGATTCCCACTACGGCCACCACACCGCAGCCAATGGCTATCTTGGGACCGGTTCCCAGGCCTTTTTTGTCAGGCTTTTTTTCGTCTGTCATTTTATGTCTCCTTAAATTAGAATGTCCTTCCGGCATAGGTCTGGGACAAGAAGGATCTCTTTTATTGTACCTTTATCCGCGTCTGCTGGCAAATTATTTTACCTGTGACCAATCATATCTCATTCTGGGATGGGCTCGGGGATTTCTTTAAAAGGGAATATTTTACCACTTTCCATATCTTGTCAATCAGTTCATGCATATTATCATGAGTATAACCCTGCACTGAGATAGGTGGATGGAACACCACCTCCACTTTGCCTTTTTTTATAAAATAACTTCCCCTGGGCATGAGTTTATAGGTGCCCATAATGGAGACCGGAACAATGGGTGTCTCACTGTCTATGGCCAGGAAAAAACCGCCCCGTCTGAATTCCTGTAGTTTTCCGGTGCGGCTTCGAGTTCCTTCTGGAAAAATGAGAAAAGAGATATTGTTTTCTTGAATCATGCGCACAGCTCTCTGGACAGCTCTCTTTCATCCCTGTTTTCCTTTTCGGTCAACAGGAATGAAATGGGCTTCTTTCATAGCCTGTCCTATAACAGGGAGCCGGAAAACGCCTTGTTTCAGAATCACTCTCACATTTTGAGGAATGGCTTTAAACAGGATAGGTCCGTCCAGCATGCTGAGATGATTGGGCATATAGATGTATCTTTGATTTTTTTTTATCCGGTGGAGACCTCGATATTCAATTTTTAGCCCCAAGATGATTTCACCTACAGAAATGGCATGTTTCGCGATAAAAAAAAGAGGATCAGGCCGGTTTAAAAGAGCGCACACCAGAAGGAGAGGGATCAGCATAAGGGCGATGAAGACAATATAAATATAGAGAATGATGGACCGCATGGTTTGATTATATAGAGAGAATGGTGAATGGTAAACAACAAAAAAACAGTAAATAGTAAAAAGTAAAATTAAGTTCTCTCATTTTAAACTTTGATTTTTGCTGGCTGATCATGATAAATTATCTCAGTGTAAGGATGGAACATTGAACTACTTAGAAATCCTCACAGAGATGAATCAAACAGCCCAGGATTTTTTCAAAAAAAAAGGATCTTTACTGGATGAAGTGATTGAGAAAATAGCTGGGAATTTAAAAAGAGGGAAAAAGATCCTGGTGTTTGGAAACGGCGGAAGCGCAGCTCAAGCTCAGCATTTTGCTGCTGAACTGGTGAATAAGTTCCTCAAAGAAAGACCGGCTCTCCCGGCTGTTTCCTTAACCACAGACACTTCAGCCCTCACTTCCATAGCCAATGACACGGATTACAGCCAAGTATTCTGCCGCCAGGTCCAGGCTTTAGGGAAGAAAGAGGATGCCGCCATAGGAATATCCACCAGCGGGAATTCTCCTTCTGTTATAAAAGCTCTTCAAGAAGCCAAAAAACGCGGACTGGTGACCGTGGCTTTAACAGGCAGAGGCGGGGGAAAACTGGCTCAGATTCCTGACTATCTTCTGGATGTGCCTTCCACATTCACTCCCAGAATACAGGAAGTACACCTCATGGTTCTTCACATCATGGCCCAACAGATTGAGAGCCGGATCACAAGTTAGAAGATACAGTGAAGGGTGAATAAATAGTATCAGCCATCTAAACGCAGCAAACCCAACAAGCGCAATAAACGCTACTTAGCGATGGCGCCAGAACCCCCCTCTCTTAGGCCTGGTTTTAAGCTCAAAAGGTTCTTTTGGTTTTTCTTTTTCAGCCTCTTCCTCCGCTCCTTTTTCTAAAAAGACCTTTGACTTTTTCCCGATTTCATCAATCCTAAAGGAACGCTCGGCTGCCCATAAGACTTCATCCCTGAGACCTTCTTCAGCCACCTCTTCAGTGAATTTTCGTCTGCCCTGAACCAGCTTGTGGATGTACTGCTGGATTTCCTGTTCAGAGTAGTATTTTTTGGG
>JBKHJA010000152.1:0-2665 GCA_046538375.1 Candidatus Aminicenantota bacterium
CTTGTAGCCGACACCATGAATGGTAATCAAATGGCGGGGCTGGGAAGGATCGTCTTCCAGTTTTGTGCGGAGCAGGGAGATGTGGTTGTCCACTGTCCGGGTGGTGGGATACTGGTCATATCCCCATACTTCATTAAGGAGTTCATCCCGGCTGACCACCTCTCCGGCCCGGGCAGCTAAAAGCCGGAGCACCCCAAATTCCTTTCGCGACATATCTAGGACTTTGTTTCCTTTTCTTGCTTCAAAGCGCTTAAAATCAATAAACACATCTCCGAATCGCAAATCTGCGGGAAGGTCTCCTGTTTTAGCCTTGTTGATGCGCCGCATGATAGCCCGGACTCGTGCCAAAAGTTCCGCCACGGAAAAAGGCTTGCTGACATAATCGTCAGCACCAAGATCCAAACCTCTGACCCGGTCCTTCTCCTCTCCGCGGGCTGTCAGCATCAAAATAGGAGTGGAAATTCCTTCCTTCCGAACCCTCCGGCAGATCTCGTATCCGTTCATCCTGGGAAGCATCAAATCAAGGATGATCAAATCGGGTTTTTTCTCCTGGATAAGCCAATACCCTTTTTCTCCATCTGTGGCTGTCAGCACCTCGAAGGACTCGTATTCGAGATTATCCTTGAGCCCTCTCAGGATCGCGATATCATCCTCGATGATAAGGATCCGCTTCATGGTTCTGCCTCCAAAGGAATAAAGAGGGAAAAAGCGCTTCCCTTACCCGGCTCACTCTCTAACTCAAGTTGCCCTCCATGAGCCTTGACGATATGGGAGACCAGCGCCAATCCCAGACCAGTCCCTACAATGCGTTCATTTTCAGGTGAAGGGATGCGGTAGAACTTTTCAAAAATCCGCTTCTGTTCCTGGGGATCGATGCCGATGCCATGGTCGATCACCTGGATCAAGGCATAGCCGTTTTTTCTGCGTAAATGGAGGCTTATCTCCCTCGACTCCCCCGAGTACTTCATGGCATTGTGGAGAAGATTTAAAAGAGCTTGTTCTATGGCATCACGGTCCACCTCGACTTTAGGCAAGCCCTTCTCAGTCTGGATATCGATTTTGAAACCCTGCTGGCTGAGGGGATATTCCATGGCCCGGGCCGCTGATTCAACAACTTCATACAAAGAAGCCGGCTCGCGATGATATATCCTTTTCCCCTGTTCGATCTTCGAAAAATCGAGCACATTGTTGAGAAGCCGGGTTAGACGCTGACTTTCATTGACAATGGTATCCAGATATTCTGCCTGGATTTTTGCATCTTTGCAGCGTCCCAAGCGAAGGGTTTCGGCAAACATCTGGATAGATGTTAAAGGTGTTTTTAACTCATGGGAAACACCGGAAACAAATTGAGATCGCATTTCCGCCATCTGGACTTCGCGGTGCACATCTCGCCAGAGGAGATAAGCCCCGAACAGAGTAATACCTAAGATCAAAAACAAGGCGGGCAGATAAAAAACGGGCTGGATGCTCAATGGAGGAGAGAACATCTTTTCCTGATTTTCTTCAAAGATTATTCTTAATCCTTGAAAATTCGGGCCTAACGATATGGCTTCGGGGTTATGCTCCGGAACAAAGTTGAATTCCACAGGAAAATTTTGCTTGAAATCATGGTCTGATTTCAGAGAGTTAAAAATTTTGTGAGCAGATACAACAATCAAAAAACATGTCTCTTCAGAAAGTAAGGATGAGAGACTGACCAACCAGGGATCATTTCCATACGAGACCCACAAAGGTTCTTTTTTCTCTATCTCGTCACTTTGATTCAACGTTAATCTTAGAGTCGGAAAATCATTCTGGAGAGCCATGGCTTGTTCCATTTTTTGGATGTGTTTTTGAATGAGTTGGTTACAATCGGCAGCAACCTCTTGAACAATGATATCCGGATTATCACGAAGATACTCCTCCAGCAAATCCAGAAAAAGATATGATGCAGAGGGAGATAGCCAACTTTTCTTTTGGACTTCTGTTTGAATATGACTCAAAACACTTTCAGGATCCTCTTTATATTCGAGAAGGCGTCCTGCTGCATACAAGGATAGAGGGATTCCGTACTCGTCACATTCAGTAAAAGGCAGCTTCAAAATCTGACGGTAGTTTGCCAGAGCCTCAGCTTTTTGTCCCGATTTCAAAAGCGCTCTCGCCAAAAGGAGCCTGGCATATTCTTTCTGCAGGGAGTGCTTGGCCCTATTAAGGATCTGCTTATACAGTCCGGCAGCTCGCGTGAAGTTTTTCTGGGTTAATTCTTCTCTTTCAGCTTGCTGGGTTTTTCCGGTAAATTCAGGATTCCTCAAAAGCCGCTTAGCTTCCTTTATTTTCTGATTTTTTTCCCATGGCATAACTAGTTGATGCTCGTTAACCAGGCATACGAGCACAACCTCTGGATTCAAATAAATCATATCAACAGGCATATCCCGCAAATCTGATAAGGCACTGGTTTCCTGCTGTTTGATGTTTTCCAATCTAAAGAGGAGATGTTGTCCGATTTCACGGGTCACCCGGCGGTGTTCTTCAGACAATCGCTTTAGAGACAATTCTTTCTCCTGGCTGACCATCCGCACCGTTAAAACGACAAGAACAAGACTCGGCAACATAACGGCAAGCAAAAAGAAAAGGATTTGTCTGCGGTATCCGCGACTTTTCATTTTGGGAATCCTACCCTTTATTA
>JBKHJA010000081.1:0-12479 GCA_046538375.1 Candidatus Aminicenantota bacterium
AGCGTGCTGACGACCCCCCTCCCTCACCCCCTATCACGGAAACAGAGATGCTTACGGCATTTTATCCTTTTTGACATCAAATCCCCCCTGTGCTATAAGTTTTTTTATCGGAAAAACAAGAATTTAGAGTGATGATTTCCATAATCATTCCCTGCTATCATTCGCAGTCCTTCATAGCCCGGTGTCTGCGGTCATTGTTTTCTCAGAGCACAGAAGAGGATTTTGAGATTCTGGTGGTCAACAGCTCACAGGATGAAACCGGTGAGATTGTTAAAAAGAATTTTCCCGGAGTGCGTTTTTTTCAACTGGAGAAGAGAGTCTATGCCGGTAAAGCCAGAAACATCGGAATTCAAAAAGCCAAAGGAGACCTGGTTGCCTTTATCGATGCGGATTGTGCTGCTTCTTCTGATTGGTTGAGCAGGATGATCTTCTGGCACGGGAAAGGCTTTAGAGTGGTGGGCGGTTCCATAGTGAATGAAAGCCAGGAAAACATTTTCAGCCGGGCTGAATACCCGCTGGAGATCCTGGAGTTCTCTCCTCATAATCCAGCAGGAGAAACCCCTTTTGTATCTGCAGCCAACAGTTCTTTTTCCAAAGAAATCTTTCAGAAATACGGACTTTTTCCAGATATCCGGGCTGGCGAGGATCTGGTGCTCTGTCATAAAATCGGGGAAACAGGGGAGAAGATTCTTTTTGATCCAGGCATTCGGGTTTTTCATCGAAATGAAATTGACTTTAAGATCTACCTCCAGAAGCAGGTCATGCACGGTCGATACTCATTCAAAACAAGACAGATGGAAAAATTATCCGGATCAACCCTGAATAATCCTGTGGTCTTTCCTTTTCTTTTTCCCTTACTGCCCTTGATAAGAGCGGTCAGAGTTATTTATCGTTCAGTTTATCTGAGAAACAGGTTGATTTATGATATCCTGATCTTTTTTCCCTTATTCTTTTTGGGCTGTGTGATGTGGAGCCTGGGGTATACGAAAGGATACACCCAGCATGCGTTGAGTCCATCATGATGTTCCAGGTCCTTGGTGATGCTTCCTTTGAAAATCAGACATGAGAAAATCTGTTCCTAAAGTTTCCATTGTTATTCTCAACTGGAATCAGAAGGATATGACTCTGTCCTGTCTGAGGTCTTTACAAAAAATAAACTACCCCCGCTACGAGATCATATTGGTAGACAACGGGTCCACAGACCATTCCGTACCAGCCGTAAGGGAAGAATTTCCAGAGATCAACATTATCCAGAACAGTGCTAACCTGGGCGTAGCAGGGGGAAGAAATGTGGGCATTGAGTACGTGAAGAAAAGGAATACAGATTATCTGCTTCTGCTGGATAACGACACTGTAGTGGATAAGGATTTTTTAACAGAGATGGTCAAAGCGGGAGAGGCTGACAGAAGAGTGGGGATCTTGACCGGGAAGATCTATTTTTATTCAGAACCTCAAAAAATCTGGTGTGCCGGCTGCACCTTGAGTCTTTACCGGCGTCATCTCAGTGCTGTGGGCTATGATGAAATGGATACAGGACAGCATGATGAGCTTAAAGAGGTGGATCATGTGGCCGGATGCTGCTTACTGATAAAAAAGAAGGTCATCGATAGGATCGGGCTTCTTGATCAGAATTTCATCGAATATTTTACCGAGGATACGGATTGGTGCCTGAGGGCCAGGGAAAAAGGGTACAGAATCGTGTACGTCCCCCAGGCGAAGATATGGCACCATGTGGTGAAAAAGACCTCAGTCAACCAGAGATACTGGTATTTGCAGGGGAGAAACCTGATGTGGCTGATGCGCAAACACGCCCGCCTTCACCACTGGATCGGGTTTGGCGTTTATTTGATGATAGGCTGGATAAAACTTTTCTACCGCCAGATCAAAGCAGGAAGTTTTAAACCACTGATCACTTTGACCAGGGGAACTCTGGATGCATTCAGGATCAAAAAATAATTTTTGTGTTTGTCCCTGCGGAGGAGCTGCTGATGAGATACAAAAGAGTGCTGCTTCTTAATGCCGCCTATGAGGATAACTATTTTGACCTTCAGCCTGAACTCACCACCGGGCTGGGATACATAGCTGAGGCTCTAAAGAAAGAAGGGATTGAATATGAAGTTATGGATTTGGACCTGGGATATTCGTTTGAGGATTTGGTTAAGAAAATTTTCTCTTTCCAACCAGATTTGATAGGGATGAGCTTGATGAGCCTGGGATACAGAAAAAACTACCAGACCCTCAGGAAAATAAAAAGAAAATTTCCCCCTGTGGATATTGTGGTGGGGGGTCCCCATGTTTCCACTTTGAAGGAAGAAGTATTAGCAGAGTGTGGAGAGGTGGATTTTGGAGTGGTTGGTGAGGGCGAGCTGGCTATGGTGGAATTGTGCAAAGGGGAAAAGCCTGAAAGCATCAAGGGCCTTTTGTTTCGAAAACACGGAGAGATCGTGTATACAGGCGACCGGGCGTTTTTGATGGATTTGGATTCTCTTGAATTCCCCAGGTACGAAAAATTTGACATGGATAAATACAGAGAGATTCGCCGGGATAGAAGACAGAGCATCCCTGTACTGACCTCCCGGGGCTGCCCCTTTTCCTGCACTTTTTGTGCCGCTTATCTTTCCATAGGGAAAAGATTCAGATACAGAAGTGCCTCCCATGTGGTGGATGAGATCCATTACTGGAGCGAAAAGGGGCACAAAGATTTCTTGATCAATGATGACAATTTCACCTTGAGAAAGGATAGAGTCCATGAAATCTGCGGCGAGATAGAAAAAAGGAAGCTCGCGGGTTTGAGCTTTGCATGCAACACCGGGGTGCGGGCGGATAGAGTGGACAGAGATATCCTCAAGAAAATGAAGGCCGTGGGCTTCTGGAGATTGACCTTTGGGGTGGAAGCAGGGAATAACAGGATATTGAGGAATATAAAAAAGGGAGAGAGAATCGAGACCATCGAGAGGGCCATCAGGGAAGCCTGCCAGGAAGGATTTGTGGTGGAACTTTCTTTCCTGCTGGGCTCGCCGGGAGAAACATGGCCCGATATTCAGGATGGGTTTGATTTGGCTTTGAGATATCCCATAGCGGTGGTGGAATGGAGCCATATCGTGCCTTATCCCAAGACCGAACTCTACTGCTGGTTGAGAGAAAGAGGATATCTGTCCAGCGGTTGGAGGGATTTTCTGAATGTGGGATCACGGCGCAGAAATCATCCCCTGTTTTATACACCTGAACTCTCTTTTGAACAGAGAAAGAAAGCATGGAAGCGTTCGCGCAGGGTGATGAAGACTGTCACCATCCGGGCCACAAAGAGAAAGCTGGAGAAATTAGGTGTTTTGGGGAAGATCCTCGCTTATGTCTATGGGAATTTTCTGCTGAGGAATGTTCTGGTGGGAAATGAGATGGTGAGGAAGATTGCTGTCGACCCGGTTAAAAAGCTGGCAAAAATTTCAAAATAAGATAAAAAAGGGGACAGTTCCCCTTTTGGTCCGCCTTTCTTTTTTTAAGAACTCATGAGTGTTGAGAAGACCACCCTAAAAAACATAACCTCCCTGTTTGGAGCTCAACTTATCACCAGCCTGCTGACTCCCCTGCTTTTGATCTACATCGCCCGCACCTTGGGTGATGAGATATTCGGCAAATACTCTTTCATCATGTCTCTCACCGCTATTTTTTTGATTGTTTCAGAGTTCGGGATCAAAAGCGTGGCGGTAAGGGATGTGGCCAGGGACACGGCCAAGGCGGGTCAGTACTTGAGGAACCTGGTCAGTCTGAAACTGGTGTTTTCTTTTCTCATCATGCTCCTCCTTATCCTGTTCGTCCACGCGCTGGATGTCCCCCCTGATACCACCCGGGCTTCCTATATTTTCGCAGTGGGGTTGTTTTTCCAGTCCCTGTCCTATGCTTTCAGATGGGTTTTTCATGCCCTGCAGATCATGGAATACGAAGCCCTGCAGCGGGTGGCTGAGCGGTTTCTTCTTTTGGTTTTGAGCGTGTGGGTGTTGTGGCATGGATTTGGTTTGATCGCTTTGAGCCTGGTTTTTCTGGCGACCCAGATCATCATATGCCTGCTCAGCCTAATTTTTGCGGTCAGGAAAACCAGAATCCCCTCTCTCACCATCAATCTTTCCTTCTGGAAATATTTGGTAAAGACGGCTGTGTTTTTTGCCCTGTGCGAGGTGCTGTGGATGATTTACTTCAGGGTGGATATGGTCATGCTGGCCAAAATCAGAGGAGAGGAAGAGGTGGGGTGGTACAATGCGGCCTATGCGGTGGTCAATTTTGTCACCCTGATTTCCATGCTCACCATGCAGGCCCTGTTCCCGGTTTTGTCCAGCCTGTATGAGAAAAAAAAGGGAAAGCTCAAGCAGACCGCAGAGAGGCTTTTCCGCTACCTCATCTTACTGGCTCTGGGTATCGTCCCTGTTGTATGGGTGCTCTCCCCCCGGATCATAAATCTTCTGTTTGGCAGTGAGTATTCTCATTCTGTTACAGCCCTGCAGATACTCATCTTTGTGATCATTTTTCTTTTTCCAGGGAATTTGTTTGCCCATGTTCTGGCCTCATCCAACAGACATAAGAGCCTGGCCCTGGTCAATTTTATAGGAGTTTTGATGAATATCGGCCTGAACCTTATTCTCATCCCCAAATATGGGTACAGGGGCGCAGGGATCGCCACCATCATCACAGAAGTGATGCTGTGTTTTTTGCTTTATGCTGTTATGTCAAAGTTTATCAAGATCCAGTGGCTGAAGATTGTTTTGAGTCTTTTGCCTGGCCTGACGGCCATGGTGTTGATAATTTATGCCGCAGGCTCCTTATGGTTCATTCCTGTCATTGTTTTTGCCCTTTTGGTATACTTCTTTTTTGCTTTTCTTACTGGATCCATAAACAAAGAGGATGTGGCCTTTTTCATCGATATTCTCAGGAAGAAATCTTCAGATTGAAAAGAAGGTGAGGGAATGAAAATAGCCATCCTGGCCCCTCATGCGGGTTACATGGTGGGAGGTCTGGAGACAGCAGCCAGGGGGCTGAGAAACCAGCTCCTGGAAAAGCATCAGTGCGTCATCTTCAGTCTGGCCCAGACCTCATGGACCACAGGGATTCCGGGGAAAAAGTCCTCCCCTTCTTACACCCTGGTCAGGAGATTGAGGCTGAATTATCTCAATCACCTCCTCCCTTCCATGTACATCATCAAGGACCATGCCAGGGCTGAGTTTTCGTACTGCTGCCATCTCCTTCCGGTTCTGCGGCGTTTTGATCCTGATATCATCATCAATTTTAACCTTTCCATCATTGCCCTTTTTTGCAGATATTACCGCCGCAGGTACGGGGTGCCGTTCATACACGTGGGAGAAGCTGGGTGTGTGTATATAGAGGCAAAAAGTGCCATGGCCGGGCCGGATGC
Organism: Candidatus Aminicenantota bacterium; assembly: GCA_046538375.1. GTDB lineage: Bacteria > Acidobacteriota > Aminicenantia > Aminicenantales > Aminicenantaceae > JBKHJA01. The sequence continues at coordinate 5,402 of JBKHJA010000081.1, forward strand.
CTACGTGGCCCTCACTCCTGCGGCCAGACGTTACATCCAAAGCCGGGTTCCCGGCCTCCGGGTGGTGGTGATTCCCAACGGTGTTGACCTGAATCTGTTTTCAGTCCAGGGACCGAGGATGTCCCTGGATGATCTTTTTTCCAGATCATCCCACACCAACATAAAGCCCCAGCCTCCTTTGATCCTGTCCACATCCAGACTGGTCAAGGAAAAAAGATTGGATCTTCTCATAAAAGCGGCCGGCAGATTGGAGAAGGGCACCTTGATTTTGGTGGGTTACGGGAATGCCCGGCGGAAATTGTTTGAACTGGGACAGAAAATCCTTCCGGACAGGCTGATATTTTTGGATACTGTCAACCAGAAGGAACTGGCAAAGCTTTACCGGAGCTGTGACGTGTTTTCTTTACCTTCCACCAACGAAGCTTTCGGCAATGTGCTGGTGGAAGCCATGGCCTGCGGACTGCCGGTGGTGGCCACCGATGAGGAAGGATTCAGATGGATGGTGGGGGAGAAAGGAGGAATCCTGGTGGATGTCACCGATACCACGGCTTATGCGTCTGCCCTCAAGGAGGCCTGCCGCAGAGAGTTCGGGGACGGGCCTTCGAGGCAGGCCCAGAATTTTTCCTGGCAGGTGGTGGGAGAGAAGTATGAGGAATTGATGGAGAGTATTTTGCATCCAGAAAAAGGATCAATGTAAACAAGACTCTTTACAAACCCCTCCTGGAATTTTTGACCATGAACAGGAACAGGCTGAAAACATGCGGCGTAAGAATCCTGCTGTTTATTCTCTTTTTTGGATTGATCAGCCTGGTGGTGGAGATTGCCTTTTTCAATAAAGATTTTTTCTGTTTTGAAAAAAGCCTGGGTGGTCCCCCTTTTGATTATTACTGGATCCGCCACTTGGCTGTTTTCCTGGTATTCGTCCTGTGGTTCGTTATCCGGAAGAGAAAAATCACCGTTAAAGATATAAAATCTTACGGAGCTGTATTTTTACTTCTGGTCAATATTATTCCGGTTGTCTGTTTTTTGAGCAAGTATCTGACCCTTTTTTTCTCCTTTTTGTTATTCCTGTTTATAAAAACTGATGGCGATGCCTGGAAATACAAGCGGCTGTTAAGGAGGAATCTTCACATCATGGTTTTTTTCTTTGTCTTGTTCATCCTGTTTTTTCCTTTGCTTTTCAAAGAGGGCTTTGTTTATGATCCCCTCTCCTTGTTTTATCGATGGCCTGGATACCGGCTGTCCCGGGTCAGGGGGCTTGAGACCAAGATGGGGACCAGTGATCTGTTTGATGCTTTTTTCCCTCAGTGGAAGTACACCTATGCATCCCTTAAAGCGGGAACCCTGCCTCTCTGGCGGTACAACAAGGGATTGGGAGTCCCGGTGTATGGACAGTACGATCATCCTGAAAGGTTCATAGCCTTCATAGTCAAGCCTCATCAAGCCCTCACCCTCCAGGTGCTGCTCAAGCTTTTTTTAAGCATGACGGGTATGTTTTTCCTGCTGCGGACTTTAAGAGTCAAAAATCTGCTGTGCATGACCGGAGGCATTGCCTTTGCTCTTTCTGGTTTTATCATCGGCTGGCTGCACGGGCCTCAATCTTCGGTTATCTATCATATTCCTTTTCTGTTTTTATTCCTGGTTAAATATCTTCAATCAGATAAAATAAAGTTTCTTTTTTATTTCGCCTTAACCTGCAGTCTGGCTATCAGTTCAGGGTTTCTGGCTGTAGCTGGGTATGCTTTTTATGCGGTGGGGCTGTTTTTGCTGCTGTTTTTTTTGTTTGACCCACAGAAGTTATTCCCCAGGATAAAAAAGTTTTTAAAAGCGTCGCTTTTCTGGCTGGTGGGAATCATCATGGTCTCCTTCAATTTTATCCCCCTTTATTATTCGTTTTTCATAAAAAAAAGCTTTCATATTTCCTACCGCCAGATCGGGAGAGTGAATTTTCTCTCTCCCAAATACCTTATGAATATCATTTTTCCTTCTTATCACGGCTGGAAGATATCCCCTGAGGTCAGGCCCTATGTGAGTTCCATCCTTATTTTTTTCTTAATCACAGGATTGGCCGTTTTTATTCTCAAATTGATGAATGTGAAAGGCAGGATCAGGGAGAGAGAAAGATTTTTCCTCATTTTTCTCCTTTTGCTGGTTCCTTTTGCCATGGCCATGTTCGGCCTTTTTCCTTTCTACCAGATAAGCTGCAGGCTGCCGGTATTGAATTCTTCGCCGCTTTCCAGACTCCAGAGCATCACCTCTTTTTTCCTGGTGGCAGCAGGAGTCCTGGGTTTGGAGCTTTTTATCCGGTCATACCGAAAGATTCTGGACGCATACCAGAAAAGAAAATGGGTTTTCTCGGTGATAGTGGAAGTCCTGTTTCTCTCTTTTCTTTTTGCGGCCGTCATCTCCTTTGTTTCTGATGAGGAAGCCAGGATTCATACCACTTATCCTGTGTTCATCCTGCTGGCCCTGGTTGTCTTAACCTTCCAGTTGTCCGTTTTTTTTAAAAGAAAAGCCAATTTTTTTCTCCTGCTTTTGCTTTTTTTGGTTTCCGGGGAGACCATCCTCCAGAACTCCCGGTATATTCCGGTCAATGAAAAAGAACATTTCATAACAGAGATTGAAACCCCGCTTATCGCTTTTTTGAAGGAAAATTTAAAAAGTCATGAGGGAGTCCTGGTTTTTGATTCCAATTATAACATCAACGGAACTCTGGGGAATTACGGCATCAGAGAAATGGTGGTTCATGAGTTCCACCGTCATGATTACAGGGCTTTGATACTGGATACATTTTCGCCTCGCTCCTTTGTGACTCCCACCGCTCCAGCCCTGGCGTCACAATCTACAGATTTTTCCTCCTCTTTTATTCAGCTCATGGGAGTGAAGTTTCTGGTCTTCCGCTCGGAATTCAAAGGAGAGGGGCTTCCCCCCTATTTCAGTCTGGTTTACAGCAACCTGGACGGCAGGGTTTATGTGAACAATCTCCACCAAAAGAATAAAGGAATATTTTTCTGCCGGCCTCGATATTACAGCCTTGAAGAAAAAGGACAGGTCATAAAAGATATAAAATCCATGGATTACTCCAACCATGTGTACATCCAGAGGGAAAGGAGGATGCGTTTACACCTCAAAGACAACATGTCCTGCCGGGTGGATATCATAGAGTACACCCCGAACAGGGTTATCTATGGATATCATTCCAACAGCGAGGGCATACTCACTTTTCCGGAAGCCTTTGACCGGGATTGGTCAGCCACTGTGAACGGGAAGAAAACCAGGGTTTTAAAGACCAACCTTGTGTTCAGGGGTGTCCCCATTAGAAAAGGCAGGGGAAGGATCGTTTTTGAGTATCATATTCCTCAGCTGTATAAAATATTGGCATGGGTGGGACTGGCTGTTTTTTTGGTGCTGGTGGGGCTTTATCTGAGTTTTAAGGAAGATTTTCCAAAGCCATGAGAAGGGGAAAGGCATGGGATTCGTCACCCGCTCGATTCCCCAGCGAGTCCTCGGAGGGGCAAAGCTCCGCTTTCCCCCTTCCGACGGTCGCCCCGATTCCATCGGGTCTCCCTGCCTCCCCTTCTCGAGCGAAGGATAGAAACCTCCGCTCTGCGACCAAAGGGACATATCCCCTTGGAACCCCTACTGATTTGTGGAAAGCCACAAATCAGGAATCTCGCTCCCGTTCGGGCTTCGCTCTCCTCTCCTTCGGAGAGGAACCATGCCCGCTCAGCCCTCACAGGGGGTTCCTCATCCCATGCCTTCCCCTCTTTACATTGGGCATTATTATTTCAGCTCTATCAGGGAAATAGAGATATTTACCAGATTTGCCAGGAGAAAGAGATAAAAGGGGCGGTTGTGGTAAAATGAAGGAAAGAGAAAGAAAAAGATGAAATTCACCTGGATGCGGCGGCTTGATTTTTATGCAGGATTTCTTCCCTGCCACATCCTGGCCCTTTACCATAGAATCAGAGGCCGGAATCAAAGAAAGGCCCTTCCTGAAAACATCAACAGGGTGCTCCTGGTCAAGTTTCTGGGATTCGGTTCTATACTGATGACCACCCCCTTGATGGCAGAATTGAAAAAGAATTATCCACAGGCAGAGATCCATTTTCTCACTTTCTCAGATAATTTTTCCCTGTGTGAATCCATCAGTCTGATGGACAGGGTTTTCTGTGTTGAAAAGAAATCTTTGCCCAGATTTGCTGTCTCCCTGGTCAAGACTCTTTATCAGCTCCGAAGACAGGACTATGACCTGTTGTTTAACCTTGAATTTTTTTCCAATTTTTCACTTCTGGTCTCTTCCCTCGCCAGACCCAGGACAGCCTTCTGTTTCGGAGGAAGGCATGAGTACAGAAAAGTCCTCTGCCAGAGAATTATTTCCTATGAAAACCAGGCCCATATCGTAGAAAAATTTTGTAATTTCCTGAAGTTCCTGGATGTCCGCTTTTCCCCAGATACAAAGAATCTGGTGGGGCTGGAAGAAGATGCCGATGCCAGAAGCAGTGTTTTGGCCCTTCTGGCTGAACTGGAAGTGATGCCTGAGCGCGACTTCCTGGTTGTGGTCAATATCAATGCAGGTGAGATGTCCAGCATCAGGAAATGGCCCCTGGAGTATTACCAGCAGGTCATTTCTTTTCTGCTCCAGAAAGAGAGAGTCAAAATCATACTGATCGGAGGAAAAGAGGATGTGAACTATGTTTCCAGTCTGGCCGGGATGTTTCCTTCCCAGGAGAATAAGATCATAAACCTTGCCGGGAGGATGTCTCTTAAGGAACTCATTTCTTTGATGAAAGCCAGCCGCTTGTATTTGGGCAATGACAGCGGACCGCTGCATCTGGCTGAAGCCTGTGGTTTACCCAACGTCGGTTTCTTTGGCCCCGAATCCCCCAGGATTTACGGCCACTCTGGCCGCAGGAATCATACCTTTTATTTGAATTTGCCCTGCAGCCCCTGTCTCAATGTTTACACCAACAAGGATACCCGGTGCACCGATAACATTTGCCTAAAATGGATCAAACCCCAGCAGGTGATAAAAGTCCTTGAGGAAAAATATTTCTCTAAATAAGAGCCGCCCTGGCTACGGCCACGGTGTGGTAGACCTCCTGTACACTTCCCAGTCCCACCACCAATGAAGGGATATTTTTCCCTTTGACATAGTCAAAGGCCTCCTCAGGAGAGAGGGTGCCCCCGGCCAGTATTTTCTTGGCCAGAATATACTTATCTGTTTTCTCCAATAATTTTTCACACTCTGCTGCTGAAGGCCTCATCATGAATCCCTTTTTGTTGAAAGAGGTATGAATACCGGTGATATCCAGATCCCACTGCTCGTACTTGGGCAGCGACCTTCCAAAATTATGGGTGGCGATGAAGGGTTCCGCTTTGAATGAGTTTCTTATGTAGTCGCAGTAGGCATCGAACACTTTTTTATTGTCGTTGACCAGGGCTAAATCAGCGATATGGCCGTGAAGAACCACTGCCGGCACATCGAATTTTCGAAAAGGAGCCAGTTCCAAGTCCAGCATGCTTTTTATCAAGGCCTGGATATCTTTGGTGAGGATGCCTTTTATCTGCGAAGTGCCCTTGATGACTATTTTCACTTTTTCAAAGGTCTGGGTTCTTTTCAATTTATCAGCCACTGTTCCTATAATCCCTTTGCTGCTGGAATCCCGCACATAGTCGTAAGCGTTGGGAACCACCGGAATGACCTTCATCCTGTTGTCTTCAGGAAGCCTTTCCAGAGCGTTTATCACCCTATCATTGTAGGCGCAGGTGATTGTGTCCAGGCCGCTTTTTGAAGCCGCCTCCATGACCCGGAAGATCTCCTCCTCCTGGCTGAATTTTTCCAGATAGCTCTTGGCCTGGGCTCGGGAAAGATAACTCACTCCATCGAAGGGATTGGAACCCAGAATAATCCTGGATAGCTTAAACATCTTCCATCTCCTTTTCCATATCCAGCACAGCATTGTGGGCCGCAGAGGTGTAGATTCCCTGTATGACCTGCTGCACTTTAAGGCTGTCCTTTCCCGAGACCACAGGCGTTTTTTTCCGAAGGCAGCATTCCACAAAGTGCTTGTCTTCGATATTGAACTCTTCGCTTCCCAGGAAAAAATCGGCTGAGTCACCCAGATCAATTTTATGAACAGTGGTCCACCCCTTGGCAAATTCCTGCCGGGATTTATACAGGTAGATTTTTATCATATCATTGGTCACTTCCATCTTCCCGTTCTGGCCTTCAATGGTGAAATTGATCTCCTGCAGCCTGTAGCCAGGGGTACTCCAGGAGGCATCCATGATGCCCTGGACCCCATTTTTGAATTCTATAAGGACATAGGCACAGTCCTCCACTTCAGAATGGATGCTCAGGGTCCTGGCATAGAGTGATCTGACATCACCGAAATACCACCACAAAAGATGGATCAGGTGAGAAGCGCTGTTGATGATGACGCCGCCCCCAGATTTTTCCTTTTCATAAAGCCATCCAGACTGCTTTTTGAGCACCACACTTATGAAGGTGGAACAGTAGACCCGGAACACTTTTCCCAGAATCTTTTTATCCAGAAGGTTTTTGACCTTCTGAAAGACGGGATGGAAGGCAAAAGAGTATCCTGTGGACAGGATGATTTCTGGAGGGGTTAGGTCCACTATTTTTCTTGCTGATTCCAGAGATTCAGCCAGAGGTTTCTCGATGAATTGATGGAGTCTTCGTGAGGAACAGAGCCGCGATAGCTCAAGGTGGGTGAAAGCAGGAGTGCAGATATAAGCAGCATCCATAGGAACGGAGTCAAGCATCTTGGCGATATCGGAAAAGAAAGGAATGTGGGGGTTGATATTTTTCGAATAGGGGCCCAGCCGCTTTTCCACATCCCCGGCCGCAACGATCTGGGCGTCTTTTATGGTCTTCAATTGGGCAGCGTGGAGAATGCCCATTTTTCCCAGGCCGATTATTCCCAATCTCAAGGTCATTCTGTTCTCCGAAAAGGGACATCCAAAAGGGGGACAGTCCCGACTTATTGATTCTTAGCTTGACCTGATTATTTTAATCAAAATTCCCTAAATATCAAGAAAAAAGGCTTTAAGA
>JBKHJA010000153.1:0-2641 GCA_046538375.1 Candidatus Aminicenantota bacterium
GCAGAAAATAACGGAAAAGAAGGGTCTGACACCGTAGATATTTCTCCCGGGGAAGCCTCTAAACTTGCTTTTGGCCAGCAGCCTACCAATACTGAAGCGGGTTCGGTCATTACGCCTGCAGTGACGGTGGCTGTCCTTGATGAAAACGATAACCTGGTGGATACTGCCACAGATGAGGTGAGTTTAGTTATAGAGAATAATCCAGGAGGAGGCACATTAAGCGGGACCACCACTAAGGCAGCCGTAAATGGTGTGGCCACTTTTGATGATTTGAGCATAGACAAATCAGGAGATGGCTACACCTTGAAGGCAAGTTCTGGTTCTGCAACAGCAACCATTACAGATAAGATGAATGAACAGCCCAGCAAAAAAAATACAAGAAATGGAATCTCCTCTTCTTCCCAGAAAAGTAAAGAAACGACCATCAAAGACTCTGAGTTTAAAGCCGGAACATCCTCTCTGGCTGAAGCCATATCTGACTCCTTTAACATCACCGCAGGTACCATCACCAGTCTGGTTTTAACCACCTATCCTTCTCAAGTTGAAGCAGGCTCTTGGTCTTCCAAATACACCGTCCAAAGACAGGATGAATTCGGGAATTCCGTGACCAGCGGAGTGACCACAGTTAATCTGTCATCAGATTCTGATGGGGCCAACAAGAAATTTTCTGAGACCAGCGGTGGTTCAGCCGTGACATCGATAGACATCCCCGATGGCTCAAGCAGTAAAAATTTTTATTACTATGATGAGAAGAAGGGCGAATGGACTGTATCTGTATCCTCCACTGATCTGACAGGTGACAGTCAGAGCCTGGAGGTGACCGCAGCTTCAGAAGCGAATCTCACCATGGTATCTGGTGATAATCAGTCAGGAAACTTGGGAGAAACTCTCGACCAGGACTTTGTGGTGAAAGTCACCGATGATTACGGAAACCCTGTGAGCGGCACCGCTGTCAATTGGAGTATTGCCCAGACTCCATCCGGAGCTTCAGGTCAGAGCTTATCTGAGACTTCCACTACCACCGATTCAGATGGAGAGGCAAAATCAAGACTGACTCTCGGGGATAAGGCAGGAGATTATCAGGTCCAAGCGGCATCCAGCGGGCTTTCGGGATCGCCGGCGGCTTTCACAGCCACCGCCACCACAGAAGAAGCAAAAGTTATTTCTAAAGTGTCAGGCGACTGCCAGCTGGGAGACACGAATAACGCTTTACCTCAGCCGTTTGTGGCCAAAGTGACAGATGATCTGGGGAATCCGGTGAGTGGGATTACGGTCATCTGGGAAATCTCCCAAACGCCTGCGGGAGCATCCGGCCAGAGCTTATCCGAGACTTCCACCACCACCGATTCAGATGGAGAGGCAAGTTCTACGCTTACTTTAGGAGATAGATCAGGGGTATATACAGTTGAGGCCTCATCCTCTGGCCTCAGTGGATCGCCTCTGACATTCACCGCCACCACAGGAAGCTCATTTTTTCTCAAAGAGCAGCGGTTCCATATGTTTTCCATACCCTATCAATTCATGGATGGAAATGCAGAAAAGGTCTTGGGTGATCTGGGGCCTTATGATCCAGCTCAGTGGAGGTTATTCCGCTACGGAGGACAGTATCACGAATATCCCGATGTGCCGGACTTTTCACCAGGCTTAGGATATTGGTTGATCACTGCCCAGGATAAAGAGATTGTTGTGGGCGGCAGTGAGGTGAATTCTGAGGTGACCATAACTCTGGAGCCTGGATGGAATCAGATTGGCTGTCCTGGTACCTGTTCGGTGAGCTGGGACAGTGTTAAAAGCAGGAATCCTGATTTGTTCGACAATAATACGGTGACAGATGTGCTGTGGGGGTACGATAATGAAAATGGAGAGTATGTGATGTGCGATGAGATGAGTCCTTGGCAGGGCTACTGGGTTTACAATAACAGCGAATCTCATGTGAATTTGATCTTTCCTTATCAGTAAAATGAGAATAAAGACATTTATGGGTTTTGTTTTGTTTGTTTTCCTTTGGAACTCTTTTGCTGGGACGGATTTTGGTGAATGGAGCGTAAGAATCGGGGTAAAATCCGATAACTACAGGGATAGTTATAACTTTTTTGGGGTATCCAGGGAATCCTCATTGTTCTATGATAAGAAGGATATTCCCGAACCTCCTCCTTCACCAACCGGTCTCTGTTTGTATTTTCCACATCTGGATTGGCCCTTAAATCCAGGACGCTATGCTGCTGATTTCCGGAGTCCTGTGGTGAACAAGGAGGAATATAAATTTGTCGTAGAGTCAGGCAAAAACAACAGGCTCACTTTGTTTTGGCTTGATTTAGAAAACGCCCCTAAGATATATAGATACAGACTGGTGGATGAAGAAAAAAGCTTGACTGTAGATATGAGCGAGTTATCTGAATACACATATGATTGCAGCCCTGGAAAGAAGAGGTCATTCAGAATCATAGTAGAGAGGAGATTCAGATAAATATTTTTAAAATCAGACGTAAATTTGATAGAGGCATAAGGAATTGAAATCTGGAGTGAATGTGTACCGACTGGAAATAAAAAGTCTTTCTAAAATAATCCCCTTTATTTTAGCCAGTTTGTTTTTTTTCCAAAATTGCCCTGGTCCTACTCCAACCAGCCCCACCACAACTAC
>JBKHJA010000154.1:0-2639 GCA_046538375.1 Candidatus Aminicenantota bacterium
ATGTTTCTTGGGTGATTTTCCCCACAATTCTGAGAAAGGCCTGGCTGGCCTCAGAATCAGGTCGGGCGGTGACAAAAGGCTTTCCTTCATCTCCCGAACTGACAATTTGAGGGTCGAGGGGGATCTTTCCTAAAAATGGGACTCCCATTTCAAGCGCTACCTTCTGACCTCCTCCCTCTTTAAAAAGGTCTATTCTTTTCCCGCAGTGGGGGCAGACCATGCCGCTCATGTTTTCTATGATGCCGAATACCTTGAGATTGAGTTTGCGGGCAAAGGCCACCGCTTTTCTCGAATCAAGGAGGGAAAGCTCCTGAGGGGTGGTCACCACCACAGCTCCAGTGGCGGGAATGAGTTGGGCAACGGAGAGAGGTTCATCTCCTGTACCGGGGGGAGAGTCGATGACCAGCCAGTCCAGATCTCCCCATTGGACATCCCCTAAGAATTGCTGGATAGCTTTCATCTTCATGGGTCCCCGCCATATAACAGGCAGATTTGGATCTTGGAGCAGGAAAGACATGGATACCAGCTTCAGATGATCATTGACCTCCACAGGTATTATGCCTTCAGGAGAAGTGCCCAGTCTTTTGTCCTCTACACCAAGAATCTTTGCTAAATTCGGACCGTGAATATCCACGTCCATAAGTCCAATGTTCAGGTTTTTCTGGGCAAAGGCCAGGCCAAGATTGGCAGCCACCGTACTTTTTCCCACACCTCCTTTCCCACTGAACACCAGCAGCCTGTTTTTGATTCTGGCTAAGGCTCTGGCAACCTTTTTTTCTTCTTCCTTTATTTGTTCTTCTCGTTTTGTTGATGCCATCATGTCACCTCAGGTTTGTATTTGGCCAGCACGTCCCTGACCTTTCCTTGTGCCCCAGTTATGATCTTGATTCCAGAGGAATGAAGCACCTCCTGGGCCTTGGGTCCACAGCTTCCTGTCAGCACCACCCCCACGTCCTGTCTGGAAATAAGCTGGGCAGTCTGGATTCCCGCACCTTGAGAGGCCTGGACATTTGGATTCTCTACGGATTCCCAATCCATGGTTTGAGGATCAATGATTAACAAATACCGCGCTCTGCCAAAGCTTGGATCCACTTCTGCGTCCAAATCTTTTCCTTGAGCCGGTATGCAGATTTTGGTTCCTGAGGCATGGGTGGGAGAGTGATGAGCAGCATGTTTTCTGTCTGGGTGTTTATGCCCGCATAAGTCCTCTCCAGGTTCCAGTTCTTGTTTGGCGAATTTTTCCATCACTTCTTCCACTGTTCCTTGGACGCCGATGATAGTCTGGATATTGTAATCTGCAAACAGGCCTTGAGCTCGTCTCCCCATGCCGCCGGTAATGATGCAGTTGACTCCTTTTTCCGATAGAAAGCTGGGAAGGAAGCCCGGCTGATGACCGGGATTTGGAATTTCTTGTTTACCTGAAATCTTTCCTTCTTGGATTTCAAAAATGGTGTAAGATGTACACCGGCCAAAATGGGCTGAAACGTAGCCTTGATCTGTAGAAATGGCAACTTTCATTCTAGCTAGGCTCCTTTGAATCCGGGATTATTTTTTCTTTTTTTCCAGGTCTGCGATTCTTTGAGTAATGGTTTCCATCTGCTTGCGGAGAGATTCAGCCTGCTGTTTGAGGAATTTTAGTTCTTCTTCTGGAGATAATGGCGGTCTGGTGGAAGCGGATGGAGTTGGTGGAGGAGTTTGAGGGGAAGGACTGTAGTCCATGCCTCGACCCATGCCCCTCCCCATACCTCTTCCCATACCTCTGCCCATGCCGAAGTGGGGTGGAACATTGGGTTGGGCGGTGGGTTGAAGCTGGCCTGATTTATACTTCTGGACAGCATCTTGGACACTTCCTGTGACTCCCACCATTACCTGTAATCCTGCCGCCTGGAGTGTCTGGTAGGCATTGGGGCCACAGCTTCCGGTGAGCACAGCGTTTGCTCCTTTGTCCGCCACAAACTGGGCAGATTGAATGCCCGCCCCGCTGGTAGAAGATAAGTGCGGATTTTCCAGAGCTTCAAATTTCATGGTATCAGGGTCAACGAATATAAAATATGAACATCTGCCGAATCTAGGGTCAACCGGACTGGAAAGATCAGGTTTCGATGCGGAAAGGGCAATCTTCATTTTTTATCTCCTTCCAGTTCTTTGATCCTTTCTTCGATCGAAAAGAGCTCATCTTCAAGCTGCTCCGCCTCGGCTTTAAGCATATTCAATTCCTGTTCAGGGGTCAGTACTGCTGTCCCCCATGGATCATACGGAGTGGCAAATCCTGGTTGAGGGAAACCAGGCATAGGGAAAAAAGGTATCTGTCCCTGCTGCCAGGCATAATTCATTTGAGGAGTTGGCCAGGTGCCCTGGGTCAAGTATTGGGCGGCCGGGCCTAGTCCCGATGGACTCCTTCCCACCCAACCTGGAGAAAAGCCAAACCTCATCCAGCCTGGCAGGCCTGTGAGATTATACATCCATCTGTATCTGTTTCTCATTTTTTCTCCTTTTCTTGTTTTTTCAATTCAGTCAGTCTTTTTTTGATCTGAACGAGTTGGTCTTCCAGCATACGGGCCTGGTTCTCAAGAAAAGTTTTTTCTTCTTGAGGCGAAAAGAGCCAAGGAGCTCCATAGGGCGGAAAGGCCCATTGAGGA
>JBKHJA010000082.1:0-12358 GCA_046538375.1 Candidatus Aminicenantota bacterium
AAACCTGGACGGGAGCGAAGCCATTCCCAAATACATGTTCTTAGTATCTCACCCCAGAAAAAAAGATGCTTCCTCCACATAAGGAAATATATCTATTTCCTTGTAAGAGGTGAAGGCGGGGAGGTGAGGAAGCCTGGTTTTGGAAGTGTTCTCCTCGCCTAATACTCTCCTGTACTTCCAAAACCTTTCTCTCCCCGTGGAGTCTTCTCCAGATTTTCTGTCTCCAGAACCTTGACTTCTGCCACTGGCTGAACCAGCATCTGTGCAATCTTCATGCCCTTCTTCACTGTGAACGGCTTATCCCCAAAGTTAACCATCACCACCTTAACCTCACCTCTGTACCCAGAGTCGATCACTCCTGCCAGCCGATGAACGCCTTTCAGGGAAATTCCGCTCTTATCCCAAATCAACCCCACGAACCCTTCTGGAACAGCCACTTGGATTCCGGTGGGAATGGGCTTGACTTCCTCAGCTTCCAGTACACAGTCCACAGCAGAAAAAATATCCAATCCGGCATCTCCCTTATGGCTGTATTGAGGAAGTTTTGCCTGTTTGTGCATTCTTTTGACTGGAAGTTCCATGATTCAAACACCTTCCATCCGCACTTCTTCAAAATAAGGCTGGGCCAAATTGACAAACCACTGAATCTCCTGTTTGGAATAGGGAATGGTTTGCCTGTAGTGACTATCTATGGGATTGTTGGGTAAGAACTGCTGGATTTGAAAAATTTTAGCTCCTCTGAGAAGTTGGATGATTTTTAGGACATCATCAGCTCCCACCAATCCAGGAACGGCTGTGGTCCTGAACACATAGTCAAGGCCTGAATTTTTAATAATCTCTATACTCTCTCGGATAACATCTGTATCTATTCTTGACTTTGTCACCTCCTCATACCTCTCCAGTGGAGCCTTGACATCCATGGCCACAAAATCAAGGAGCCCTTCTTTAATCAGCTCTTGCAGCCGGGAAGGGAATGAGCCGTTGGTGTCCAGCTTTACCCTGAGGCTCCTCTTCTTTACCAAGGAGAGAAAGGCCTTCAATCCTTGATGAAGCAGAGGCTCTCCTCCGGAAACACAGATGCCATCAAGCCAATTTTTTCTTGAATCCAAGAAACTGAGGAAATAATGGAGGGGGAATGAAGGGAGAGTTCGGGCTCTCAGGACTAAATCTGCATTATGACAGTAGGGGCACCGGAAATTGCATCCACCCAAGAATACAGTGCAGGAAACGTGCCCAGGAAAATCCTTAGGAGCGAACTTTTCTAAGCCTTTGATTTCAACCACTGATCAAGCTCCTGCTTGCTGTTTAAAACAGTCAGCACTTCCCTCCCTTGCCTGACCACCAGAGTAGGAATGATTATGGCTCCTTTATCATCGCGCTTGAGCACATCCAAAAACTCTCTTATCACCATTTTGCTCTGTTTTAAAGGCAAACTGAACTCCTGGCACTCAATCTCTTTCTCATCCAGATATGCCTTGAGGGCTTCACACTGGGAGCAGTGGGGGTAAGTGAACAAAAGATATTCCATCAGATTCCTTTTTATTTGACCGCATGGAAAGGAGTCCTTTCCCGAAACTCCTGTCGTTTGCCGTCATTCCAGGTTCCCACGGGTCTCAGGTAGCCAACAATCCGGGAATAGACCTCTGTCTCTTCCCCGCATTCGGGGCAGCGGTGAGCCTCTCCCTTGATGTAGCCATGATTGTAACACACACTGAAGGTGGGGGTGACGCTGAAATAGGGGAGAGGAGTATCAGCTATTTTTTTGACCAGTCTTTGGCAGGCCTTTCTGTCGATGAGCTCAGGAAGAAAAGCATGGAATATGGTCCCTCCCGTATAAAGAGGTTGAATCTCCTGCTGATGTTGAATAGCCTCGAAGATATCCCTGGTAGAATCCACGTTGAGATGGGTAGAATTGGTGAGATAAGGATACTTCTCTGTTCCGGAAGTGATGATGCGGGGATACTTCACCTTGTCCAGTCTGGCCAGGCGGTAAGAAGTGGATTCGGCTGGGGTGGCTTCCAGGTTGTACAGATTTACTGTCTCTTTTTGGAATTGTTTGATGATTTCCCTCATGTATTTCAGAACCTCCAGGGCAAATTCCTTTCCTTCAGGACTGCCAATCCCTTTTCCCAGAAAATTCAGACAGCATTCATGCATTCCGCAAAGTCCGATGGTTGAAAAATGATTATCGAAATGACCCAGATAGACTAAAGTGTAAGGCATCAGTCCTTTGGTCAGCATATTGTTGACCATTTCTCTTTTGGTCTCCAGAGACTCTTTAGCCAGTGTCATGGTGCTTTTTAACTTCTCGAAAAATTCATCCTTGGAGCTGGACACATAGCCGATCCTGCTCATGTTTATGGTCACCACCCCGATCGATCCGGTGGAATCACCTGGCCCCCACATGCTTCCTGGCCTCCGCAGCAATTCCCGCTGATCAAGGTTAAGCCGGCAGCACATGGCCCTGATGTCTCCAGGGTCAAGATTGGTGCCTCTATAATTTTGAAAATAAGGAATTCCGTATTTGGCGGTGACTTCAAACAGGAGCTGAGCATTGGGGGAGTCCCAGACAAAATCTTTGGTCAAGTTGTAAGTGGGTATAGGGAAGGTAAACACGCGGCCCTGCTGATCACCTTCAATCATCAACTCCAGAAAAGCCCGGTTTATCATATCCATCTCCTCTTTATAATCAGCATAAGTGGAGTTCTGTTCTTCTCCCCCAATGATTACCTTTTTCTCTTTCATGTCTTGAGGAACAGTCCAGTCAAAGGTCAAGTTGGAGAAAGGGGTCTGCCATCCCCATCGCGAAGGAACATTGAGCCCGAATATAAGCTTTTGGAGATCCTGCTTGACCTGCTCATAGCTGAGATTATCAGCTCTTATAAATGGAGCTAACAGGGTATCCACGCTGGAAAAAGCTTGAGCACCGGCAAATTCTCCCTGCATGGTGCCGATGAAATTGACCATATGAAGGGTGGCTGTTTCCAGATGACGGGCCGGGAATGAATGGACCTGATTGGGCACATGCCCAAATCCCTTTTTCAGCAGGCGTTCCAGAGACCAACCAGCACAGTAGCCCACAATAGGATAAGAAAGATCATGAATATGAAAATCGCCTTCCATATGGGCCTTCTTGATTTTTTCTGAATAAAGCTGGTTGAGGGCAAAATTAGCCAGGACTTCTCCTGAAATTCTGGCGTTCAAACCGGAAAAACTCATGGTTCCCTCATTGCTGTTTTCCTTGATTTTCCAATCTCTCTCGTTTATATAGTCATTTATCAACCTCTCCAGGTTAATCCCGATCTTTCTTGCCTCTCTAATCTCTTTGTGCCTTTCTCGATAAAGGATGTAAGATTTAGCCACTTCATGATATCCCTGCTTCATCAGAACCATCTCCACGATATCCTGAATCTGCTCCACGGAAGGAATGGTATAGCCTCCAAATTTATCCTCCAGCATGTAGGTTACGATGTCTGAAATACTCTTGGCCGCTCTCTGGTCTGTGACCCCATGAGATTCCATGGCCTTTTTCACAGCATGGGTGATTTTATCCTGGACAAAATCAACAACAGTCCCATCCCTTTTTTTTATTCTGGACACCAATTTCTGCATCCATTCCTCCTTTTTTATAGAATTAAATCATGATTCCTTATCCGTGCCTGGCCTTGGAAACAAACGGCAGAGGCTTTGGTTTTTTTCTTTTTGAAAAGGGAAGAGAAAAATGCCATATATAACCATATGTGGTATGTATTTAAGAGGACAAATACTAAATGTTGTACTTGCTTTATTAAAATTATACCCAAGGTATTTCTTTGTCAAGTCTTTTTTAAAAAAATTTCTTCTTTCCCCGCGTTTCGGTTTTCTGCCTGTCCAATCTGGATAAAACCTGTCATCTCACCATAATCTGTGATAAAATCACCCAGAAATACTCAGGCAAAATCGAGGATAAAAAATGACCATCTTAAAAATCAAATCCCAATCCAAAGAAGAGTTTATGGATATCACTTCTAAAATCAGGGAACTGGTGGCTTCTTCTGGAATCAAAAGCGGGATGTGGTCCGTCTATGTCCCTCACACCACAGCAGGGATGACCATCAACGAAAACGCAGACCCTTCGGTTAGAAAAGATATCATAGACACCCTAAAAAAAATGGTTCCTCCTGACCTTCCTTACAGTCACCTGGAAGGAAATTCTCCCGCTCACATCAAAGCCAGTTTGGTGGGCTCATCTGTCAGCGGTTTCATCGATGACGGAGAACTGGCCTTGGGAACCTGGCAGGGTATCTTTTTCTGCGAATTCGACGGCCCCCGAAACAGAAAAATCTATGTGAACATCTTTTCGTCTTGATTTGGAGAAGAAACCAGCAGGATAATAAACCTGCCCCTGATCATAAACCTTTCCTGGCTGTTTCCAAAACCAAAGACATCATAACCGCAGCCCCTTACGGTGGAGCTCAGCCGCCAGATCAGTTTGAGGCGTAAAATGAATGCATGTCATGCCCAACTCTAAGGCAGCCTCAACGTTTTCTTCTCTATCATCGATAAAAAGGCATTGTTCTGCCGCGGCTTCCGCTTTTTCCAGTGCCACTTGATATATTTTGGGATGCGGTTTCATGGCTCCCACCTCAAAAGAAAGCACGTAATGGTCAAATATCAGAATTTCTGGAAACCTCTCTCTTATGTACCCGAAGCGTTGGTTGTCTGTGTTAGAGAGGAGGACAAGCCTGCATTCTGTTTTCAATTTTTTCAAGATATCCAAAACAGGATGGTTGAGAGAGAAAACGTCATTATAGATCTCATAAAAAATCGTATAATCAATCTGGGCCTGGAGTTTCTCAGCCACTTGATGGTAAAATTGCTCAGACGTTATTTCTCCTCGATCAAATGACTCCACAATCCCAAAGTTTTCTGTCACCATCTCTTTTATCTGCTGAACGGAAAGAGATGTATAATGGGTCATTTTTTTAAAAAAAATATCATTGTCGAAAAAGATGATCACTTTCCCCAGGTCGGAGATGACACTTCTGATATCAGTCATCCTTTTGTTCCTCTGCACACAGAAACCGTTTTATACCAGAAAGACAAAGGAGGAACAACCGTGCCGGCTCACCTGCCGGCTCACCCAGACAACTTTTTCTTGAAATATCTCTGGCGCTTCTTCTGAAAAGATCGCCGGACTCCACTTTTCTTTCTTTGGAGGAAAGGGCTGCAAAGATGAAAAAAGGAATCCGGATTGAAGATCTTTCAGATTGTGATTAGCTCCGCTTAACGGGGTGACGTTTTATCCTGCTGACCTTTTAAAAGAACTATGTCATAAAAGCCTGAGAATTGGCAGCCGTCAATAAAGTCCTGCAAAATGGACATCAGCATGAAACAGTTCCCGCGTCCGGCGGCGCTCACTCCAAGGAACAGTCTCTTTTACAGTGATGTAAAACCAGAATCTATCGAACATGCTGAGTTTTTTCACATAGTAAAGAGCAAAATCGCTGATGTTGTCCACCAATATCTTGCCTATCTCTTCTCCTTCCTCATCCAAGACGGTGATGGTGGAAACTTTTTTTTCTTCCTCTTCTTCACTGATTGATTGTTGCTCTAGCCTGCCGTAAATCCTGACTTTTTCTTTCCCTTCCCAGCCTCTTTTCTTGTCGTAAGAGATCCCTTTCAACTCTTCAAATCGATCTCTTTCAGCAAGACCGATGTAGTCATCAAGCACGATTTCTTGCTCCTCACTTCTTGTAAAAATATTTCTCCACTGCCCCTCTGATTCCTTGATTTCTATAGTGTTGGCCACCAGGATGGAGGGCCTTTCAGGTGAAAATTTCCCTGTTCCTCTCACTTCTTTTCCTACCAAAGTTCCGGTACCGCCTGTTTCCAAAGGACCTTGGACCACCACATCAAAGCCCTGGACTTGAGGAATATACATATATTTCCCTACGGCAACCTTGACCGTACCTTCAAACTCGATCATCCCTTCTCTGGTGGCCACAGCACCTTCTTCCTCAGCAACCTCCTCTGCTTTCTGGCAAGCAAAATTTCCTCCTAAAACCAACAAAAAAGCCAGTATGCCCAGAGCTAATAATAGTGGTTTTTCCTCTGACTTCCTTTTTCCTTCCTTAGAAATCATTCGCCTCAAAGCCATAACTCGCACCTCCAAATGATAATCGCTCATCAACATAAGGTGAGCAAGAACGGACGACTTTTCCTTAAATCTTGAATATCTTTTTTCTCGCTTGGACGAAGATACTTTATACCACTGGAAAACTCAAAAGTAAAGAGGAAAATATCACCCAAAATTAGCGGAGAGTGGTGGGTGATTTTGGCAATCAGGATGAATGAGGAAAACGGCTGTCAGTTCATTTCTTTTTTATTCTTCTGCTGGATGAACGGCTGGAAGAAGTGCGGCTGCGAGACGAACTTTTGTAACTTGAGCGAGAACTGGGGGTGGACAGTTTGGAGGAGGAAAAATTTTTAGAATAAGATCCTGTTTTGGAAAAGCTTTTGGATGGCGGTGTGTACGATTTATGGCGAAAAGATCTATTGGAGCTCGATTCCCGCTGCTTAAATCTGGAAGATGTTATCCAGCCGCGGATGCTGGGAGTTGAGCTTCTGAATCGACTCGCTGACAATGAGGAAGAAGGATACCGACGAATGGACCCCGCTGGTGAGCGGTATTTAGAGGATGAGTGTGTCCTTGAGGAAGAATAGTGCTTAACAGGAGACTGAATCCTTGATCTGTAAAATGATGGGGACGAAGTCAATCTAGAGGAGGAATGCGACCGGAGACGGCTCTTGTAAGAAGAAGGGATGGTCTTTGACCGGGAAGAAGTGCTGAATTTCTCTCGGGAAGGATATTTCTTTATCTTTGACCCAAGCTGTGAAGGGGAAGAGAAGCGGGAAGACGGCCTGCTTGAAATTTTTCTTTTTTGAACTGATGGGGATGAGCGATTTCTTATATTCATTCCGGGATCTCGTTGGAAGCTGGAAATCTTTCTTCTTTTTACGGAGTGCGACGTTGTTTCAGTGGATGAGGATGACTTGACAGCTCGGCGATAAGAGGTGGATGAACTATACATCCTGGAGCGGGCTGAAACGCCCCTTGTTTTCTCCGAAGAATAATTTCTGTTCACCGGCCGGATATGGGATCTTTCCAGAATCCTCTTGGCCACAGAGTTCTGGGGGCTAGACCGATTCACGGCAGGCCTGACAGGAGGCTGTTTGGCGGAAAGAGATGTCTTTCCCAACCGTGTCACTTGATTCCGACTCAAGGCTGCTTTGGAAATGCGCGGGGCCTGCAGTTGTTTCCTGTGGACCACAGTCAAAGCTCGTGAGTGGAGTGGATAGTCACGGCCGTAATGACGTCCGTAAAAACGGTTGTTCACAACCACCACCGGGTATCCATAGTAGCTCAGAGGACACCACCCTACATAATCATAGCCCCAGTGCCAATGGACCCAAGCCGGCCCCCATGTTCTGGTGGGTATCCAATACCAGCCCAGACCTGATCTCCAGTGCCATCTGCCGTAGTGAGAGACGCACCAACCCCAGGGTTCATAAGAAACCCAAGTCCATCCTGGTGTGGGAAGCCAGACCCATCGGCCGTAAAAATAAGGCCTCCATTCATGATGATAAACCACAGGAATCCAAACATATCCATAAGGACGTTCATAGACCCACCGTCCATGATAAGCCAATTCCGCCTCGTAGGCATAAAGCTCATCAGGCAGATACCTGCGGGAAATAACCCGGTTGTGAAGAGCATCCCTGGACTGATTCCAGGAAGCGAAGCTGTCTTCATATCCAGGATAGAACGATGAGGGTTCAGACTGAAAATAGCCGCTGGCAGCCGCTATCCTTTCCTCTGTCCGGATTAAAACGGAATCCTCTTCTCCTGCAGCCTCTGCTGTTCCCTGATAGACAAAAAATTCACTCTCCCGGTTTTCCCTGACCGCAATCCGGTACAGCCCCTCCTCAAGAATATAAAAGGAAGCATCAGGAGTGTGGATTTCAATCTCCTTTTCTCTCTGTGAGGAGTTTATTCTTAGGAAAACCTCTCCTGCAAGCAAATGGAGCTTTATGGAGTCCTCTCCTCTTTCGGGCATATTGACAAAATCTATCTGGGTGGAGCTGTTGAGCCGAAGATAATTTCTTCCTCCTAAGTGCACCTCTGCCCGTCCCTCTCCAGTTCCCAGCTTATCTCCCTCCACCAGAGGAAGATTGACCACTCCTTCTTCATAGCCCAGATCTTCAACTCTCTTGATGAAAACATCTCCTTTAACATAACTCAGCCGGGCAAAACTGTTGCCGTAATATCCGTCCTGCGGAGAAGAGAAGGCAAAAGAAAAAATAAAGGCAAAAAAAGCGACAAAGGCAAAAAATTTCTTCATCTCTCCTCCTTTCAAAAAAAGGAGCTGCAAAAAATATGCCAATATTCCTCGCCTGGAATAGAAACAATGACCGTTTCTTGTGTCCTGATTCAAGGACAGTTGATAGAAAATGGTGTCACGCCCAGCGGACAGGGCCGCTGTTTCACTGGATTGATAAGGGGATGACTGGGCTTAAAAGAGAAAAATCAGGGGCAAGATGGTTACTTTAAAAGCGTCCTTGATCCCCCTTTATATGGAAGGATGCGGAATTTCCTCCACATCCTTCCTTTTTAATAAAGACTTTAACTTCGAAAAGTGGTAGCTTTTTTGGCCCTTGATTACATTTTTTTCAGGATGGGCATACCTGTTCTCTGCGTCTCTATCACCTTGTATCCAGCTGGCACTTCATCTAATGCCCCGGACCTGATATCTCGAGCAAAATAGTAAATTCTTTGAGTCCGGCCCCCTTTGAGGTTGACGTCTTTGTGATGAAGATAATACTTTACCCCTTTTGAATTGGTGAATTCATACGCCATCTTCTTACCTCCAAATTAAATTTTTCGCATATCAGAAAATAAAGCCTAAGCTGACACCGATAAGATGGGCAGTGGTGGAGTATGTTCCTTCCCCTAAGTTGACTCCCAACAGGGGATGAACCAGGATATTCCTGTTGGGGCTTGTCCGGTCTTTGAAAGGCTCGTACTGATAGGCCACATCTATCACCAAACTGCCCGATTTAAACCCAAAACCTCCCGTAAAAGCCCAGCGGTCGGCATCGGGAAGCACGGGATCCATGGTTTCAACAGGCTGCGGTGTCTGATCGTAGAGAACCCCTCCCCGCAAAGCAAAATTATCACTCACCCAGTATTGAAGCCCTCCACGAAAAACAAATGAATCATCCCAGTTTTCCTTGACCTGCTTATCGGCAAACTCTGCTCCTGGAACTGCGATAGGAACTTCAATATCCACCACGTACTCATCAAACGTGCTCCACAAAACGTAATGGACATCAGCGGAAAGAGTCAATCTTTCGGTCAGATCAAAGGCCGCTCCCAGTCCCAAGATATGGGGAAAACTGAAGGTGGTGGAAGCATCCCCTTCGTCGGGAATGTAGCTGGCGATCAATTCCGCCGGGATCATTTGATCATACGGAGAAGGGATTTGAACTTGGGGGGAGGCTAGGGCCAAATCACCCGTATAGTCAATGTTGAAGCCACCCCGCCAGTTGAATCCAAAGGAAAATTTCTCACCCTTGTATAGAGCCCCAGCGTTTAAGCCCCAGCCGCTGCCACTGGCTTCCAGAGTGACCGGGATATCGATGGTAGACAGGATAGAAACCGGTAAGCCCACCAGCGGACCAAGATCAAGCTCCTCGTGCTCGACCATCTCAAAGGAAAGGGTGGAATAAATGTAAGAGACGCCAAACCCCACCGATAGATTTTCGTTGAGCTTGAAAGCTAAGCTGGGATTGAATATGAAGGTCTTCATATCATCGGAGATGGAAATATACTTCAAGGGGTAATCTTCAGGCCATTTTGTCCCTAACCCGTAAGGAGAAAAAAAGCCAAAGCCGGCCACCACATTTTCACTGATCTCATGAGTGATATAGAAAGTGGAAGGGTAGAACCATTGACTCTCTTGATCTATGGATTGAAAAGATGGATCGGGCCAATGGGGAAGGCTTAGAGAGCCCCGGGAGGTGATCAATGTTGTTCCCAGGGAGATTTGAGTACCCTTCAACCAGGCTATTCCTGCGGGGTTGTGAAAAACAGCAGAGGGATCATTGGCCAGAGCCACGAATGCTCCTCCCATGGCCATAGCCGTGGCGCCGTGCTCATAAATAAGAAAACCTGCTCCCTGGGTAAAAGATATCATTCCAAAAAACACCAAAAGAAAAATGCAAATGAATTGAATAGTTTTCTTCATCTTACCCTCTCTTGGAAATGTTAATTCCTGCATGAAATTCGGTCGTAGTGATCGATCCTGGTCAATTTTCTCGTTCTTGTCCATCTATTTATAAGAAAAAACAGGAGATGTCAAGGACAAATTTGAAAAAAGAACGGCCTCTTTTTCCCTGGTAGAGAGCGAGGGATGCGTTGAAATCCATGATTTCTTCTATCTGCCAAAGCGCCTTTATTTCCCTTCAATGGACAAATCCAACTGAGGGCGGAGCCTCTGCTGGGGTGATGGGCCCGAAATTCTCCTCATATCTTTTTATGTTTGCTTCTAAAGCTTCCATAAACCGCTTCACGTGAGCAGGGCTGAGGATAATCCGGGAGATGAGCTTTCCCCTGGGTCCGTCGGGAAAAATGAAGGCAAAATCAAATATAAACTCTTCCTTGGTGTGACGAATAGCAGCAAGATTGGAGTAATGGCCCAAGGCGGTATGCTCATCGACCTTGATATCGATTTTTTTCTCTGCCATTTTTTTCTCCTTGTATGGTCTTTTTTCTTACAATAAATAAGCTTAAAATGAAAATCAATCCGTCAGTATTCGATATTAAGCATATTTTGCAAAAATAAAATGTTTTATGTTAGCTATTACAGGGATTTAAAGATTTAACCAATATAGTTATTAACCTGCATTATTCACTAAACATGCTCAATTTGTCATGGATAAGAGGAGAAATCAGGGACATGTACTGGAAATTCAAGGGACACGTTACCGATTTTGAAAAAAAATCGGTACATGTCCCGAATTTCCGGTAACGTGTTCCATGATTTCTGTATAATCAAGGTTAAATAAAAAAATAATTTTTTTATTTACAATTTTATTTTTTTTTGTTATAAAGGAAGTGGCTCTCTTGTGCGGGCTGGAGAGAGCCCCCACCTTTTAGGTTCCCATCATCAACCCCCCTTTTGCTGACAACAGCCCGCACTTCTCTGTTCAAGACATATTTCTCCCGCAAACTCTATCCTCTGAATTCCGTCAAGCCCCGGGTAAATTTAGAGGGAGGATATAATGTGATTGAAAAAGAGAAAAATCAGTTGATGGATTCTCCTTCTGGATATTTATTGACCACTTCCACCGGCACTTCATACACCCTTCCCCATCCCCCAAAACGCTCCACCACTCGAGGTGAAGTCAGTCCTCTCTTCTTTCCATCCTGGATGAGATACACGGGACGATTGGACCGACTGCTTTGTTCGATGATCATGTATCCTTCAAAATTCAAATCAATCAAGGATCCTTCTTCCATCTTCTCCAAGGTCTGGTAAGAAACCTCAACCAGATAATTCCAGGGGTTTTTTCCTCTGTTGAGGTCATAGTTGTATCGATATATGCTTTCTAAATTTTTAAAGGGATGGCGAACATAAACACCAGGGCCTTTTCTCTCGATCATATAAACCGTATCATCCCGGGCCTTAACATATTTTTGATGAAGATAGGCGAGATTATCAGGAGACGGCCATTTGGAAAACTCATAATCCATCCGATCCAGGATGCGGCGGCAGTGAGCCAGGGCATAAGGCTGAACTCCCCCTCTCCTCATCTCATCTTCTAAGTCTTGAAAGGAGCTGACCAGATAAAGAAAAGCGTTGTAGAGATTGGTTCTCAAATAACCAGCCCGAAAATAGTTTGATTTCTCCTCAGCCAATCTTAAAAACAGCCGACAGAAGGCAGCAAAAGCCTCTGATTTAAACAGAACCGCCTGCTCTTGATCAGATATGGTCCCGCTCCATCCCTTAAAATGCTGGTAACTGTTCTGAGCCAAGTAAGAGGCTTGTTTCTCCAGATCAACCCCCAGTCTGCAAACCTGCTCTCTTCTCTCCCCAGAACCCAAAGCAACCAGGAAAAGAAAAAGAAAACAAGCCGTTGAAAATTTCCCTGTTTTATTATTCAATTCACCCTCCATATTTGAGTTCAGCATCGGAAAAATAACCGACAGAACCGGAAATGTCAATTCTCGGAAGCATCCCCAAAACCGTGATGATTATGAATACTGATTGTAAGGGTTGAGGGATGGGGGGTGAGGAAGCCCCTATGAGGACTG
>JBKHJA010000083.1:0-12328 GCA_046538375.1 Candidatus Aminicenantota bacterium
TGCGGCTTGGTCCTCTCAAACTTTGCTTTCGCCATTCCCTTACCTCCTATCCTTTAACTTTATCTATTGATGGTCTCCAAGCCCACGACCAGATTTGAACTGGTGACCCCGTCCTTACCAAGGACGTGCTCTACCAACTGAGCTACGTGGGCACCATCGCTCCCTGAAGGAGAGCGGGAAACGGGACTCGAACCCGCGACCCACGGCTTGGAAGGCCGATGCTCTACCAACTGAGCTATTCCCGCTTAAATGGGCAGGGAAGGATTCGAACCTCCGAAGCGTTTCCGCAGCGGGTTTACAGCCCGCCCCATTTGGCCACTTTGGTACCTGCCCAAATTATCTCACTCAAGCGGTCGAACTTTCGAATGTCTCCTTATTCCTTTTATAAGTGTAAGTGTATGAAATGACTTAAAACTAAATAGATCTGCGAACTCAAACACTTGATCAAAAGCCAGCGAGAGGATTCGAACCCCCGACCCGCTGATTACAAATCAGCTGCTCTACCAACTGAGCTACGCTGGCATAATATTCCATCTGCAGGCTATTTTTTTGAATTTCTTTTTTTGGGAATTATTGGGACGGGAAAGAATTATCCTCGAAAATAAATAACTTCCCTAATAAACCTGCCTCAGCTTATTTAATCAGATGTAATTGAACATAAAAAATACTAAATGAATTTTATTCATTTGTCAAGAGTATGATGGAAACTTTGATGATTGACATGCCAAGGGGTAGCTGATATGATTTTATCTCCATTTTGTGAATCCTAGCCATGATTGAACGGTATACTCTTCCTGAAATGGGAGCCCTATGGGCTGAAAAAAACAAATACCAGAAATGGCTGGATGTGGAACTCGCTGTCTGTGAAGCCTGGAGTGAACTAGGAGAAATCCCTGCTGCAGCGCTGCGCCGGATCAAAAAGAAAGCTGCCTTTTCTTGCCCGCGGATAGAAGAAATTGAAAAGGTGGTCAAGCACGATGTGATCGCTTTTCTTGCTTCTGTGGCAGAGAAGGTGGGAAAAGACTCCCGCTACATTCATTTGGGACTGACTTCCTACGACGTGGTAGACACTGCTTTTTCCCTCCTCATCAAAGAATCTCTTAACAAAATCCAGAAAGATCTTCTCTCTTTAAAAAAGACCCTGAAGCAGGAGGCCCTGAAGCATAAAAAGACGCTTATGGTAGGCCGGACCCATGGAGTCCACGCTGAGCCCATAACCTTTGGAGTGAAGCTTCTTGTCTGGTATGAAGAGGTGAAGCGTCATCTGCATCGAGCGGCTCAAGCCAGGCAGATCATTAGCTTCGGCAGAATCTCTGGAGCAGTGGGAACTTACATCCACATCGACCCTGGAGTGGAATCCAGAGCCTTAAAAAAATTGGGTCTCAAGCCAGCTGGTGTCTCCACTCAAATTCTGCAGAGGGACAGACACGCAGAGGTTATCGCCGTGCTGGCCTTGATCGCTTCTTCCTTGGACAAATTCGCTGTGGAAATCCGTCATCTTCAGAAAACAGAAGTCCTGGAACTGGAAGAACCCTTCACCAAAGGCCAAAAAGGCTCTTCTGCCATGCCTCATAAAAAAAATCCGGTACGGACAGAAAGAATCTCTGGACTGGCCCGGCTGGCAAGATCTAACCTTCAAGCCGCCCTGGAAAATATTCCGCTTTGGCATGAAAGAGACATTTCCCATTCTTCTGCGGAAAGAGTTATTTTCCCAGACACATTTATTCTTACTGATTTCATCCTGGCAGAAACCATTGATATCATAAAAAACTGGAAGGTCTATCCAGAAAAAATGAAACAGAACATGGATCTGACTCACGGCCTTATCTTCTCCCAAAAACTTCTCCTCACCCTGATGAAAAAGAACTTATCCCGTGACCAAGCCTATGACCTGGTTCAGAAGAACAGCCTGCGGGCGTGGGAAAAAAATCTGGATTTTAAAGAAATGGTTCAATCCGATCCCCAGATAAAAAAGTTTCTCTCTTCGCCGGAAATCGAGGAATGTTTTTCTATCCATCCATACCTTAAAAATATCGATTATATCTTCGAGAAAGTACTGGCTGATGAAAGTTAGAGTGATCGTTTCCTTTAAGGAAACCGTCCTTGATCCCCAAGGACAAACTGTTAGAAATGCCCTTCATACTCTGGGGTATGAATTTGTCAAGGATGTTAGACAGGGAAAAGTTTTCCAGATGGAGCTGGATGGAATCTCCAAACAGGAAGCGGAAAAAGTCATTCCAGAAATTTCCGATAAAGTGTTAGCCAATCCTATTATCGAAAAATTCACCTGGCAAATTCTTGATGAAAAGT
Organism: Candidatus Aminicenantota bacterium; assembly: GCA_046538375.1. GTDB lineage: Bacteria > Acidobacteriota > Aminicenantia > Aminicenantales > Aminicenantaceae > JBKHJA01. The sequence goes on from JBKHJA010000083.1 coordinate 2,311, forward strand.
AAACCTTCCGTTTCCTTGAACAAGGCAACTGAACATACTACCCGGGATCGAATTCAGTTAAAGGCATCAACATATCACCAAAACTTAAATCCAGATGACGGATTGAAAGCAACATGAAATTTGGAGTGGTTGCTTTTCCTGGTTCCAATTGTGATTATGACACCTATTACGTTTTGAACCGCGTTCTAAAACAACGGACCTCTCTTCTCTGGCATAAAGATCATGATTTGAAAGATGTGGACTGTGTGGTTCTTCCTGGAGGTTTTTCCTACGGCGACTACCTGAGGGCAGGGGTTATCGCCAAGTTCTCTCCCCTGATGCAGGAAGTCAAAGCTTTTGCTGCTCAGGGAGGACTGGTGCTGGGAATCTGCAATGGATTCCAGATTCTTTTGGAATTGGGACTTCTGCCCGGGGCTATGCTCCGCAATAAAAACCTCAAATTCCTCTGTCAATTTGTTCATCTCCGATTAGAAAACGACCGCACTTCTTTTTCCAATAAGGGAAAGTCAGGCCAGGTTCTGAGAATTCCTGTTGCCCATTATGAAGGAAATTTTTTTGCTCCTGATGAATCCCTCAAAGAATTAAAAAAACGAAAACAAATCGTGTTCCGCTACTGCGGTGCTTCCGGCAAAATCACCGATGAATCCAACATCAATGGCTCGTGTGATAATATAGCCGGCCTGATCAACAAACAAGGCAATGTTTTGGGAATGATGCCCCATCCAGAGAGAGCTTCAGAGGCTGTCCTGGGCAGTGAGGACGGGCGGATCATTTTTGAATCGATCATAAGCCAGCTGGAAGAGAGGCTCTAAACAGTCCTGAAACAGACCGGTCAAAACTTTGGAATAGGAAAATATCAGGTGGAAAATGATGGATGAGAAAATTATCGAAGAACACAACCTGACTAGAGAGGAATACCAAAAGATCGTTCAGCTCATTGGAAGGGAGCCCAATATCACTGAACTGGGGATATTTTCCCTGATGTGGTCTGAGCACTGCAGCTACAAAAGCTCAAAAATCCATCTGAAAAAAATGCCGGTGACCGGAAAAGGCCTGATTCAAGGGCCAGGGGAAAATGCCGGGATCATGGACTTAGGCGGCAATCAGGCCGCTGTGTTCAAGATCGAATCTCATAACCATCCTTCTTATATCGAACCATATCAAGGCGCGGCCACAGGCGTGGGCGGGATTCTCAGAGATATTTTCACCATGGGCGCCAGGCCCATCGCCCTGCTGGACTCACTCCGTTTCGGGAACCTCTCCAGCCCAAAAAACAAAGCCATCATGGAAGGTGTGATTTCGGGAATCGCTGGCTACGGCAATTCTATAGGAGTACCTACTGTGGGAGGCGACATCTATTTCAACAAATGTTACTCTTCCAATCCGTTAGTCAATGTTTTCTGTGTGGGCATTGTGGGTAAAGACAGGATTTTCTATGCCAGAGCAGAAGGAACCGGCAATCCGGTTTTGTATGTGGGAGCCAAGACCGGAAGGGACGGCATTCATGGAGCCACCATGGCCTCCGCAGAATTCGGTCAAGACCTGGAAGCGAAAAGGCCCAATGTTCAAGTGGGCGATCCTTTCATGGAAAAGCTTTTGCTGGAGGCCTGCCTGGCAGTGATGGGGAAAAACCTGATTGTGGGCATTCAAGATATGGGGGCGGCCGGCCTGACCTGTTCCACCTCGGAAATGGCCGCCAAATCAAATACCGGAATAGAGATCAACCTCGATCTTGTCCCCCAAAGAGAAAAAGGCATGACTCCCTATGAAATCATGCTCTCAGAATCTCAAGAGAGAATGTTGATAGTGGCCAGAAAAGAGAATAGAAAACAAGTCCAGGAAATTTTTTCAAAGTGGGATCTTGATGCTGTGAAGATCGGAGAGGTCATTCCAGGAGGAAAACTTAAAGCCAGGGCAGGAGGAAAACTGGTGGTGGACATCCCGGTGGAAGCTATCATCAACCTCTGTCCTGTCTACGAAAGGGAAAGCCGCTTCCCTGCTTACGTGAAGACCAAAAGGAAATCCGAATCCATTTCTCCCCCTGATGACTACAACCAAACCTTTCTCCAGCTTCTCTCCTCTCCTACTCTGGCTGACAAAGAATGGGTATACCGCCAGTACGATCACATGGTTCAGGTGAATACAGCCCTGCTTCCAGGAGCAGATGCTTCGCTTTTGAGAATCAAGGACAGCCAGAAAGCGCTGGCTGTCACCCTGGATGGCAATTCTCTCTATTCCTATCTGGACCCTAAAACTGGGGGTAAGATCGCTGTGGCCGAGGCCTGCCGCAACCTGGCCTGTGTGGGTGCATCTCCCCTGGGAATCACCAACTGCCTGAACTTCGGCAATCCTGAAAAGCCGGAGATCATGTGGCAGTTTAAGGAAGTGGTGGAAGGAATATCAGAAGCCTGCACAGCTTTCCGTATTCCTGTCACCGGAGGAAACGTGAGTTTTTATAATGATACAGAAGGGGTGTCTATTTACCCCTCACCAGTGATAGGAGTGGTGGGAAAAATGGAGGATCTGACCAAGAGTGTGAGCCCGGGTTTCAAACAACCAGAAAATACTGTGATTCTCCTGGGGAAAAATAAAGATGAACTGGGAGCCTCTGAATACCTGAAGTGGATTTTCGGTCTGAACCAAGGGCTCCCCCCTGGAATCGATCTGGATCAAGAAAGGCGCCTCCAAAAGTTTTGTATTCAGGCCATATCCAAGGGATTGATACAATCTGCCCATGACATCTCCGAAGGAGGTCTGGCCACCTGCTTAGCAGAATGCTGCTTTTTAAGCTGTGGAAAAATAGGCTGCCGGATTTCTCTCTCTGATGAAGTGAGGACAGATTCCCTCCTTTTTGGAGAGACTCAATCCAGGATAGTGGTGACCGCTAAAAATCAACATCTCAAAAAACTGCTCGATCTTGCTCAAAAAAGTGAAGTCCCGGCCAAGATTATCGGAAAAACGGAGGGAGAAAGACTCCTCATCCAACACGGTAAGCATAAGATTATCGATATCCCGGTCAACCTGGGGTATCAGAGCTGGAAACTGGCCATCCCTGAAAATTTCAAGATCGTGTAAAGGATAGGCACCTTTCTCTGATGATCTATCTCTTGACTTCATCACTTCTCTTTCTTCAATCCTCAAACATGGTTTGGGAAGCAGCACCTATCGATGAAGGGTGAGGAGCAAGCAGGAAGGCATGCCCTGCAGGTTCCAGAAAATTATGAACATAAAAGTGGACCAAATCATTGAAAATTTCCTTCTGAATGATTAAACTGGCTGAGACAAGAAAAAAGCAAATCATCACCCAGGTGCGCTAGCAATGAGAGGAGCAAGAAAAAATTTGATCATGTTATGCCTGTTTTTGTCTTCCAGTCTCATAACTTACGGAATAGAAGTCGATCTGAAAATATCAGGGGCCCTGTCCTACATGAACCTGAATCACATCAATCGTTCCCTCAACGGCTGGGAAGCATGTATCAAAAACGCAGGACATGGTTATGAAGCGGGGAGCTTTCGAGAAGGAGATGTTGAAAACTTTCATCTGGGAACAGCTTTTGAGGGTGAATTCCTGTTTTACCTCTCATCTCATCTGGCAGTAGGGGCAGGCACAGGATACACGTACGGCGAACTTCCAGAAAAAAAGACCGCGCTCACCGTAGACAGGGCGAATGACACTTATATCTATGTCAGGCCTGTCAAAATCAACGCTTTTCCGCTAAATCTTTCCGCTTATTATTTCTTTCCTCTGCGGGAAAAGTTGAAATTATTCATAAGGGCGGGAATGGGGTTTTCCTGGGTCAAGTACGTGGAGAGGGAAGGGTTGGAAGTCTCAGAGGATAACTACAGCTTTTATTGGGATCAAAAAGCCTCAGCCCAGGGATTAAATTATTTCACCGGCCTAGGTTTAACCTATGAACCTGATCCCTTCTTCCGCTTTTTTATGGAGGGAGAAGCTGAACTGGCCGAAATAAGCCAGTTTCAAGGAAAAACAGCAGAGGGAGAAAAGGCCACCCTATTCTTTTTCGAAGAACATTATCCGGATTTAGAATTTTGGCGGGCCAACAATCTTCTGTTAAAAGAAGAGCCTTCCGGCGAAAATTTCCGTTCTGTGCAGAAGACTGTTGTGGATATGAGCAGTTTTTCTGTTAAAATAGGAGTCATTATCAAATTTTAAAATACATGGAAAAGGCAAAAAAATGGGAGAACAAACTTTCGTCAGTCCTTGCAAAAGAGGAAAAATCGCTGTTTTTATCTCTGGCCGAGGCTCCAACTTCAGAGCTATCCATGATGCTGTTCTGGCTGGGAAAATAAACGCTGAGATAGCGCTGGTTTTCAGCAATAAAAAAGAAGCCCCTGGTCTCCATACTGCACAAAAGAGGAAACTTCCCACTCTCCACCTCAATCCTAAAAATTACTCCAGCAGCCAGGAATATGAAAAAGACATCATCAGAGAAGTTAAAACCAGACAGGTGGATCTCATCTGTCTGGCCGGTTACATGAAAATCCTGAGCTCTTCTTTCTGTAAGGAATTCCAAAACCGCATCATGAATATCCATCCTGCTCTTCTTCCTGCTTTTCCTGGCCTTCATGTCCAGAAAAAGGCTCTGGAGTGGGGAGTCAGATATTCAGGAGCCACTGTCCATTTTGTCACTCCGGACGTGGATATGGGACCAATCATTCTCCAGAAAGTGGTTCCCGTCTATCAAAATGACACAGAGGAGAGCTTGAGCGAGAGGATACTGAAGGAAGAACATAAAATCTACCCCCAGGCGGTAAAGCTTTTTTTCGAGGGAAGACTGGAAGTCAAAGACAGAAGGGTATTCATAAGAGAAAGATAGTTAAATCTAAAACCAGAGGGATGGTGATGATGAGTTCATTGGAAGAACAGTTCGCCTACCTAAAAAAAGGATGTGTGGAAATCATCCAGGAAAAAGAGCTCAAAGCGAAACTGGAGCGTTCTTTACAACAAAAAAGCCCTTTAAAAGTCAAAGCCGGGTTTGATCCCACCGCTCCTGACATCCACCTGGGGCATACGGTGCTTCTGCGGAAGATGAAACACTTTCAAGACCTGGGTCATGATGTGATTTTTCTGATCGGAGACTTCACCGGCCTGATCGGCGATCCCTCCGGCAGGTCAGCCACCCGACCGCCGATGAGCCGGGAAGAAATCCTTGAAAATGCCGAAACCTACAAGAAGCAGGTCTTCAAGATCCTGGATCCGGAAAAAACCATCATCGATTTCAATTCCCGCTGGCTGGAAAAGCTCTCCAGTTTCGACATCATCAACCTCACCGCCAAGTACACAGTGGCCAGGATTCTGGAGAGGGACGACTTTTCCCTCCGCCTGAAAAAAGGTCTTCCCATATCTGTGCACGAAATCCTTTATCCTTTGATGCAGGCCTATGACTCTGTGGCCCTGGAGGCCGATGTGGAGCTGGGGGGAACGGACCAAAAATTCAATCTCCTGGTGGGAAGAGAAATCCAGAGAGGATTTGGGCAGCCGCCTCAGGTCATCATCACCATGCCCCTGCTGGAAGGACTGGATGGGGTGGAGAAAATGAGCAAATCCCTGAACAACTATGTGGGGATCACTGAACAGCCTTCCCAGATATTCGGAAAAATCATGTCCATCTCAGACACCCTTATGTGGCGGTACTATGAGCTTTTGACTGATATCTCCCTCGCTCAGATAGAGGAGTGGAGAAAAAAAGTCAACAAGAATAAGGTTAATCCCCGGGATATCAAGTCACATTTGGCCCGGTTGATGGTTGAAGATTTCTGGGGAGAAAAAGAAGCGGAAACAGCCGCTCAGGAATTTGACAGGGTGTTCAAACACAGGGAAGAGCCCTCGGATATGGAAGTCATCAAGATAAGAGTAAAAGAAAAGGTAACAATTGAAGAGACTCCTCTTATAGATCTGCTGGTGGACAATAACATTCTGCCTTCCCGGGGAGAGGCCAAGAGGATAATCCGGCAGGGCGGCGTCTACGTTGACGGCCAGAGAGTGGAAAATATCGGCTTTACCATAAACTGGAAAGAAAAAAATGAGCGGATATTGAAAATAGGGAAAAGAAAATTCTACAAACTGAAATTCTAGATCTCCACCTCTACCCCGAGCTTTAAATCCATGCTGCGGCGCAATACCAGCTCGGCCACTGCCACATCCTGAACAGCAATTCCCACGGATTTGAAGAATGTAATCTCTTGGGTCCCTTCCCGGACCTTCTTTTTCCCCGCAGCCACCTCTCCGATCTCAGCCTGGATATGATCTTCGGATATCAAGCCCTTTCTTAGAGGAACAATCAAATCTCCAGCCTCAGAAAGAGCAGCTTTAATAGAGTCAACAACCACCCTGGCCCTGGCCACGGTGGGAGCTGGAATCTCTGTCATCTCAGGGGCGTAGGATCCGATTCCGTTGATGTGAACACCGGGTTTGAGATCTTTATCATCAAAGACCGGGTTGAACGAGGTGGTGGCTGTGCAGATAATATCAGCCTCACTCACTGCTTGAGAGGGAGTGGAAGCTGCAGACACATCTGAAGGAAGGGATTCCTTATTTCTCATCTCCTGTGCAAACTTTTCTGCTTTCTTCCTTTTTATATCATAGACCCACACTTTTTCAATGGGCCGGACTGTACACACGGCCTCCAGCTGGGTCCGGGCTTGAACTCCCGCTCCAAAGACAGCCGCCACCCGGGCTTCCCTGCGGGCCAGAAGATCAGTGGCCACTCCTGAGGCTGCCCCTGTCCTTAAGGCAGTGAGATATGTTCCTTCAATCAGGGCCAGAGGCTGGCCGGTTTCTGTATCCAGAACCAAGATGGTAGCATAAATGGTAGGGAGTTTTCGCTTAGGATTATCAGGGAAAACAGTGACCGTCTTGACTCCCAGGGCATCGCTCTCGCTCAAATAGCCAGGCATGAACAAGGCTGTACCCTTTGTTTTTGTAACCTCAAGGTGTGACCGCAGAGGGACCCCTGCTTTTCCCTCAGAAAGCTGGATGTAAGAATTTCTTACAGCCCGGATAGCCTCGGCCATGCTCACAGCCTTGGCTACTTCCTTTTGAGAAATAATTTTTATTTTCATTTTTAGACCACCCTCTTTTCGCCTTTTTCCGGTGATTTTCCAAACCGATCATAGGCGAATGGTTTCAGGTCGAATGGAGTGATTTTTTTGAGGATCAGATCGCTCAACACTCTGCCCACCGCCGGCCCGTGCTGAAATCCATGTCCTGAAAAACCCACCGCACAGTACAATCCTTCCACAGGAAAAGAACCTATGATGGGATTATCATCTGGTGTTACGGCATAGAGGCCTCCCCAGCCTCGAAGGATCTCAGCCTGTTCTAAGACCGGGGCTCGATGGACGGCCGTCTGGACGACCCTTTCCATAAAATCCCGGTCCACATGGGTATGGAAGCTGGAAGGCTCACCGGGATCGCTCATACCCATAAGGATTCCCTGCTCCTCCCCCCGAAAATAGAAAGCCACATCCATGTCCACCACCATGGGAACGGGCCTGGGCATGGCATCAAAAGCTTTGGTCATGAAAACTTGACGGCGGTAGGGCTTAACCGGAAGATCAAAACCCGCCATCCTGGCCACCTGCCCGCCCCACGCTCCAGCCGCATTGACCACCACCGGTGCGGAGACAGTCTCTGCGGGAGTCTTGACTCCTTCTACCCTGCCATTTCTGACCATGACAGCAGTGACTTCTTTATGCTCTTCGATATGAACTCCCAGTCTCCGGGAAGCCCTGGCATATCCCATGGCCGCCTGGTAAGGATCCGCACAGCCATCTTCAGGGCCAAATGTGCCCCCCTTTAATCCTGCCACATTCAGATAAGACCATCTCTTTTTTATTTCCTCAGGGGATAAGATTTCCACCGGAACACCAAGGTCTTTTTGAATCTTGAATGCAGACAAAAAATCCTGCCAGGTGTTTTGCTTCTGGGTCAAAAACAGGTAGCCCACCTGCTGAAACTTGATATCCACTCCCAATTTCTGTTGAAAATTCTTAAATACCTTAACTGACTCTTGGGAAAGCCGGATGTTGGCCGGATGGGAGAACTGCTGACGAATCCCGCCCACAGAAAGGCCGGTGGAGGCTTGAGCAAGAAGGTCTTTCTCCAGGACCATCACATCCCGGCATCCCTGTTCAGCCAGGTTGTAGGCGGTGCTCAATCCCATGATTCCCCCGCCTATGATGATAACCTCTGCATTTTTCTTAAACCCTGTCATTAAACATCCTAAATTTTATCAATCAAACTGAAATGTCTGGATTCTTGTTTTATAGCTTTGGAGGGATGAACTCAGGCCTCTTTTGAAAAATCTTTTCATAAATCTCAGGATAGGCATCTTTTCCTCCGATCAGGAGAAATGTCAGGGGCATTTTTTCTTTGGCCAGCCTGCTCATGTCTGCGGCCACAGACCGGATATCCCATTGAGCGGCAGCGTCCTCTCTTAACCGGGAGATGTGATAAAGCTCTCTGGCATTGACCTTGATCAGGACTCTTTTCCGGTGGGCATTGGTCAGGATATAGTCAGCGCCGCGGTCTATTTTTTTCTGGAGCTGGAAATAGATGCGGTTTGTCTTCTCCATCATATCCATAAATTCTTTTCTGGCTCCGATCTCCATTATGGAAGGAGGAATGGTGACTCCCAATTCTGGATTGTATTTTTGGGTGGTTTGAGTGGTCATGCGGTGCCGCTTCAGTTGAGCAAAACAGGTCGCTGAAACCATCAAGTCAAAAGTGAGGTCCACATACTCAAACTCCCGCGGGACAGCGTCATAAAATTCCATGTGTTTGAAGGCTGCCTTCATGAAATCTTTCTTTTCACGGGATTTCAAGCTTCGAGCTCTTTCCAAACACTGTGGATAAGAATGAGAAGATACGGTATGGAGAAGAGAAGCGATCAACTTGATATCGGCCTGAGGAGTAAAATCCACCAGCCTCACTTCCTGGCCGCTGTCTGCTGGGTCCTTCCATGAAGCGGCCGCTTTCTTTTCCAGCTCCAGGTAAGTCCTGGCATCAAAATCACTGGCTTCGGTAAACAGCAGTATGGAAGGAGCGACTTCTTTGGCCAGAGAATGGAGTTGGCTGTTCAACTCCCTGATTTCAGCCAATTTTTTGGAGGAAAAACGGCGGATAAGAAATTCCAGGTTGCGTCCGTTGATGCTCATGCCCAGCTGTCCCTGCGTGGCCAGGCTCACCACGTACCGGGCGTCCTCTTTGGCCCAGCCCTCTAGAATCCGATGCTTCCGGGAAACTTCGGCTGAATTTTTATAGGTCTCAAAAAAATAGGGCCGGAGCTTCTTGTAAAGCCTGTGATAGAGCGCATTCTGTTCTTGAATGGTCTCACAGAAAATCTCTTCCATCCCTGCTTTCTTGACCTCCTCAGGAACAACAAAATCGTCCTTGAGAGTGATGTATCTCTGCGACTTTTCTGTGTAGGAGCACAGCCTGAATCTCTCCAGTTCCTCTAAGGCCAGCCTGCTTATCCCTATGATATCGAAATTGAACACCGCGTGCTCGGCCACAGAATGATGTCCCATTTTAAAAATGATGTTCCGGTTGGAACGCCTTGCTTTTTCCACCTCTTTCCTGGCCGCAGCGCGCAATTCATAGGCAGGTCGAGGATCACGTGAAATACGGGCATAAGAAGCGGAAAGAGTTTCAGGTGTGATGTCATCCCGGGGAGGACTGGTTTTCTTGAGCTCCTCTATGACTTCCTTATCCACGTTGTACCCGGCGAGAATGACCTTCATTTTTACTTAAAATAAAAAGGGCCATAAAAAAAGTCAACTTTGCCATGATATTGGGGTGAGGATGGGGGGTCGTCAGCACGCTAATTTTCCCCAGCGAGGAAATTAGCTCCCGTTCGGACTTCACTCTCCTCTCCTTCGGAGAGGAACCATGCCCGCTCAGTCCTCACAGGGGCTTCCTCACCCCCAATCCTCACCCTCTTCAATCATTATTTACAACCATTACGGTTTTGGGGGTGCTTCCCAATTAAGACGA
>JBKHJA010000084.1:0-12133 GCA_046538375.1 Candidatus Aminicenantota bacterium
CTCCATCAATTTTTTATCTACCATCACCTGAGGCAATTTGTGTGCAAATTTTTTTATAACCTTTATCTTATGGGCAACACATTTAAACTTCACTAAGCTGAGGACCTGCTCCACTATTTCATGGATATTGATCTTTTCAAAATCAGGTTCATGAGGTCGTGCAAATTGTATAAGATCCGAAGCTACGCTGTTTAACTCTTCTACTTTACTCATAATTGCTTCGGTAAATTCCCTCCTTTCATCTCCAGGGATAAATTTATTATGGAGATACTGGACTGAGATCCCGATAATATTAAGGGAATTTCTCATCTCATGGGCTATCCCTGAGGCTATTCCTCCTGCAACTCCCAGTTTTTCTCTTATGATCAACTCCTCTTGGGTTCTTCTTAGTTCTTTATAAGCATCATCCAGTTCATTGACCAGATTTCTGGTTTCTCTTTTTAATTCTCTCAATCTTTTATCTCTTTGGTGCACTTTCTTCTTCAACTTTACTATTGATTCGGCTTCAGCATTTTTTTTCCTTCCAATTTCTTCTGTTTCATCTGTAACCATTTGTGCCTTTTCCATTTTTTTCTCCTGGATGTTTCTCCTCTAATAGAACTCTTACTTCTCTGAAAAAAGATTTATCTGGTTAAGCTACCGCCGTTGAAAAATTCTCAGGCAGATATTCATTTATTTAGTAGTTGACTTCTACTTCACCCTGTTTTTTTCACATAAACTGAGGAATTCGCTTGGAACTGAAGCACTTCTTTTCCACCGCATTTTTTTCAATCTGGATATAATTCAAGTTTTATGCCAAATTTTAAGCGAGACTTAATCCTATACTCTCCTAACTTTATTAATTTGTACAAGTTATGACTTGATAATTTTTTTTATTTCTTTTTTGAATTCTTTTTTGACTTCATATCTGCTGAGAATTGATGGAATCTTTTCCATAGCTGACATGACTTATGATAGAGACACGAATAAGAAACAGGATAAATTTATGGAAACCAATTTCTGGATGGGTGGTTTAGAATACGAAAGTTGCGAAAGGCTTGCTTTCTTAAATCCTTAAATTAGCAGAGGGAATAAGGAAAGTGAATGGGAGGGGGAAGATTTCACATTCTGCCCAGGATCTGTCTTCTTGATTAAACCTGGAAGCCGATTATTCTCTTTTTTCCCTCTCCCCTTTGAGGATGGCAGCGATTTTTGTTAATTCTACTTTCTCATGCTTGCTGATTTTTGGATCCTCCATCCACTTGGCCATGAAATCATCATCGCCCAGGACAAAGGCTCTCAGAGCTGCCTCCCAGACACAGGGTAGGTTCTCTTTACAATGTCTTAGATTAGTCAGCTTGGCCAGTTGGGAGCGCCTGCTCCTTAATTTCTCTTTTTCTTTTATCTTATTTCCAAAGGCTCGCAAAGCCAATTTCAATCCATCTTGGACAACTGCCTTCACATGTTCTAATTCAATGGGTTTAGTAATATAATCAAAAGCCCCAAATTTCATGGCCATCCTGGCACTATCCATGGTGCCGTAGCCCGTTATTATGATTACCACTGTATTTTTATCAATTTTTTTGATTCGCCGGAGCACTTCAATCCCGTCCATTTTGGGCATCTTTAAATCTAATAGGACAATGTCGGGTTTTTTCTCTTCTACTGCTTGAAGACCGCTTATTCCATCAAGAGCCGTGAGAACCGTATACCCTTCTTGAGATAAAACCTTTTTAAAAAATTGGCCGATATCTTTTTCATCATCGATGACTAAAATCTGAGGCTTATTTCTCATCTTTTTTGCTCCGTCTTTCTTTTCTTCTTTTTTTAGGTAAGATGAGCTGTAAAATATCATTCTTGAAATTTTCTTTTATTTTTGCTATATCCACATCATAAGGCAGTGAAATTTCCTGTCTGAATTCACAGTCCTTGTGTTTGCCTGAGATGAAATATTTTCTGTTCTCCAGACCGAAATCAAGATCTCCCTTTCTGAAATTTCCTAAATCAACGATAATCTGAACTTCTTCTGCCTCTTTGAAAACATCCACTATCGGCTCCTTGATCCTTTGAAAAAAAGGTTTGGTTATGTATTGCCACTGCTTTGGCCTCTTATATATTTTGCCTTTATACACTGAGGTATACTCTGGGAATGAATGTCCTCCAGAATTAGATCGAGCAGGACTTCCTCCTGCGACACGCCGAGGCCTAGGGAGTTTTCCCCTCACTTTATTCATCGTTTTTGGCGGTATACTCTTTACCATGATTCAGTTAAAATGAATATTTTTTTGATTGACAGATTTCTGTGCCCTTTATCCCCGTTTCAACGGAGATTTATTCCTTTTGTAGATGAAAAATAACACAGAAAAGAAGGGAAGTCAAAAAAAATGAGTGCTAAAAACTAACCTGTTATGGCCGTAATATCTTCTATTTTGAATGGCTTCTGGAGAAATCCTGAAGCCCCTTTTTGCCTAAGCTTATCCCGCATACTTCTATCCACCAATTTTCCTGTTATTATTACTACCTTTGTCTCCGGCGAGATCCTCCTTATCTTCTTCAGCACCTCCACAGCCGAAATCCCGGGCATGACAATATCCAAAAACACAACATCAAAATGCTTTTTCTTAACCAGACTAAGGGCTTTCTTCCCTCTTAAGGTTGCTTTCACTCTATGTCCTGCTGCACACAACCATTTGGTGAACATCTCACATATTTTTTTCTCATCGTCTACAACCAAGATATCCACACCTTTGGTTTTTATCATTTACTTTTCCCCGCCTTCTCATCATGCTCTCCAGCGTTGACTTTTTTTGCTGGCAATTTGACTGCGAAAACAGTTCCCCTCCCCACATCACTTTCAACTTCAATGGTCCCTCCATGTCTTCTCACTATGGCATAAGAAACAGATAAACCAAGCCCTGTCCCCTGGAGCATACTGTCGCCTCCGATAGCTCCTTTCGTGGTGTAGAAGGGATCGAATATTTTGCTCAAATCCTTTTTGTTTATTCCTCTTCCTGTATCGCTGATGCTGATTTCTACGTTTTTGCGGCAATGATTAACCTCTATCTTCAATATCCCTCCCTTATTCAACATGGCATCCCGAGCATTATTTACCATATTCAAAAAAACCTGCTGCATTTCTCCTTTATTTATCTCTACCTGGGGAGTAATTCTGTATTTCTTTATCACCTTAATATTGCACTTCCCGAGATGTCCCTCTGTGAGGGAAAGCACTGATTCTATAGGTTCAATCACATCACACATTTCTTTCTCAGGTATTTCCCCTCGGGTAAAAGACAATAAATCTCCGACAATTTTGGCTAATCTATCAGAAGTGCTTAAAACAATATCCAGCGCTTCCTTCATATCTCCGCATTTCTTTGTTTTTCGAGCAAATTCTGCATGGCCTCTCATTATCTGTAGGATATTATTGAATTCATGGGCTACACCGCCTGCAAGAGTCCCCACTCCTGCCATTTTCTCAGATTGAATAAGCTGCTGCTGAAGTCTTCCTTTATCCTCCTCGGCCTTCTTACGTGCGGTTATATCACGGCCTACCCCCACAACAGCCACCACTTTTCCCTTCTCATTGAGGACAGATTTGTCTGCCCAGCCCAGCCATTTCCAACCGTCTTTGGTCAGGGCTCTCTGTTCCACATAACAAGTGAAAGGGGGGCTGTACAGGTTCTCCATAGCTTTAGCTGTGGCTTTACGGTCATCTTTGTGAACTAAAGGCATAAACTTCTTTCCCAACAGCTCCTCTTCTTTTTTGCCGAACAACTCGCAGTAGGAAGGACTGACAAACAGAAAATGACCTTCTGTATCCACCTTGACCACCAAATCCGTCTGGTTTTCTATCAGCAGCCGATATCTTTCCTCGCTCTCTTTTAGCTTTCTGTATATCTTGTGCATGTAAAGAGCTATTTCGATGGTGCTGATTAATTCTTTACATTCAACAGGTTTGTATATATACCCGAAAGGCTCTGTTTTTTTGGCTTTTTGCAGTGTGTGGGCATCGGTTAAAGCGGTAATATAGACAACAGGGATATCAAAACGGGAACGAATCTGTCCGGCTAATTCCACACCATCGATGTAGCCATCGAGCTTTATATCCATCAGTACTAAGTCAGGTTTATGTTCTTCAACATCTTGCAGAACTTCCTTTCCAGAGAATATTATGAGAGAAACATCAAAATCACGATCTGCCAAAATCTCTTTGATGTCTTCAGCGACAATTCTTTCGTCTTCAACGATCAAGATCTTCGGCTTTGTCCTCATCTTAACTTCTAAACTAATAAATCACTGAAATCATTACATCCCCTTCCACGGTGATTCTTAAGGGGATTTTTCCTTTTTATTGTCATCTTAAAAGGGGATAATTTGTTATCTTAAAAGGCTATCTTATATCTTCGATGGATATCTATAATTTGAGTTCTTTTAAAAGATTTGGCAAAATTCATTTTTTTAGCCTGTGCTTTTTTTCTTTTTGACTTCATGATTTTTTATTTAGAACCACTTCCTTTTAACGTCAATTTAACGGTAAAGAGTGTCCCTTTTCTGGGCTTACCTTCCACTTTAACTGTCCCCCCATGCTTTTTTACAATTCCATAAGAAACAGACAAGCCAAAACCCATCCCATCAATACTGCTTCCATCAGAAGCTTCTTTGGTTGTATAGAAAGGTTCAAACACCTTTCCTAAATTCTCTTTTCCTATTTCTATAGAATGATTTCCACAATTTTGGAATTTTTTCCATAAAACAAACATAAGTATTTTGTATTTTGACCTCTATTCTCTATATTTCATTTAGAATAAAAGATTTAGATTATGCCCTGCATCAAGTTTCAATATTAGAAATTTTGGCATCTTTTTTGCACACAACAATATTGGTTAAAGGAAGTGACTCTGCTGGGCTGGCTGGGCAGGATCTTCCCTCTTTCCGCCCTCCTTTTCCAATCCTTGGCAAAATCCCCAAACAGCCAGCACTTACCTTTTCTTTTACAAAATCATGTGCGGCA
Source organism: Candidatus Aminicenantota bacterium (assembly GCA_046538375.1). GTDB lineage: Bacteria > Acidobacteriota > Aminicenantia > Aminicenantales > Aminicenantaceae > JBKHJA01. The sequence goes on from JBKHJA010000084.1 coordinate 4,994, forward strand.
GGACAAGTCCTGCTGGGCAAACCAAATCCTACTGCGGCAAACAGCCTTCTGGTATTTTTCATCATCTCTTCCCAGTTTTCCCCTCGACAGAATTTTATCCTTCTTTTGTATGATTTTTGCAATTTTCTTGGTATTTTTTAGAAAGGGGAAAACAGGTGGGAAGACGGCCTTAGGGGAAAATATTAAATAGGAAAAATAAAGCTCTGCTTTTTTCTATAGATATAAAGAAAACTATCACACGAATTTTTTATGGGAAAAGCGTATTTTTCTAGAAAACTCAGCCTGGCTGCTCTATTATTTCTTTTTCTTTACTTTGGTGCTGGAACTCCGGCTGGAGGTGGAAACTCTGGAGCTCGAAGAAAAACCTGATTTGGAAATGGTTGATGTTATCTTTCCTGTGCTCCGGGTCTTTCCCGAAGTCCTGCTTATGCTCCTCTTGGGGATGGTTTTGGTGGTCCTTTGCTGCAGCTGCGATTTGGTGATCACGGCCCGGCCGTATCTCCCGTACTTCCCCCCATCATACCAGAAATAAGGGGAAAACCAGTAATAGCCGGGATAATATCCGGAATAAAAGTTGGAAAAGCGGTAGTAAGAAAATGGAGACCAGAAGAAATAAGGATCCCACCAGTAGAATCCAATCAAGAAGAAAGGACTATGATAATAAGGACCGAATGAATGATAGGGATAATAGTGGTCATAAGGGTAATATTCCTCGTAGGGTTGGTATTCTTCAGGCGCTTCATTTATTCTCTTTCCGGTATACCGTTGATCTATGGTGGCGCAGCCTGCAACCAGGAAAATCAATACGATAAGAGGAATAAGTTTTTTCATCTGCTATGCTCCTTTATTTCATTCTTATTATAACATTAAGCAATGTTCATGCCAACCTTTATCAGGGGAAGAATAACGCTTCGGTCTGCTTTACTGTCATATAGGGTGGTCATCTGTATCCAAAACGTACAACCGCCTTAAACTTGTTATGAAGAGCTAATCTTTTTTTTATTCTGTTTATTCTTCTGTCTCAGGATTTTGCGTTTCAGCCTCTCCAGCCGGTAGGCAAAATCTCTCTCATAGCAGGAGGAAACACCCTGAGAGAGCGCCAGGCCTTCTTCAGCCACTTTCCTGGCCTGTTCGTATTCTTTCATCCTGTGTTCGAAATACATGGCCAGCTCTCTTATGGAGTGAAGCTGGGTGGTGCTCACATCAGGGGAAGAGGCGATATCATTCCACAGCGATACGGCCTTCTTCCAGTCGCTTTTCTTTTTGAAATAATGGGAGAGTTTTCGCTTGGCGGTCAACAATATTTCATCTGATAATTTTCCATCCAGGGCTTTCTTATAGAATTGGGCAGACTTCTCCCTTTCCCCGATATTCTCCATGATCCTGCCGGCACCGTAAAGGTCCATGGCATCCACCAGTTCCTCTTCCCTATCTTCAGAGAAAACAAGAGAACCGATGGTCACCACTCCCAGAAGGGAGAGAATATCTTCCTGATTGTGGTAGAGGACCGGCTCCATCAAGGCGAAGTTTCCTGTCTTCAGGTACTGGAAATATCTCCATGGAACTTCGGCTGAGGGGATATCCTCGGAGCGGTCAGCCTGCACTATTTCCCTGGCCAGATAGAAAAGCCGGCAGCTCTCATACTTGTGACTCCACAGGCTGCGGGCAGAATACAGGAAATCGAGATGGGGAAGCGAAGACAGAGAGAACGGCTGCCGCTGGAGGATGAACCGGGTTTCCAGAAGAGGAATATCAAATCCTTTGCCGTTGAATGTGACCACTGACTGAAAATCCATGAGGGAGAAAAACCGGGCCAGCTCATGAATCATCCCCTCCTCTTCAGCCAGATCTCCCAGGAAAAACTGGGTAACCCAAAATTTATCATCTCCGTAGTAGCCAAGACCTACCAGAAACGGAACCACTCCGGCGCCGCCAGAGAGGCCGGTGGTTTCCAGGTCGATGAACAGGGCAGTGGAAAGATCCAGATTTTTAAAGGCCTTCTCCTTGCTCAGACAGGAGAGAATCTCTCCTTTGATTTCCAGTCCAGAAGCGAGGTCTATTCTGCCGTACCTGGTATCAAGAGGATAGGGGTTTTCAAACAACTGAACAGGCTCTCTATGGATAGGCTCAAAGGGGATGGATTTTGGCTTTGTTGGTTTTTCTTCTCTGGTAAGGTTGATCAGGCGGTCAAGCTTTTCTTTGACAGAGATGCTTTCATCTTTATCTATTTTTTCCCAGGCCTGTTTTATGATCTGGGACTTGGAGCGGGCTTCTCTTTCCTTCTTCAGCTGCTCGAGTTTATCCTTGATTTCTGTCATTTCACCAGAATCATGGAAGAAGCCTTCATTCTATAAGAACAGCTCGAAAATCTTCTTAAACATGAGATTATACTCAGAAATGAGGTCCAGGGCTGTTTCCCGTTTTTCACCTTATTCTGATTTTATCAGATTCACCTTATAACTGGTAGTTATAAAAAGTGAAAAAAGTTGATGTTTCACTCCCCTATGAACTGAAGATGGATGGTGCGGGAGCGGGAACGGTTGTCAAAATCCACAAACACGATCTGCTGCCAGGTACCCAGATTCAAGGTGCCGTTGGTAAAGGGAACGGTCAGGGAAGGTCCCAGCAGAGCAGCCCGGACATGGGAGAAGCCGTTGCCATCTCCCCAACGGGCATCATGATGGTAGGAGACGCTGCTGGGGATTATTTTCTCCATCAGTTCAGAAAAGTCTTTAACCAGGCCGGATTCATACTCGATGGTGGTCAGGCCTCCGGTGGACCCGGGGACAAATAAATTGATCAGTCCGTTTTTCAAGCCCTTATCGGACAGTTTACGCCCCACCTCCCCGGTGAGATCCTTCATGTCGCTGAATCCGGTGGTGGAAAAATTCAAAGTATCGCTCATGATTTTCATGATGGCAGCTCCTTTTCCATAAAATGACCTGTGTTCATATTCAACCTCCCTTTTCTTGTCTTCTACAGCACGGGAAGAGAACGGGGAAAAAAGATTTTTTCATAAAGGCCCAGGGCATAGCTGTCTGTCATGCCGGCGATAAAATCTCCGGCTCTCTTCTCCACTGAATCGCCCTCAGGATAAGGCTTTATGTAATGGTGAGGATTTTCCAGGATGTGTTTGTAAAGGTCTCTGAGAATCTTTTCGGTCTTCGCCAGCTCTTCCCTGGATCGGGGATTATAATAGACCCGCTGGTAGAGAAAATCCCGCAGTTCTGTGATGGCCTTGTATATCTGCCCACTCATGGCGATTCTTTCAAGGCCGCAGCCAATGCTGCTCTTGACCACATCCTCAACCATCTTATCGATGCGGTGGGCATGCCACCGGCCCAAAATCCGTATCAAATGGGAAGGGATATCACTCTCTCTGATGACTCCTGCCCGGACCGCATCGTCGATGTCATGATTGACATAGGCAATGATATCTGAGATTCTCACCACCTGCCCTTCTAAGGTCAAGGGCAGATCATCCTTTCCCTTATTGATAATCTCTCCCTTCCCTTTGGAATGTTTGAAGATGCCGTCCCTGACTTCTAAAGTCAGGTTCAAGCCTTTCCCTTCGTACTCCAGCCTTTCCACCACCCGCAGGCTTTGTTGGTAATGACTGAACCCTCGGGGAAGGAGCTTGGCCAGAGTCTCCTCGCCGGCATGACCAAAAGGAGTGTGGCCCAGGTCATGGCCCAGGGAGATGGCTTCGGTCAGGTCTTCGTTCAATTTCAAAGCCTTGGCGATGGTGCGGGCGATCTGGGAGACTTCCAGAGTGTGGGTCAGCCGGGTGCGGTAATGGTCCCCAAAAGGAGCCAGAAATACCTGGGTTTTGTGCTTCAAGCGCCGGAAAGATTTGGAGTGGATGATGCGGTCCCGGTCCCGCTGAAACGCTGTTCTCAGGGGATGAAGTTTTTCCTTCCGTTCCCTCCCCCTGGAATCAGCGCTCAGACAGGCCTTGGGGGAAAGAATCTCTCTTTCTATCTGTTCAAGTTCACGGCGTATAGTCATGAAAAATCATTATATCAATTATGAAGTGGAGGTTCTACTTGTCACGCACTTGAATTTTTGGGGGAGATTGATTAAGTTTTGATTTAAAGAAAATTCACTCTTTTATACAAGAGTAGGATGATTGAAGAAAATGTGAAGGCCATACTCAAAGAACTGCCTCCCCGAGTGAGGCTGGTGGCCGCGGCTAAAGCCCGTACTCCCCAGGAAATCCTGCGGGCTGTGGAGGCAGGAGTGCGCACAGTAGGAGAAAACTACGTGCAGGAGGCCCGCCAGGCCCGCCAGGTGGTGGGTGACCGAGTGAAATGGCATTTTATCGGTCATCTCCAGAGGAATAAAGTCAAAAAAGCGGTGGAAATATTCGACATGATCGAAACAGTGGACTCTGTCAGGCTGGCCGAAGAAATCGACAAAAGATGTGCCCGACGAGGACAGATCATGCCTGTTCTTATTGAAATCAACAGCGGGCGGGAAGCACAAAAATACGGCGTTCTTCCCGAGGATACAGAAGATTTCCTTATAGAAATTTCATCGTTTAAAAATATCCTGATCCAGGGACTGATGACCATGGGCCCTTTTGCGGGCGATCCTGAGGATGCCCGTCCTTACTTTGTGGAAACCAGAAATCTTTTTAAAAAGATGAAAGCACTCCATCTTGAGGGGGTGGAGATGAAGTATCTCTCCATGGGAATGACCAATTCTTACCGGGTGGCTGTGGAAGAAGGTGCCAATATGGTGAGAATCGGAACAAAAATATTCGGGCCCCGAGAGGAATGAGTCAAATCTCCTCTTCTGTTCCTTCACCCCCTTCCGGCGCGCTCCTGGCTTTCTCGCTTTCCTCAACAGCCTCTTCCACTGCCTGGTCGAAATCTTCTCCCATGTCTTCGCCCATTTCTTTACCCATCTTTTTCATCCATCTGGCTACGCTTTTGGGATCATTCTCATCCAGACCGGCCAGTTTGGAAGGATCGGCCAGACTCTCCATCCGGCTTTCTTCAGACCGGAAGATGGCTACCCGGGAGATAATTTTCTCTAAATTTTTGCCGCCGCAGTGCTTGCAGCGGGGAGTAAAAGAAGATTTCACACTCAAGGTGACAAACACGGATTTTCGACCGCAGTCACCGCATCTGTATTCGTAGATGGGCATTTTCTCACCTCAAATGAGGATTCCTTCTTTCCATCCCAGTTTGATGAGCTCAATCTCATCCGGATCGCTCACTCCCAGATGATGTCTGGTGTCAGCCAGAAAAACATGTTTGGCCGGGGGGCGTAAAGGCCTCTCTTCACCAAAAAATTGACGGCGTTTAGCCTGGAGAATCCGGACTCCTGTGGCGTCCACGGCTACGGGGTCCTGCCCCACCAGAATCCCGTTGTATTCCCACACATATTTCCGGCTGTAATGATGGGGGCCGATGCCGTGGAACAGAGGGTTCAACATCACCAGGATGTTCAGCCTGGTCTTTTCCCCGAGGTGGTAATCCTTCCAGATAGTGGCCAGATCAGCACAGGAATCCCCGTGATAGGCGGATGCCCGGGGAACGAACATGATGTAATTCTTGATACAGCTTCCCATTCCTGACCAGTGGTGGGTTCGGGCTGGACGGGCGTTTATGAGTGCAGTGGCTCTCTTAAAAACGCTGTTCCTCCTCACTCCCCTGTCATCGATGCCTATATTATCCTCTTGAACACCCACATCCATCAACCTTTTCTTGACAGCCTGTTCCAGCTCTCTGGGAGTGGGGATGTAGTGCCAGACATTGCTCTTTACTCCCACCACATCAGAAGGTTCCACCAGTTTCCGCCAGGCACTCAAAGCATCTTTTTCATCCAGCAAAATTTTTACCGCCTCATCCAGCATTTTCTGGATGATATCTGGATGAGGGTGGTTGAGAGAGCGCAAAGCATTTTTCTCTCTGATCAGGACCACGGTGGCCTTCTTTCCTGGCCTGGTTTTTGTTTGAGAATCTTCCCATCTGGTCACCACGCCAGCCACTGGAGCCGCGGCCGCCATGCGGAGGAAATCCCGGCGGGTAAGGACTCTCTTCTTCATCCTTCTCTCCTTTTCTGCTCTTGATTTTTATTTCTGTCCTTCTTTGTCATGGGCATTTTTTCCATTCTTTTTTCCACTTCCTTTACCATCTGCTCAGCGCGGGACCGGGAGGAAGCCTCAAAGACTGCGGTCAAAAACTCATCTTTCAGGCTGACTGCCGTCCATTTCCCATCTTCATTCTGGATTATGTTTTTTTCCTGGACCTCTGGCATATAGACGCCCTTGAAATTTTTGAAGGCCCGGGATGCTTTTTTGGGGCCAGTATAACGAATCACCAGAAGGCGGAACTTCTTTTCTCTTTCTCCATAAGCCCCTAAAGCTGCCTCTGTTTTCTGGTCAAGCAGCAGTATATTCTCGTCAGCCACAAAAAAATGGTAATTCAGGATCATATGATTGTGAAAATAGCGGATAGTGTCTTTACGCAGTTCCTGCAGAGGAAGAAGATAAATCAGCGCCGGCTTCTCCCCTTCTCCTTTTATGGCTGCCTCCACTTCCCGGCCCAAAGCCATAACGGCTTCTCTAGTCTCCTCTGTTTCCTCCTCGGCATAAAGGGAAACAAAAAAGCAGTCTTTCCAGAAAGAAAGAAGCCCTCCCTTGTAGGTAGATCCCTGGCCGACGCCAGCATCCTCGCCTTCCAGGTCATGAGTGAAAACACCGAAAGCATCCTCAGGATTTCCCATATGGAAAAGATCAGCCACTAAATCGGCCTTCCCTTCCTTGGCGTAGCGCCTGACCAGAAGCTTTTCGAAATTATAGGAACGGTAGACCTCACCCGCCCCGTCTATGTAGTCAAAAATTGTCTCAGGGCCGAAAAGCTTATCCTCTCCTTGTGCTTTCCAGCCGTTTATTTCTGGAGGGAGCAAATTTTTCAACGTGGAAATCTTATCCTGAACATCAAGGCCTTTCAAGAAAATCCCTTCTCCGCACATCAAGAATATGATCATCAAAGTAACTTTCTTCACTCAGAAGATTTTACCAAAAACAAACAGCACAGGCCACTTTTTCTTTTCCATTGGAAGCATTTCCATTTCCGTGATGATTATGAATACTGATTGTAAGGGGTGAGGGATGGGGGGTGAGGAAGC
>JBKHJA010000155.1:0-2572 GCA_046538375.1 Candidatus Aminicenantota bacterium
TATGGGCAGAGCGGGACTCGAACCCGCACTCCTTCACCAGGAACTAGGTCCTAAGCCTAGCGCGTATGCCAATTTCGCCACCTGCCCTCTCTATGATTAACAAAGGATGAGCGCCTGAGTTTATTATTTTCAATCAGTAGGCTTAAAAACGTGTGATTGTCACTTGAAGGGGGCGTCTTTCGGACATTATCTTGTACCATAATATGATTTTTTTGTCAATCTTTTTAAATCATTGATATTAAATAAGTTATATTATTAAAACGCAGCCAGGTTGACAAAAGACCATCCGAAATGATATTAGCGTATCACCATTGGATTGAAAACCTTGTGTTGAGAGAAACGCAGGAACAGTGAAATTGATCAGCACCTCCCTGTTCAAAAAATATCTCATGCCCGGATTTGTTTTTCAGGGCATCATCATAGCGGGTGGTTATGGAACAGGTCGAGAACTGGTTGAATATTTCATGAAATACGGTCCTGTGGGCGGTATCCTGGGAATGTTTGCGGTCACCATGGTCATCTGGTCCATAATTCTGGCCGTCACTTTTGAGTTTTCCCGAAAATTTCGTGCCTACGATTATCGAACACTTTTGCTTAGACTTCTCGGTCCTTTCTGGGTGGTGTTTGAAATTCTGTACATCGTACTTCTGCTTATAGTCCTGGCGGTGGTGGGATCAGCGGCCGGTGTCCTGTTGAGAGATTATTTTGGCATTCCTTATATGATGGGGGTCATGATCATGTTGGTGGCCATCGGCATCTTAACCTTTAAAGGCAGCAGCCTGATCGAAAAATTTCTTTCCAGCTGGTCCATGCTCATTTATGTGGTGTATGGACTATTTTTGGTGGCGGCCCTGATAAAATTCGGCCCCTTGATTCAAAAAAATCTGGCCAGCGCTGTCATCCTTCCTCGATGGGCGTTGGGTGGTTTTAAGTACGCTATCTACAACATGGGAGTGATACCTGCGGTCCTTTTTTGTGTGAGGCATGCAGAATCGAGAAAAGAATCCCTGTTGGCTGGTCTTATTGCCGGTATCATCGGTATACTGCCTGCTTTCCTGTTTTATATGGCTGTTCTCGGCCACTACCCAGAAGTGATTTCTGAAGAAATACCGGCTGTGTTTGTCCTTCAAAGGGCTGAAATTCCCCTGCTTTTGGTCATTTTCATAGTGGTTCTGTTCGGAACTCTGATTGAAACGGGCACAGGATTTATCCACGCTGTTAACCAAAGGATTCAATCTACCCTTCAAGCCAGAGGAAAAGAATTCCCCAACTGGCAAAGACCTCTGGTTGCTGCTGGGCTTCTCTTGACCAGTTTAGGAATTTCCAGTTTTGGCATCATCGATTTGATAGCCAAAGGATACGGAAGCATCAGTTGGGGATTTTTTCTGGTGTTCATTATCCCTTTATTGACTGTGGGCTTGTACAAAATATTCAAGCTTCCCTAATCCCGCTTCTCCTTGAAATCAAAAGCTCCCTTCACCTGGACAAAGCTTTCTGTCAATGGGTGGTCCGGGGAGGAGCTAAATCTTTCATCAGCTTAAGACCGGCTGCTGCTTCCACCACTCTGGGAATGGTGTTGATGGTCACGGCTACAGTTCCGATGTCGCCGTGAACTCCTCCCACTATCTTCTGGTGGATGGGAGGTTCGCCCTGGATAATGATTTCATCATATTCTTCATCCACACCGGCATTGGCGCTGAATTTTAAACTGATGACTTCCTTTCCTTCTCTCTTTCCGTAAGCAACGCTGGTCAACCCGATAACATCTCCTGGCTTGACTGGGCCCAAAGGAGTGTTGATTTCTGTTTCGTCTATAACCGGTTCGGGAGGGAGTTCAACCGCCTCATCCAGCTCCCACTCCAGTCCAGCCGCGATCATGTGTATGGATTCCAGAAGGCCCACATGTCCTGTTATCTCCTTGTTTTCTATCTTCTGGCGGAATTCCTTTTGGGTAAGTCCTGTGCCTATTTTCTTCTGAAAAGGAAGGCGTCTTCGGGAAGAATCCATCATCCGGACAACCTGAACAGCATCAACCCTGAGGCAGGGAGCGGTGAGAATAAGGGGAAGAGTATCCATCAAAAAGCCCGGATTGATGCCTGTTCCGGTCACCGTCACTCCGTTTTCTTGAGCCAAATAATCCAGTTTTTGGGCCATCTCTGGCTCACCTCTCCAGGGAAAGGATAATTCCTCACAAGTGGAGATCACATTCAGCCCCCCTGTCAGACACTGAGCGACCTGGGGAAACACTGTTTTCAAATAGGAAGTGGTGGAGTGGACCACAGCATGAGCTTTCACTCTAGAGAACAATTCCTGTGCATCCTGGGAGATGGAAATACCCAATTCCTGGGGAGTATCGAAAAATGCTCCCAAATCTTTTCCCACCAGCTCTGGATCGATATCCACGGCTCCCACTATTTCAAAACTTTTTTTCTGGTGGAGGGCGTGAGCAATTTTGCGCCCCATAACCCCGCATCCGTAGACAATGACATTGATTTTATCCATGGATTATGCCTCCTTACCTGCATTATTCATAAATTGAAGGTTTTCCCAGATGCAGTCATGAATTCCAGGG
>JBKHJA010000156.1:0-2540 GCA_046538375.1 Candidatus Aminicenantota bacterium
TTAAAGCTCATCTTACTGGGCATCATCGGCAATACCGTTTTTCAGATGTTTTTTATTCATGGGATGAATCTGACCACCGCCTCCAATACGTCCATCATCATGGCCATGACTCCTGTGTTCGTGGCCCTGTTGAGTTCTTTGACCAAACAGGAAAGAATACACTGGCTGACCTGGCTGGGAATCGGCATCTCTTTTGTGGGATTTTATTTTGTCATCACCAGACAGCCCGGAGGGATCAGCCTCTCAGGTAAGGGAATTAGGGGCGATTTGATGATTTTCTTGGGCAATATGTGCTGGGCCATCTATACTGTCTTTTCCAAACCCATCTTGGAGAGAATGTCTCCGTTGAAGCTGACCACCCTAACCATGGTTATGGGCACAGTTTTCTATGTTCCCTTTTGCCTGAAAGATGTCCTGCATCTTCGTTTGACTGCCATCAGCACTCCGGCATGGGGAGCTCTTTTCTATTCTGGACTTTTTGCTTTAGCCATATGCTATGTTATCTGGTATTTTTCAGTAAAAATTGTGGGAAACATCAAGACAGCCATTTATGGATATCTGATTCCTGTTTTTACGGTGCTGTTTGCCTATATCTTTATTTCAGAAACCATCACCTATTGGCAGGCTGTGGGCGCTTTGATCATTCTGGTGGGAGTCTATCTTGCTCGCTCACCATAATAGAATTTAGGAGAAAGGAGGTGTTCAGCGGAATCCATAGATTTTGTGGAGCTGAACGGAAACTTTTATATTTTTTAATCCCTTCCTTAGAGAGCCCCTCAGAAGTTTTAGGGAAAGATTCATGCTCCACTTCCTCATGGATTGAGGCTGGAGCAGGATAGGAGTAGAGAGAGGAAATTCCTGCCGCAGCTTTCCTATCACTTCCACAGTGAGATTTTTGGTGACAATGACCTTCACTTCTTCAGCCTTTTTTCTGTATTGAGGGTGGTAGAAATATTTTTTTGGTTTGGGGGAGATGCTGTACCAGTCCACAGGCAGTGAACGGTAGAGAGTGGCGTTTGTTTCCACCTGAACTTTGAATTTGTCGGCTTTAAGCCTGTTCACCAATTCCTCAACATCCTGAAGCATCGGCTCTCCTCCCGTCAGACAGATCCATTCCGCAGGAAAACGCCTCTTTATTTTTTGAATGTTTGTTAAAACTTCCTGGGCTGTGCAGTCCTTTCCCTTTTCCCATGCATATTTGGTGTCGCAGAAAGAGCATCTCAAGTTGCATCCTGAAAGACGGACAAAGAGTGTTGGTTCTCCCTGCCGGAGGCCTTCCCCCTGAAAAGAAGGGAATATTTCAGTTATGTTCAGAGTATGTGGCTGAGGCATCCTCAGATTCCCACACCGTCACCCCTGTTACAGGAAAATATTTTTTTAGCTCCAAGAAAAAATGGCGGGATAAATTTTCAGCTGATGGGTTAAAATTATAGATATCGTTGAGAAGGGTATGGTCAGGCAGGATATCAGATAATTTTTTCTTGATTTTGGTAAAGTCTATACTGATACCCGTTTTATCCAGTTTTTCCACCTGGATCCGGACTTCCACCCTGAAGGTGTGGCCGTGGATTTTCTCACATTGACCATGATAATCTTTCAGGAAATGGGCAGCATGAAATCTGTCCTTGACTGTTAAGATCCAGCTCATAATTTTCCCTCTTTCTTCAATCGTACCATCAACGGGTCAGGAAGGCCCACCTCTTTCCAGGCCTTCTGACGGAGAAGACAGGATGAGCACTTCTGACAGGGGATTTCTTTCCCTTGATAGCAGGAAAGAGAATAAGAGTAATCAGCTCCCAGGGAGAGGCCTTTTTGGATGATCTCAGATTTTTTGAGGTTGGCAAAAGGAGAGAGTATCCGGAAGCCCTGTTGGTTCAAAGTCGGTTTGGTTCCCAAGTTGATGGCTTTTTCCATCGCTCTGACAAAGTGTTTCCGGGTATCGGGGTAATTTGGCGAGTCGATGATGTTAAAACCGCAGATGATGTCCTTGATCCCTTTCACTTCAGCCCAGGCGGCAGCCAGGGAAAGAAATATACCATTTCGGAAAGGGACATAAGTGGAAGGACAAGTATTCTCGATTTCCTGGATGCTTCCATACTCAGGGACAGAAATTTGGTGGTCGGTCAGGGAAGAGCCGCCAATCTGGTTGAGATTCACTTCCATCATTTTGTGGGGGACACGGAGTTTTTTGGTCAAGGACTGGGCCATATCTATTTCAATTTTATGGCGCTGTCCGTAATCAAAAGTCAAGGCAGCGACTCTCTGGTAGCCGTCAAGTGCCCAGTAAAGAGCGGTGGTTGAATCTATCCCTCCTGAAAAAAGCACCGCACTTTCTTCTTTTTTTTCCATGCCCGACGTCCAAGCCGATGATAAAAGATAAAGGCCTCTTTTTCAAGCGCTTCTCTTTCCATGAAAAGATTTCATGGAAGCATCCCAGAAACCGTGATGAGTATAAATATATACTGATTGGGAAAGGGGTGAGGGATGGGGGGTCGTCAGCACGCTAATTTTCCCCAGCGAGGAAAATTAGCTCCCATTCG
>JBKHJA010000085.1:0-11947 GCA_046538375.1 Candidatus Aminicenantota bacterium
AACCTGCGGCCTACGGATCCGGAGTCCGTCGCTCTATCCCCTGAGCTACAGGCGCACCTGGATTACTATATTACTCCATTCCAGATATCAAGTAAATGCAATCCCACCTGAGGCAGAGGTAAAATTTTGAGTTTGCTCTGCCAGCCCTTATAATAGTAATTTAAGATGAAAAAAGCCGCCGTTTCCCTGGTAAAACTCCACGATTACGACATTAACCGAATTCGCCAGGCTCTCCAAAAAAGCCTTGACCTTCTGGGAGGATTAGAAAATATCATAAAGCCCCACTCCAGAGTCTTTGTCAAGATAAACCATCTTTCTCCTCCCTCTCCACCTGAAAAAGCCATTGTTACTCACCCTGCCTTGACCAAAGAATTTTTGCAGCTCCTGAAAGAGCACCATGTTAAAATAACGGTGGGAGATGACATCCAATCCAGGGAAAAAGATGGTTTCTCGGTTTCTGGCTACCGCCAGATTTGCGATGAGCTGGGAGTTCCTCTGGTCAATTTAAAAGAAATAGGGTTTAAAGAATTATCGTGTAAGGGACAGGTTTTGAAAAAAGTATATATTTCTCCTCCGCTTCTTGAATCAGACTTTATCATTAATCTTCCCAAATTGAAGACCCATTCCTTCACCATATACACAGGAGCTGTAAAAAACATGTTCGGTATCATTCCTTCCGGCCTCCGCCTTAAATACCACCGGCAGTATTCGAACAATGAGGTTTTCAGCCAGATGCTGGTTGACATTTTTTCCTGTGTGCCTCCTCATCTTAACCTCATGGATGCGGTGGTGGCCATGGAAGGAGAAGGGCCCTCAGCCGGCAATCCCAGAAATCTGGGGATCATTCTGGCCAGCCGGGATGCTGTGGCTCTGGATGCAGTGGCCTCAAAGATCGCGGGATTTAACCCTATGGATATCTTTACCACTCAAAATGCTCACCAAAGAGGACTGGGTGAAGGCAGCATGGATGAGATCGCGGTATTAGGGGAAAAGATTGAAGATGTGGAGGTTAGAGATTTCAAACATTCTGCTGTGGCCATCGGTTTTCTCCGCCGAAAAATTCCCACTTTTCTTTATGCTTTCATCCAGGGCCAATTGACTCTCATTCCAGAAGTGATGGAAAAAAAATGCACCCTGTGCGGAGAATGCCTCAGCATCTGCCCTAAAGGAGCCATGAGATCAAACCAGAATTCTGCCTGGATAGATAAAAACCTCTGCATCCACTGCATGTGCTGTCATGAAGTCTGCCGCTTCCACTCTATCAAGCTCAAGCAAAAGACCTGGGGAAGGATAATCAGGAGTGTAAGATCACTCCACCACAAACTGAAATATCTGTTTAGCTGAGGGGATGAAGCCTATCTTTTCCCTGAGATAAGATTGAGGAAGGCCACAAACAGGGCGGCCCCCAGAACAGCCCAAATAACCGGAAAAGCATGGGACCCAAACCTCACCCAGGGAGAAAGGGGCAGGTTCAACTGCCGAGCGATATAAGTTCCGATCAGAGCACCGATAAAACCGAGAACCATGGAGGCCAAACACCCCAATCTCCTTCTCCCGGCAATACGGGCACCTATGGCCCCGGTGATAAAAGCTATCAAAAGCAAAAACAGGAAAGAAAAAATATTCATATGCGTTTCATACTGATTCAAAGAAAATATCTGATTCCTACTCGTAAAAGAGAAGCACTCATGTTTAAAGAGAAACTATCCTCCGTCACTCCCAAATTCAGATCAGTTATGATGGTTTTTCCGTCTGTTTTTCTGTAAAGATACAGCGCTTCAGCAAACACCGCCCATCTTTTGGACACACGAAACCAGCCTCCAAGTCCTGCCTGCAAAGCAGGGCCATTTTCTACTTTTTGATTGATGGTCACTTCAGGAATGGTCACATATTCTCCTATATCAAAATGAGAAAACACAAACCCAATCCCCGCAAAGACATAAGGATTGAAAGTTTTGCTTTCAGTCAACGAGTAATGGACAGATGCAAGAAAAGGAGTCTCAGACAGCTTCCCCTCTAAAAGCTTTTTTTCTGTTTCCTTGACTTGACTTCTCCAGTAGTCAAAATTGAAGGAAAACCAGAGCTTTTTATTCACAGCCACGGCAAACCCAAATCCTGAGTCAAAGGCAGAATTCACGTTCTCTTCTGCAGGCAAAGAAATCCCCCCGTTTACGTGAAAAATCAATCTTTCCCCCCGGACCATGTCCTGGGTTCCCACCAAAAGCAGAAAAATAACCATAGAAGATATTATAGTTTTTTTGTTCATGGCCATAAAATCTTCCCTGAATTTTTAACAAAAGTCAATTGTTCCCCTAAAAACATATCACAAAAGCACATCATCCCCAAATCTTCCCAAAAATGGCAGAATAAACGATTTTCAAATAAATAAAGGTGCATTTCCTGGCCGACTGTGTTAAATTTATTCTCCCAGACAAGGAGGGGCGATGGACTTTTATCATTATTTCAAATCTCGTCAGGGAGAAATGATTCACCTCTTGAAAAATCTGGTGGATCTGGAATCCCCTTCATCTGACAAAAAAGCAGTGGATGCCTGCACTTCCTACGCTGTACGGGAATTCAAGAAAATCGGAGCTAAAATCTCCTCTTTTCCCCAAAAAGAGATAGGAAATCTTTATGCTGTTTATTATCCCCCTGAATACAAACGCCGCGATAAAGAGCAAATTCTTCTCCTCACTCATCTGGATACGGTGTGGTCTGTAGGGAAAATAAAAAAAATGCCTTTTTATGTCTCAGGGAATAAAATATTTGGCCCGGGAGTGCTGGATATGAAAGCTGGAGTAGTCATGGCCATCTATTCGCTTCAAGCTCTGAATGAGCTGAATATTCAGCCCAAGAAAAGAATTGCTGTGTTTATCAATTCTGCTGAGGAGATTCAAAGTGAAGCCGCTGACCAAATCATCAAAGATTTGGCAAAAAAATCAACCTGTGCTCTCTGCCTGGAACCTGCGCTCCCCGGAGGAGCGCTAAAAGTGCAGAGAAAAGGCCGGGTGGTGGTTCGCCTGGAATGTGGAGGCCAAGCCGCCCATGCTGGAAATCCAGAGGAGGGAGTGAACGCTATTGATGAGCTTATGGGACAGATTCAGCGGCTGAAGAAACAGAAGACAAAGTCCATAAGCCTCAATATCGGGCTGATCGGGGGAGGAGAAAAAGCAAACATAGTGGCTGACAATGCCTGGTCCATTTTAGACATCAGATTCTGGAAAAACAGTCAAAAAGAAAAAATTCTCAATTATGTTAAGCAGTCCCCCCCTCTAATCTCAGGAGCACGGGTCCATTTTTCTGTGGAGAGTTCAACTCCTCCTATGGAAAGGACAAAGGCCTCTTCAAGACTGTTAACAAAAGCCAGAAAAATCGCCTCTTCTCTGAATATGAAACTGGAAGCTGGAAGGACCGGCGGCAGTTCTGACGCTTCTTTTGCCTCCAGCGTGGGAATTCCCACTCTGGACGGATTGGGACCTGAAGGAAAAGGAATCCATTCTGAAAACGAACAGCTTGTTCTTTCTTCTCTGATTGAAAGAACCGCTCTCCTCACACAGCTTCTGATCCAGCTTTGAGTTGGGGAAGGTTAAACAGTCACACTTTTGAAAATTTGCCTGCGCCGTTTTTGGGCCTGGTTGATTGACTGTTTCGGTAAATTCTGTTAGTTTAAAGTATCAAATAAAAACAACTTCGAACATAAACGCATAATTTTTTTACATCAATCTTATCAAAAAAGGAGGACTCATATGATTAAAAAATATTACCTTCTCTCCCCTGGCCCCACTCCTGTTCCTGATGCTGCTCTTTCGGCTGCCGCTGAGCCCATCATCCACCACCGCACTCCAGAATTTTCTGATATATTCATGGAAGTCACAGAAGGACTGAAATATGTTTTCGAAACAGAACAGGATGTTTTTGTCCTTACATCCTCAGGATCTGGAGCCATGGAAACAGCGGTGGTCAATACTCTCTCCCCCGGAGATAAAGTGATTACCCTCAACGGCGGAAAATTTGGACAGAGATGGGGAAAAATCTGCCGCGCCTACGGAGCCAGCGTTAGAGAGGTGGAGCTGGAATGGGGCAAAGACTTCACCAAAGAACAACTGGCACAAGAACTCAAAGACAATCCCGAAACCAAAGCCGTTTTTGCCACCCTCTCGGAAACCTCCTCCGGAACCGTTTACGATATTAAGGGATACGGAGAAGTACTGGCGGATTCTGAAGCCATTTTGGCAGTGGACGGCATATCAGGCCTGGGAGCCACCCCCTGCCCCATGGACGAATGGAAGGTTGATATCATGGTAGCGGGATCACAAAAATCGTTCATGATCCCTCCTGGCCTGGCTTACATAGCCTTTAGTCCAAAAGCCTGGAACCTGGTAGAAAAATCCACCATGCCTAAATTCTACTTCGATGCCAAAGCATACAAAAAGAGCCTGGGAAAAAGAACCACACCCTGGACTCCAGCCGTCTCTCTTATCATTCAACAGAAAAAATCGCTGGATATCATCAAATCTTTGGGCCTTGAAAAACTCTTCCAGCACCATCAAATCCTGGGAGACGCCACCCGGCACGGAGTGAAAGCGCTGGGTTTAGAGCTTCTTTCCCAGAAGCCGGGCAACATTCTGACTGCGGTCAAAGTTCCAGAAGGAGTTGACGGCCTGCAGTTGGTCAAAACCATGCAGGGAAAATACAGGGCTTACATTGCTGGCGGCCAAGATCCCTATAAAGGAAAAATTTTCAGAATTGCTCATCTGGGATACATGGGAGGCTTCGATATCATCACTGCACTTACTGCCCTTGAAATGACACTGGCGGAGTTAGGCTTTGATTTTGAGAGAGGAAGCTCCATAAAGGCTGCTGAGGCCGTGTTGAAGGAGAAATGGCAGTGAAAAAAATACTGGTGGCAGACCCCTTAAACCCTGAAGCCATGGAGAAGCTTAAGGAGATCTCTGATTTTGAGGTCACTTTAAAGACAGGCATGGACGAGGCCGAATTGATCAATACCATCCCTGAATTCCATGCGGCTGTAGTGAGAAGCGCCACCAAGGTCACCAGAAAAGTCATTGATGCAGCCTCCAATCTGGAGCTCATCGTCAGAGCCGGGATCGGTCTGGACAACATCGATCTTGAAGCTGCTCGAGAAAAAAGAGTTCAGGTGGCCAACACTCCTGCCGCCACCACCATTTCTGTGACCGAACACACTTTTGGATTGATGCTGGGCGCAGTACGCAACCACGGACCAGCCAACCTCTCCATGAAAGCTCATAAATGGGAAAAAAAGAGCTTTGCCGGCACAGAACTTTATGAAAAGACCCTGGGAATCATAGGGATGGGAAGGATTGGTCAGGAAGTGGCCAGAAGGGCATTGGTTTTCGGGATGAAAGTCATAGCCTATGATATCATCGACATCCAGACCGGCCTGGAGGTAAAACAAGTGACTTTTGACGAACTGCTGGCCCAGGCAGACATCATTTCCCTCCATCTGCCTTTAACCGACCAGACCAAACACATGATAAGTGACCAGGAATTTGAAAAAATGAAGGATGGAGTCATAATCATCAACGCCTCCCGAGGCGGTATTGTGGATGAAAAAGCGCTATTGAAAGCTCTGGAATCCGGAAAAATCAGAGCTGCCGCATTAGATGTCTACGAGAAGGAACCTCCAAGCGAATTTTCTCTTATCGACCATCCGAAAGTGACAGCCACTCCTCATATCGGGGCGGCTGCCAAAGAAGGACAAAAAAGAGCTGGAATGGAAGTGGTCAATATTTTGAAGCAAAGATTGTCATAATCAGGTCTTAGAAAATGGAGGAAAAATGGCAGAGATTCGACCTTTTCGAGGATTGAGATACAACACCAATAAAGTCAGACTGCAAGATGTCATCACCGAACCCTATGATAGGATTCCTCCTCCGCTTCAAGAAGATTACTATAAGAGAAGTCCTTACAACGTGGTCCGGATTATTCTGGGAAAAGAACAGGATCCTGAATCACCAGAGAAAGACAAATACAGAAGGGCCAAGATCTACCTGGATGAATGGCAGAAAGAGGGCATCCTCATAAGGGAAAACAGAGAAGCCCTTTACATCTATGAACAGGAATTCCAGGCGCAGCATCAGACAAAGAGGCGAACAGGGCTGGTGGCCAGAGTCAAACTGGAAGAATTTTCATCAAAAAAGGTTCTTCCTCATGAAAAAACTTTCCCCAAACATAAAATAGATAGATTGAAACTTCTCCGAGCCACCAACACCAATACCGGCCAAATCTTTCTGCTTTTCAAAGATGATGATGAGAGGGTGTCTCAGGCCTTGGACAAAACCCTCAAGCAGGCAGACCTTGGTGCAGAAGTCAAAGATGAAGACAATTTTGTCCACCGGTTATGGGTGGTCAAAGATAACCAGGCCATCCAAAATATACAGCAAACCATGGCTGATAAGGTGCTGATCATCGCCGACGGCCACCACCGCTACGAAACCTCGCTGAACTATCTAAAGGAGAAACTCTCCCAGATGAAAGAGGTTAAAGGGGATGAACCCTTCCATTACATCATGATGACCCTGTTCAACCTAGATGATCCGGGGCTGGTGATACTGCCCACCTACAGGCTGGTCAAAGGTTTGGATAAGCTGGATGAGGAATCTTTGAACAAAACCTTATCGCCCTACTTCCAGATCTCTGAAAAAAGGGCTTCACATCCTTTAGAAAAATCTTTGCTGGCAGAAGTGGAAAAACAGATCAACCTTGAACCTCACACTTTTGCAGCCTTTGTCTCTTCTTTTCACAAATTTCTAATCTTCCGTCTTAAATCTGAAGCTCTGCTGGATGAAGAAATAAATGAGGGTAAATCTCCACAGTGGAAACGGCTCAACGTGGCCATTCTCCATTCTCTGATTATAGACAAGCTGGAGAGCCTTTCTTCTTCTCCTTTCTCTGTGGAAAACAATGTCAGCTACATCAGAGATCTGGAACAGGGTATTAAAAAAGTCATGGATGGAGAGTTCCAGATGATTTTTCTCCTTCGTTCCCCGTCTCTGCACCAAATCAAACAGGTTGTGGAAAGCGGAGAGCTTATGCCTCATAAATCAACTGATTTTTTTCCTAAGCTAAAATCAGGGCTGGTCATGAATCCGCTGGATTAATGAATCATGAATAAAAGGGAATCCCATGATTTATCTGGATAACAACGCCACAACTCCTCTGGACCCGGGTGTGGCTGAAAAAATGTGTGAGTTTCTAAAGGAGCACTTCGGAAATCCTTCCTCGCTCTACCCCATAGGAAGAACGGTCAAAGACATGGTCAATGAAGCCCGGAGTATCATCGCCAAGGCCTTGGGAGCAGGCAGAACAGAGATCATCTTTACCGGTTCAGGGACAGAAGCAGACAACTTTGCTATCCGGGGCGCCCTGGATGCTTTTCCTGATAAAAACGAACTGATCACCTCAGCCATCGAACACCCTGCAGTTCTCCGCACTGCCAACTGTCTTGAAAGTAAAGGGTACAAAGTCACTTATCTCCCTGTAGATGAACAGGGAACCATCGACCTTGACAGGCTGGAACAGGCTATAACTCCAAAAACGGCCGTCATTTCCATTATGCAGGCCAACAACGAGATAGGGACAATCCAACCGATTAAGGAAGTGACCAGGATGGCCAAAAAAAAGGGTGCCATGGTGCATACTGATGCTGTCCAGTCTTTCGGCAAAATCGGGGTGGATGTGGATGACCTGGATGTGGACCTTCTCTCTGTATCTGCCCACAAAATTTACGGGCCAAAAGGGGTGGGAGCCCTTTACATCCGAAAAGGCACCAAACTATCGCCTCTTATCTACGGAGGTCATCAGGAAAGAGAGATGAGAGCGGGAACAGAAAACACCATCGGCATCATTGGCTTTGGGGAGGCTGTACGGGTGATGAAAGAGACAGGAAAAAAGGATAAAAAAAACATAGAGAAATTAGCAGAGAAACTGAAAAAAGGAATCGAAGAAAAGATTCCCAAAGTGAAATTCAACGGCCATCAGAAAAACAGGATCAAAGGAACGCTCAATTTTTGCTTTTACGGACTGGAAGCAGAAGCCGTTCTCCTGGCTCTGGCTACCAAAGAAATTTATGTCTCCACCGGCTCTGCCTGCAGCGAAGGCGCCGAAGAGACATCCCATGTGTTAAGCGCTATCGGACTTAAACCTGAAGTGGCCCGGTCAGCCATAAGGATGTCCCTGGGAAGATTCAACACAGAAAAAGATGTGGATACGGTGTTGGCCGAACTTCCTGAAATCGTGGAAAACTTGAGGAAAATTTCTGGATTGGAGAACGAAGAAGACTGACCTTCATTTCCAGCATCAACCGCGGTCCAACTGGGTGAGGTAGATTTTCCTGACTTCCGTAAAAAATTTCTGATACCCTTCTGTCTTGTAGTCCGGATAGGTCCAGGAAAGATGCGCCACCTCCTTCTTGGTGAATAAAAGCTCCAAATGACCATAAATCCCGTGTTGAAGAGGAATACGATGTGCATAATTTTTAGCAGTGGCCATGATTAAAGCGGATGCCGTCAAAAAGCCGGGATCAAGATTCACCACCCTTTTTTCTGATTTCAATTCTTCCCTTATTTCTTGTTCCATTTGATTGGTTTGAAGCTTTATCTCGCTCAGTCTCTGGGGCGGTATCAAACTGGAGAAACTTAAGAATTTCCTTTTCAAATTCCTGCCCATCTGTTTCTGGTAATAATCTGTAAAGTCAAATTTGAACAAAGGGCTCTCAAAATCCTTGGAACCGTAAAGACGGATCAGTCTTTCCCCTGCTCTCCTGAACACTCTGTCCCGGGAAGCAATGATCCCGCAGATCAGCTTCACCGGAGTAAAAGGTTTTGCCTCGGCCATGTCGATTCTGTTTTTTAGGTATTCCGTTAATTCAGTGTATTCAATACGTTATGCTTTTTCAACACTAAAAGGAAAACTACAGTTCCATACTTTTTATAATAAAATTATAAAAACTTCATAATAACTTATTGATAGTACCAATACACGTGTAAAGGCCTTTTTGGGATGGGGGAGCGACCTTCGAAGATTTAGCCTTCGCAGTTCGGCCTTTGAGGGAAGTCGACGCAGTCGACCTGCGAGTATGTTTGAGCGAAGCGAGTTACGCAGCAGCCGAGAAGGCCGAACGAAGAATGGCGTTAAAAATCTGAGGGGAGCGAAGACATCCCCAAAAGGGCCTTCATCATTGTAAATTAAAGGAGTACTCTTATTGCTTCCTTACATTGACCTCAATTCTGATATTCTTTATAATCTGGACATTATGAAATGGGTGTACATCGAAGATATAGCTGGCTATAAAGACCAGGAAGTAGAAATAAGGGGGTGGCTCCACAACAAAAGATCCAGCGGAAAAATTCGCTTTCTTATGATCAGGGATGGCACTGGGGTTATCCAGGCCACCATTTTCAGTCCAGAAAAAGACAGTCCTCTTTTTGAAAAATTTGACACCTTAACTCAGGAATCCTCCCTCATTCTCAGGGGGAAAGTGCGTGAGGACAAAAGGGCTCCCGGGGGATTCGAATTGAATGTTGAGGACTTAGACATTCTTCAAGTGGCAGAATCCTATCCTATAACTCCAAAATCCCACGGCATCCCTTTCCTGATGGAGCACCGCCATCTCTGGCTGCGCTCTCAAAAACAGCATGCTGTCCTCAAAATCAGAGCTGAACTCATCAAAGCCATAAGAGACTTTTTTGACCAAAGAGGCTTCTGTCTCATGGATACCCCCATCCTGACGCCCAGTGCTTGTGAAGGGACCACCACCCTTTTCGAGACAGAATATTTCGATCAAAAGGCTTACTTGAGCCAGAGCGGCCAGCTCTACAACGAAGCCACGGCCATGGCTTTCGGAAAAGTGTACTGCTTCGGTCCCACTTTCAGAGCTGAAAAATCGAAAACCAGGAGACATCTTATCGAATTCTGGATGGTGGAGCCAGAAGTCGCCTTTGCAGCCCTGGATGACACCATACAGTTAGGAGAGGATCTGGTCCTCTTTATCATCCAGAGAGTACTGGAAAAAAGAAAAACAGAGCTTGCCATCCTGGAAAGGGATACCAATCCCTTGGAGAGAATCAAAAAGCCTTTCCCCTGTCTCACCTATGATGAGGCAGTGAAAAAGCTCAAGGAAAAGGGATCAAAGATGGAATGGGGGGACGATTTTGGAGCCCCGGAGGAAACTCTTGTATCCGAGTTATTCGATAATCCTGTGTGCATCACCCATTTCCCAGCTAAAATCAAAGCCTTCTACATGCAGCCAGCCCCTGAGAATCCGGAGGTGGTCCTGGGGGTGGACATGCTGGCATCGGAAGGATATGGAGAGATCATCGGAGGCGGACAGCGCATTCATGATCCGGATCTTCTGGAAAAAAAGATAAAAGAACATGACCTTCCCCGGGAAGCCTATCAGTGGTACGTGGATTTGAGGAAATATGGTTCTGTCCCCCATGCCGGGTTTGGCCTGGGCATAGAAAGGACCCTGGCTTGGATCTGCAAAATTAAACATATCAGAGAAACCATTCCTTTCCCCCGCCTGCTTTATAAAATTTACCCCTAAACTTTTTTCCCGCTTTACTCTTCCAGGGCGACTCTTTACAATTTTAGTATGGAAAAAGTCGCTCTCATCACTCTAGGCTGCGCCAAAAACCTGGTGGACAGCGAAGTCATGGCGGGCTATCTCCACCAAGCGGGATATGACCTGGTGGCCCATCCAGAAGAAGCTGACACGGTCATCATCAACACCTGCGGTTTCATCCAGCCGGCTAAAGAAGAAACACATCAGACATTTATAGAAGCAGTGGATCTTAAAAGGAAGAAAAAAATCAAAAAGACGGTGGCCGTGGGATGCTATGTGGAAAGGGATGAGCGTTTCCTGAGAGAGAAGTTTCCGGAAATCGATGTCTGGATGGGGGTGAATGATTTCGCCCATATCGTCCAGGCCATGGAAGGAAAGCCCTTCACTCCCTCCAGCCAATGTTTCCTTTACCATCATGGAAGTCCCAGGCTCCTCTCCACCCCTCCAGCCTGGGCCTACGTAAAAATATCTGAAGGGTGCTCCCATCAATGTTCTTTCTGTGCTATTCCATTGATCAAAGGGTCTTACCGGTCCCGGGAAATCTCTTCCATTTCAGCCGAGGTCAGAAACCTGGCTTCAAGAGGTGTTAAGGAAATCAACCTTATCTCCCAGGATTCCACCTATTATGGCCGGGATAAAGGCCTCCAGGAAGGACTCACTCTCCTGCTTAAGGAACTCCTAAAGGTTAAAGGAATCGAATGGATTCGAGTCCTTTACGGTTATCCTGAGGAAATCAGTGATCCTCTTCTGGAGGTGATGCAGGAGAAAAAAATTTGTTCTTATCTCGACCTCCCTTTCCAGCATTCTGATCCTCGAATCATAAACAACATGAAGAGAGGGATGGACGGAAAAAGGGCTCTGAAACTGATTCAGAAAATCAGAAAAAAGATTCCTGATGTGGCCCTCCGTACCTCACTTGTGGTGGGATTTCCCGGTGAAGGAAAAAAAGAATTCGACAATCTCAAGAATTTCGTTCAACAGGCAAGATTTGACCATTTGGGTGTGTTCACCTATTCACAGGAACAGGGAACCACATGTTTTGAACTGGGAGATCCGGTCAAGGAAAGTGTCAAAAAAAGAAGAAAAGAGAAAATTATGGACATACAGGCGGAGATCTCCTTTGAAAACAACAATAAGCGTTTGCACAAAACCATTGACGCTCTGGTGGAGGGCACTCTCAAGGATGATTCCTCTCAACTGGTCGGTCGTGCCCGCTTCCAGGCACCAGAAGTGGACGGAATCATTTTCCTCAATTCTTCTTATCCCTTGTCCGAAGTGGTCAACACCATCCAAAAAGTTGAAATCACCGCTCACCATATATATGATCTATACGGAAGAATC
>JBKHJA010000086.1:0-11841 GCA_046538375.1 Candidatus Aminicenantota bacterium
TAAATTCATGACTTCTTCTGGGAAAACCTTCAATTTATGAATAATGCAGGATAATAAAGGTCGCACCTATTATTTATGCCAAACAAAAACAAAATCAGGAAAGCCGCCATATTATTTCTACAATGAGCCGAAAGGAAATATTCCGGAAGAAATACCCGAAGGATATGAAATCAGCGAAAGTGTTAACGGTATTGTATCTTTGGTCAAAATCCGTCCAATGCAATTATTAGAGAAAGAAATTGATTTAGTTCGGGCGGAAGGGTGACCAATCTCCGCAGCGAGCTGGAAAAGTTTCTCCAAGGGATGGATGCTGTTCAGGAAATCCTTACTCGCTGTGCTCTTTGATGATTTTTTCAGCCACCTTTAATCCCTGTTCCCTGGTCTCAAAATCGCTATCCAGTTGAAGCTGGTAGAGCCTTTTGAGGATTTTTCCCATCCTGGGCCCAGGAGATATACCCATTTTGATCAGGTGTCTCCCCATGATCAAAGGTTTGATGGTCTCTTGGGAAACCTTCAACTCCTTGAATTTTTTCAGAACCCATCTGGCTTCTTTATCCAGTCCGGTCACCGGTTTTTCCTTTCTTCCCGCCCGGTCAGCCGCATCCAGGCAGACCATGAGTTCGATCTCACCGTTTATATCTGCTGCCAGCCGGTTGAAGGCTTTTTTGGTGACTGACTCTCGGTTCTGCCAAAGTTCAGAGACACGATGGTGGCATCGGATAAGGGAAAGGACCATCTTCCTCAGGTTGTATCCATTCCAGGAATAGGTTTTGAATCGGTTAAAAATATTTTTGGTGATTTTTTCGCTCAACACGTCATGTCCGTTGTTGGTGATGACCATCCTTCCTTTTTTGAATTCCCATTGGGCCGTGGCCGGTTTACCCACATCATGGTAAAGGGCAGATAAAAGCAGAGCCAGTTTCTGGGGCTGACTGAAAGGGAAACGGTTGGCTAACCTGTTGGCCTGGTCCACAGTCAACTTGGTGTGATGCCAGACCGTGTGATTGCCGAATTCATCTTTTTCAGGATGGAAGATGGGGTCCTGGATGGAGAGGGTGAGGCGGTAAAGTTCGGGGAAAACTTGGCGCAGGACTCCCAGCCTGAAAAATTCCTCCAGACCAACTGAGGGGGAAGAAGAAAGAAGCAGAATTTTGAACAACTCCTCATTGATTCTTTCCACACTCAATCCCTCGAGGCTGATGTCTTTTGATATTTCGTAGATCTGGTCATCCACCGAAAACCCGAGGATGGAGGCAAACCGGGCAGCCCGAAGGACCCGCAGGGGATCTTCGGGAAAAGATTGTGGGTTGGTCAGCCTGATTTGTTTGGCTTTGATGTCCTCCCTCCCCCCAAAGGGGTCAACCAGCTTGTTGTCCCAGAGTCTTAAGGCCATGCTGTTGCAGCGAAAATCCCGTCTTTCCAGATCCTTTTCTACAGGAATATCCGGGTCAACCGAAACCAGGAAGTCCTTATGGCCCCTGATACAAGAATCCATGGCTGTATCTTTTCGGGGAAGTGAGATGTCATAGGTCTTTCCTTTTATGGTGAATTTGATGATGCCAAAACTTTTGCCCACCAGATCGATTTTTCCGGCATTTTTGAGTTTTTCAATGATTTCGGAGATTGGGTGGTGAGTGATAAGGATGTCCACATCTTCAGAGGGATTCCTGCGGACAAGATCGCGGACATAACCGCCCACAGCGTAAGCATCCCGGCCAAAATGTTGGAGGAACACGTCTTTTTCTCTGAATTCAGCCTTGATGTTATTCATGATTTCTATGGGCCTGTTGAAGCCCGGCTTTACCTCATTTAGCAAAAATTTCTGGATCGACTTTACACAGATAGTATTATAAGAAGATAACACTTTCCACTTCAAACATTTTTTTAGCCGGGATATATTTACATTTCCGTTATAAAAGGTGAGGGATGGGGGGTGAGGAAGCCCCTATGAGGACTCGCTGGGGAAAACAAGCATGATGACAACCCCCCTCACTCACCCTTATCACGGAAAAAGAAATGCTCATGTTTCCTGTTTTAAACTTGTCCTCTTCGACTCAATATTGTATCCTAAAGTGCTTGAACAAGAGGAATCGGAACAGGATGATCAAAAAAATTTGTCTTTCTCTTTTATTATTATTGGCACTGGGAGGGGGAGCGGTTAACGCCTCTTTGGAGGATGATTTGAGCATATCGCTGGAAGAAAGACAAATCCAAGATTTGGGTCTATCCGGTCTTAACCTTGTTTTCTACATCAAGATAAAAAATTCTTCTCCTTCTGCCTATTATCTTTCCGGCTATCATTACCGCCTGGTTGTCGATCACACAGAATACATTCGGATGGAGATGCCGCTGGCAGGCCAGATGATAAGGATCGATCCCGCCTCAAGCACCCTGCTTTCATTTCCCTTGAAGATCACCTATGCCCATCTTTTTCAGGTGGTAAAAGGAGCATCAGAGAAAGACAAAGCCCTGTGCTATTTGTCAGGGGCCATGAGGTTTTCAGACGGCCGGAGGGAGAAGGGGAAACTTGCTTTTGCCTTTTCTGGCGAATTTCCGATTTTTAAGCTTCCTGAGGTGGAATGCCTCTCTATTCAGGTGAATGACATCACTATCGGTGGAGCTGAACTGAGTTTTGAGGCCCGGTTCAAAAACAGGAATGGCTTTGAACTTTTAGTGGATTCCATTAGTTATACTGTCCAGTTAGGAGAAAAGCCCATAGGGGAAGGAAGAATTCGAGGCGATAAAAACATGGAAAGCCGGGCTGAAAAAGATTTTTCTCTTCCCCTGCTCCTCAATTTTTTTGAGGTGGGAAGGGATGTTTATGATCTTCTCCACCAACCATCGGCCGTTTGCCGTTTCACTGGTGAGTTAAAATGCCGTACTGTTTGGGGAAGAGTAACTATTCCTTTTGATAAGCAGGATAAAGTTATCATCTCCAGGAAGCCTTAATCAGAAAGATTCTCCATGATCAGCATCATTATTCCCTCCTACAACAGATCCTCGTTTTTAGCTGAAGCTGTCCAGTCGGTGATAGACCAAAACTATCTCCGCTCTCCCTGTCCAGAATTCGAAATCCTGGTGATCGATGACGGTTCCACCGACAGCACCAAAGAGGTGGTGGAATCTTTTGGAAATCGGGTGAAATATCACTTCCAGCAGCACAGAGGTATCTCTGCAGCCCGGAATCTGGGACTTGATCTTGCCCAGGGAGATTATGTGGCTTTCTTGGATTCGGATGATCTCTGGAAAGAGAAAAAGCTTTCTGCGCAGATGAGTTTCATGACCGCCTTTCCCCAGGCTAAAGTAAGCTACACAGAAGAGATATGGATAAGAAGAGGTGTTTTTGTCAACCCCAAGAAAAAACACCGGAAGTATTCAGGGTGGATTTTTGATAAGGTGCTGCCGCTTTGTCTCATCAGCCTTTCCTCGGCTCTTTTCAAAAAGGAAGTTTTTGAAGAAACCGGAAAATTCGATGAAAGTCTTCCCGCCTGCGAAGATTACGACTTTGGTCTCCGGATTGCTCATCGGTATCCGGCTTATCTCCTCTCCAGTCCTTTGATCATAAAAAGGGGAGGCCATCCTGATCAGCTTTCCCGAAAATATTGGGGGATGGACAGATTTAGAGTTCAAGCTCTGGAAAAAGCCCTGCTTTTGGATCTGACTGCTGACCAGGAAAAAATGGTAAAAAGAGAGATAGTGAAAAAGTGTGGAATACTGGTTCAGGGTTTTAAAAAAAGAGGAAAAGAATCTGAGGCCCTGAAGTACGGGGCTCTGATTAAAAAATACAGCAAGTCTGACTGAGGAGGTGAAGACAAATGAGTGTTCTGGATGCCATACAGAAAAGAAGAAGCATACGGAAATACACTCAGGATTCTATCCCTGATCAGGTGCTCCAGCGGGTTTTGGAAGCCGCTCGATTGGCTCCCTCAGGGAAAAATCTCCAGCCCTGGAGATTTATTCTAGTCAAGGATGAAGGATTGAAGAAAAAGCTGGCCGTGGCTTCAGCCGGCCAGTTTTTTATAGCCAAAGCCCCCATAGTGGTGGTGGCTTGTGGCTTTCCAGATGATTGCTATGCCCGAATGGGCCGCTACATGAAATCCTGGCCTGTGGATGTGACCATTGCCTTAGAGCATCTCATTCTCCAAGCCCAACAGGAAGGATTGGGAACATGCTGGATTGGATCCTTCGAGGAGAAAGAAGTCAAAGACATCCTTAATATCCCTGATAAGGTGAAAGTGTTGGCTTTGACGCCCTTGGGATATCCCCATCACCAGCCCCGGCCCCGCCGCCGGAAGCCGCTGGACGAGATCGTTTCTATTGATGGGTGGAAGTGAGAATCTCTTTATTTTCCTTCGATTGACGTGGAAATAGGAGCTCATTATAATAAGGCTCTCAAAGAGGAAAAGAATGTTAGATGAAATCGTGATTTCAAGAGCCATCATCGAAAATTATTTTAAAGAAATTCTGGAAAACTTAGAATCAGATGTGATCATCTGTGGAGCTGGTCCTTCGGGTCTGTGTGCCTCTTATTTTTTGAGCAAACAGGGATTCAGGGTGGTGGTCTTTGAGAGGGCTTTAAGGCCAGGAGGAGGGATGCCAGGTGGGGGGATGATGTTCAACAAGATTGTCATCCAGGAAGAATCCAAACCTCTGCTTGATGAATGGGGAGTGGAGACAGTCCAATACCAGGAGAACTACTATGTGGCCTCTTCATTGGAAACTTTAGGAGCACTGCTCAGTCAAACCATAAAGAAGGGGACCCATGTGTTCAACTGTATCTCTGTAGAAGATGTTCTGATATATGATAAACAGATTCATGGAGTGGTCATCAACTGGGCTCCAGCAGAGGCGGCCAAGCTGCATGTGGATCCTTTGACAGCCCGCAGTTCTTTTGTGGTGGATGCATCCGGGCATGGGGCTGAGGTGGCTCGAGTGGTCAGCCAGAAATCAGGTGAAAAGATTTTCACATCCACTGGTGAGGTGATAGGGGAGAGGTCCATGTGGGCCGAAAAGGGAGAAAAGGCTATCCTGGCCAACAGCAAAGAGATTTTCCCTCATCTGTATGTGTGCGGCATGGCCGCAAATGCAGTTTTCGGAGGACCCAGAATGGGGCCTATTTTCGGGGGAATGTTTCTTTCTGGACAGAAAACCGCCCGGCTGATTGAAGAAAGGCTGCGGAAAAGATAATCTATAGGGTCCCTGGGAGCAGGGATCAGAACCAGTAGTTCAAGCCTAGAGAGATCTGAATCCCGCTGAGATCAAAAGACTCAAATCCTAAAAAGCCCTCTGTTAATCCTCCATTCACGAAATTGTATTTGAACTCTCCCTCGATGCTTATTCTGTTAGCAATAGGAAACATGATTCCACCGAAAGCATGGTAGCCTATAGTGAACTTGTTTTCTTCTCTGGCGTCAGTCAGATAAATGGGATATCCGATGACATCAGCATCGATAAATGGATCGTAGAATAACTCCGGATCGGAGAAATCGATCATTTCCCCTTGAAGTCTTAAAGTCCAGATGTAGACTCCTATTCCTCCTCCCATATAGGGAATAAATTTTCCTCGCCTTCCCGCTGGAGTGAGCTTCAAAGAGACCTGGATGGGAGTGATGGAGACATTGAACACGTGGCTTATGGCAAATCCTTCCCCATAATCAAAGGCATAATCGTAGCCTCCTACTGTTTCTCCCACAAATTCTTGGTATACTCCTACTTTTTTTCGGTTGTAACCGTCAACACTGCCCAGAATGCTCAGCTCATTGGATAAAAAATACTCGTAAGAAAAGCCGAAAATGGATCCCAAATAGTCATTCTTGGTGAAATCCATGTTTTCGAATTCGATATCCCATAGATCACTCTGGGCCCTGGGAATAAAGTATCCCACTTTAAAGTTGACCAAGTCAGAAAAAACAAGACAAGGCACCAAAAGAATGAAGACCATTGTGCTTATGAAAATTTTCTTCATTTCGTCACTCCTCTCGGTTATTTTACAGCAAAATATGTGCCAATTACAAAAATATTTTCTCAGGGTAATCATTTCCAATACCGTGATAATTATAAATATATACTGATTGAAAGGGGTGAGGGATGGGGGTGAGGAAGCCCCTGTGAGGACTGAGCGGGCATGGTTCCTCTCTGGAGGAGAGGAGAGCGAAGTCCGAACGGGAGCTGATTTTCCTCGCTGGGGAAAATAAGCGTGCTGACGACCCCCATCCCTCACCTCCTATCAGGGATACAGAAATATTTCCTTTTCAGGTGAGAGGGCGGTTTGAGGTGTGGCTAAAAAAGGTCAACTGTCCACATTTAAGCAATCGTTTATCCTGCATTATTCATAAACATGCTCAATTTGTCATGGATAAGAGGAGAAATCAGGGACATGTACTGGAAATTCAAGGGACACGTTACCGATTTTGAAAAAAATCGGTACATGTCCCGAATTTCCAGTAACGTGTCCCATGATTTCTGTATAATGCAGGTACGCCTGGATTATTCATGAATAATCCAGGTTATAAATTCTTAATCATTTATGTTAAGATAAAAATTCTTGACAGAGTATCAGATGGCGAAAAAAACAGAGATAATTAAAGTCAACCTCCATGATGTGGAGAAAGAAAAAATAACCAGAATCGTCAAAGTCCTCCGGCAGGGCGGCCTGATAATCTATCCTACCGAAACATTTTATGGATTGGGAGTGAATTGTTTCATTAAAGAATCTATCCAGAGAATTTATGGGCTGAAGAAAAGAGATTACTCTAAACCCATCTCCTTGGTGGTCTCTGATATGGAGATGGTGGAAACAGTGGCGGTTGACATTCCTGATGTTTTCAGAACATTGGCCGGAGAATTCTGGCCGGGACCGTTAACCTTGATCCTGAAAGCTTCCCCTCGACTTCCCAGGGAACTTCGAGGTGAGGGATCCGCAGCTGTTCGCATTCCTGATCTTTTCTGGCTGCAGGAGCTGATCAAGGAGGCTGGTTTTCCCCTCACTGCCACCAGCGCCAATCTCTCAGGAGAGAAAGAAATTTACCGACCTGAGGAGATTACAGCCAATTTTTATGGAAAGGTTGATCTTATCGTGGATGGAGGCAGGACGCCTGGTGTTCGGCCCTCCACTGTGGTTGATTTGACCGCAGAGAAACCAAAGATCATAAGAGAAGGAATCATATCGCGTTCAGCTCTAAAAAATTATATTACTTCACTTTAGCGCCGGTGGGCACATCCTGATCGAAGAAAGGAATGGTGGCTTTGCCTTCTACCTCTGCTGCCAAAATCATCCCTTGCGATTCGATTCCCCGGATTACGGCTGGTTTGAGGTTGGCAATCACCACCAGTTTTTTTCCCACCAGATCTTGGGGAGAATAGACATCAGCTATCCCGGCCACCATGGTTTTCTTCTCTGTTCCTATGTCCACCTGGAGTTTAATCAGTTTTTGGGTGCCTTCCACTTTTTCTGCCTCCAGGATTTCTCCCACTCTGAGGTCCATTTTCATAAAATCATCAAAAGAAATAGAATCCATTTCTTCCTCCTTTTTGACTGGGGCAGGTTGAGGCAGGCGGAGTTCCTCTTGAAGAAAATCTTTCAGATTAATCCGAGGAAAAAGCGGCTTTGGTTTTTCGATTTTCTTGCTGGGTAGAAACTCCGCAAACTTCAACTCTGAATACAACTTTTTCTCGATCGGCTTTTTCTCCCCCAGTAACCTCCATATTTTCTCAGCCGATTCCGGAATTACCGGATAGAGAAGGTAGCCGATGGCCCTGATGGCGGCGGCGGCCTGGTAAAGTATCCGTGCCAGCCTCTTCCTTTGGCTTTGATCTTTGGCTATTTTCCAGGGCTCATTGTCGGCCAGATACTTGTTGACGGTATTGATGTAGGCCCAGATTTCCTCCAGGGCCCGGTTGATGGCATAATCCTGATAATGATCCAAAACCCTCTTTTTGAGCCTTTCGAATTCCTGAACAAGTTTTCTATCCTGCTTCTCTTCTGCTTCCCTTTCTTCGATTTTGCCTCCAGAGTAATTATGAATCATGGTCAAGGTGCGCTGGATAAGGTTTCCCAGATCATTGGCCAGGTCAGAATTGATCCGGTGGACAAAGCCTTGGTGGGAGAAATTTCCGTCCAGTCCGAGGGAAACTTCTCTGAGCAGAAAATAGCGCAAAGGGTCGGTTCCGAATGCATCCAGGATGAGATAAGGGTCCAGCACATTGCCCTTGGATTTGGATATTTTGGCCTCATCTTTGAGCCACCAGCCGTGCCCGAAAACCGTTTGGGGCAGCGAAAATTCTGCTGCCATCAGGAAAGCGGGCCAGTACACGGCATGAAAGCGAAGGATATCTTTTCCGATGAGATGAATGTTTGCCGGCCAGAATTTTTTGAACAGTGTCTGATTCCATCGGAAACCGACGCCGGTGAGATAATTATAGAGGGCATCGAACCAGACATAGATGGTATGGGAAGGATCGTCCGGAACAGGTATTCCCCATTCGATGGTGGTACGGGTGATGCTGAGATCCTTGAGGCCTTGGCGGACAAAGCTGACCACCTCGTTCATGCGGCTGGGAGGCCGCACAAAACAGGGATTTTTGTCATAAAAATCAAGCAGTCGGTCTGTGTAGGCAGAAAGCTTGAAAAAATAACATTCCTCTGAAACCAGGCTGGCTTTCCCCCCGCAATCCGGGCAGATCTTGTAGCCATCCTGCTCCACAGGAACATCCTCTGGGAGAAAATATTCATCAGAAACGCAGTACCAGCCTTTGTAGATGCCTTTGTAAATATCTCCCTTGTCCTTCAATTTCTGGAATATCTTCTGGACACCCTTTTCGTGGATGGGCTGAGTGGTGCGGATGAAAAAATCATAGGATATATTCAGATCTTTCCATAACCTTTTAAACCTTTCTGCCACCTGATCGGCCAGAGATATGGGTGTTATTCCCTTCTCTGATGCCGCTTTTTCCACTTTTTGGCCGTGCTCGTCAGTTCCGGTGAGGAAGAAGACTTCTTTGCCCAGAAGTCTTTGGAACCGGGCAATGGTGTCAGCAATGATGGTGGTATAGGCATGTCCGATGTGGGGGATATCATTGACATAGTAGATGGGTGTGGTGACATAGAAGGTTTTCTTAGAGTTCTCTTCCACCTGTCATTCCTCCTCGAATCAAGGTCATGGCCTCAGACCGGGTAGCCGGATGAGAACGGAATGAGCCTCTTACCGCAGAGGTCAAAGTCAAGGATTTTGGTTTTTTAGCTCCTCTCATGGACATGCACATGTGTTCGGCTTCGATGACCACCATCACTCCTAAAGGCTTGAGATGTTCGTCTACTAGATCAGCGATCTGTTTGGTGAGTCTCTCCTGAACCTGAAGGCGTCGGGAGAAAATTTCCACCACCCGAACGATCTTACTCAAACCCACAATCCTCCCCCCTTTGGGGATGTAAGCCACATGGGCCACTCCAGCAAAAGGAAGGAGATGATGTTCACACATGGAGTAGAGGGGGATGTTTTTGATGAGCACCATCTCGTCGTGCTTTTCGCCCTGGATAAGCTGAAGTTGAGCGGAAGGATCCTCGGCGATTCCGCCCAGGATCTCCGAGAACATATGGGCAACCCTGCGGGGGGTGGGCTTCAAGCCTGCCCGGTTAGGATTTTCGCCTACGCCCTCCAGGATGAGCTTCACTCCTCTTTCGATCTTCTTTAAGTCCACTTTTTTCTCCTTCATTTTGCCAGCCAACTTTTCTTTATACATTTTGTGGTTCCTTCCCCTCAGGTCTTTTCTTTCTTAGAAAAAGCCTCCAAGGCGAGCTGGAAAACTTTTTTAGGAGGAAGGTTGTTCTTCCTGGCCAGTTTCAAGCAGTCTGAAAATTCAGGCTGGATGTTGGCTTCTTTTCCCTCCATGTAGGCTATTTTTATCCTCACCTTCCCGCCCAGGATTCTGACTTCTTCTGATTTCCGATCCAGGACTTTTCTCTCTACAGGAAAGTATCTCACCCCGATGGTGCTGGTTTCCTTGAAGATAGCCTCAATCAGGGAATCTATTTTATCAATCTCGGTCAATACGGTCAATTTGGTGGCCATTCTGTTTTTTTTCATCAACACAGGAGTGAGGAAAATATCCAGTGCTCCCAGCTTCAAAGCTTTATCGAAGAAGGCTCCCAGAAATTGAGGATTGGAGTCGTCGATGTTGGCTTCGATGGTGTATATTTTCTGCTCTTCCCGGAATTTCTGTGTTTTTCCGTAAAAAGCACGCAGAATATTGGGGAACCGGGAATAATTCCTGCTTCCAGCCCCATAACCTATCTTTTCATAACAGATTTGGGGAAAGGGAATAAACTTTTTGGCCAGAGTGGAGACGATGGCCGCTCCGGTGGGAGTGACCAGTTCCTGTTTGACCCAGGCTGAGTAGACAGGAATCCCCTGGAGCAGTTCAGCCACTGCCGGCGGCGGAACCGGAAGAATGCCGTGAGATGTTTTGACCCAACCCTGTCCTAGATTCAGGGGAGAAGAGTAGAATTCGCTGATATGGAGAACATCAGCCAGAAACGAGCTTCCCACAATATCCACAATAGCATCGTCCGCGCCAGCTTCATGAAGGTGAGTCCTGTGGAAACTGCGGCCGTGCACTTTGGCCTCAGCTTCAAAGAGTCTCCTGAATACGGCCAGGGCGTTTTTCTTGACCGAAGAAGAGAGAGGACTTTTCTCTATCAGAGATTCGATGTCTGACCACAAACGGGGCTGGGTTTTCTTATCTTTCACTTCCACATCCACTTTTAATCCCCTCAAGGATGCCCGTCTTTTTTCTTTGATTTTTATATCCACCGGGAGGTTCAAGCCAGCCATTTTTTTACAGAATAAGGAGGGAGAGACCCCCAAATCAAGAAGAGCTCCCAGGATCATGTCTCCGCTTGCCCCAGCTGAGGCGTCAAAATAGACATAATTCATTTTGGGTCATTTCTTTCCTTTTTACTCGGGGGAAGCGCTGCTGAGGTTCTCATCTATAAGAGGCATGATTTCTCCTCCTTTTCCTCTGAATGAAAAATCCGAGTACGAAGTGAGGGGAGTAGGGTCAGGATTCACTTCCACGATTTTGGCTCCTCTTTCGGCCGCAGCCAGAGGGAGAGAGGCTGCGGGTTGGACCACCGCAGAGGTCCCCACCACCACCATCACTTCACAGTTTGAACTCAACTGAAAGGCCTGCTGGAGGACAGAAGATGAGAGGGATTCCCCAAACCAAACCACATGGGGCCGCAAAAGAGCCCCACAGTCAGGACAGCGGGGAGGAATCTCTTTTAGAGGAACTTGATGATTCTCAGTGATGGTCCCTTCCTCAGTGCATCTCATCTTCCAGATGTTTCCGTGCAGCTCTAATATTTTCTTTGAGCCAGCTTTTTGGTGGAGACCATCGATGTTTTGGGTGATGAGAGCAAAGGAGGGGAAGATGCTTTCCCATCGGGCCAGAATCTTATGACCCCGATTCGGTTCTTTAGGAGCGATTAGACCGCGCCGCCAGTCATACCATTCCCAGACCAGTTCGGGATTGTGATGAAAGGCCGAAGGAGTGGCCAGTTGTTCTGGTCTGTATTTTTTCCACAGTCCGTTTTTCCCTCGAAAGGTGGGAACCCCTGATTCAGCCGAAATTCCAGCACCGGTGAGGACGATCACCCTGGTGGTTTTCTTAAGGATGCCGGCCAGAGAAGCAATTTCTTCCTTATGGTTCATCTCCATCTCCTTCGGACATAGAATAATCTTTTCTCTGTGAAAAATCAAAGCTAAAGGAAAGCCTCTCATTTTCCATTAAACCTGCATTATTCATGAATTCGCTGGAAACAATGTATATGAGGCAGGAAATTGG
>JBKHJA010000087.1:0-11801 GCA_046538375.1 Candidatus Aminicenantota bacterium
CGCCGAGTATGTTTGAGCATACTCAGATAAGACATATGAAACATGTATGGGTACAGATAAGCGATACTCCCATATAACTGACATGCGCAGTTACGCAGGCGCTGAGATGGACGGTGAGGGAACGGCGTGAAAAACCTGGACGGGAGCGAAGCCATTCCCAAATACATGTTCTTAGTATCTCACCCCCTGAAAAAAAGATGCTTACTTAGCGGTTGATTGACTTTCGCCCTCCCCTTTGTTATAGAAAAATCGGGCACAATCCGAGATGCCGGATCATAACTTTCATACTCCCTCCATAAAAATCGAATGGAGAAGCAGACATGCTTATCTCATCCTTCTCTTCTCGTTGGCCGCAGTCTTTCTCTTCTCCAACCTCTGGATCGGCGACTTGGGTCTGGACTCCTGTGCTTACGCCACCATTTCCAGGTCCATTTTAAGGACCAACGACTGGATTGTCCCTCACTACCAGCACTGTCAAGAATTTTCGGACTGCTGGCTTCATCCACCTTTGTTTTACTGGATGACAGCCTTAAGCTTTAAAATATTCGGAGTCAACGAGTTTGCAGCCAGGTTCATCTCCGCCCTTCTGGGGGTGGGTACGGTACTCCTGGTCTACATGATGGGCTTAAGAGTGAGCCGTTCCTACAGAATTGGTTTTTTATCGGGTTTTGTCCTTCTCTTCACCCAGCCATTTTTAGACCTGAGCAGGAAATGCCAGCTGGATGTTCCCCTGGCCTTCTTCATCACTCTGTCCATGTTCACTTTTGTTTTGGCCATCCAGAAAAATGAAAAATACTATATCCTTACCGGCCTGTTCACTGGACTGGCTGTTTTGACCAAAGGCCTGCCAGCTTTTTCCATCCTGGGTATTATCTTCCTTTATTTCCTGTTGAAGGGAGATTTTAAATTTTTCATCAGACCCCCTTTCTATATTTTACTTTTACTGGTTATTCTGACTCTCTGTATATGGATCATTCCGTTGATCTCCGTGGGGAAGTTTAAAAATTTCATAAGCGGCTATTTCGTAGGCCAAATATGGACCAATCTCTCCGGTACTGAGAGTGCGGGCAAGGTAAATTTTTGGGCAACGATTCAGGATTACTTCTGGTATATCACCATTCTGGCCAAAAGATACTGGCCCTGGTTTCCTTTCCTCCTCCTTTCCATCTATTTTGGCTTCAAGAGGCTAAGAGTAAAAAAAATATTATTGGTTTTCATGCTGTGGATTTTTATCCTGATTTTCAGCTTCAGCCTGGGTGAAACCAAATTTTACAGGTACCTGGCTCCTGTCTACCCTGCCTCTGCTGTTCTGATCGGGGTGGTTTTAGGAGAAAAGATTTCTGAAAAGGTCTTCAAAGCAGTCCTTAATTTTTCCTTGATTTTTCTTTTGACAGTGCTGGTGGCCACTTCCATCTTCCCTTTGTACTTTGGCAGGATCAACGCCCCTGACAAAACAGAGATAAAGAAGTTTTCCCCTTACATAAAGCAGATCACCAAAAAGGACCAATTCATATCTGTATACAGGATGAATTATTGGGGGGCGGTGGCTGATTTTGCCTTTTATGTGGACAGACCTGTCAAAGATTACCACACAGAGGAATCATTCTCTCTATCCATGCACAGAGACACTTCCTTCGGGTATATAAAGAAACAGGACTATGAGGCTTTATCCAAGGAATTTAAGAAGAGCTATCTGCCGGTGGCAGCTACAGAAAATTTTCTTCTGATCACTCCAGTCCAGAATATAAAAAGCTTACAGCAGAGGATGTTTCCCGTCTTTATTTACTGACCTGGATTATTCACCAGTCGAGGTTGCCGCAGATACGAGGCACAGGACACGCAGCTGTGGTTCTCCACCGCAAGTGTCCTTTAACGAAGTAGATGCGGAAAGTTCGGCTCGTCCAGAGGGTAAAAAAGGCCGATTTAAGATGAAATAGAATGACAAAGTTTAAGAAACTCACTTTCTCTTCGTACGCCTCAAGGAATTCCCTTAAATTATTCATGCTACTTGTGATATAAAACTTATCGGCCTTTTTTATGAGTAGTCCAGGTTGATATCTGTCCCCTTATTCCACAGAAAAGAGAAGGGTGCCGGCTTCCACAGAATCACCGGCTCTGGGAGCCAACTGAGATACTGTGCCAGATTGAGGGGATTTGATCTCATTCTGCATTTTCATGGCTTCCAGGACTAAAACGGCCTGGCCCTGCTTCACTTTATCTCCTTCCTTCACCAACACCCTGACGATTTTGCCGGGCATAGAAGTCCGGATATGGCTTTTTTTAGACTTTTCGCTCTTTATTCCCAGCAGCTGCCGGGCAGACTTTCGCTCTATTTTGAAAAATCTTCCGTTGATGTACACAGAATAAGAATGAGATGTGTTGGAGTTGATGATGATGTTGTGTATTTTCCCGTCAATATTTAATAAAACCTCATCTTCACTCACCTGCTCAACGGCCACCTTGTACTTCTTTTTCCCCAGAATGACCTGAATATCGTTCTTGGCTCTCTCTTCTAAATTGATCTTGAATTCTTTGCCGTCCAGCCAGAAAGAAAAATTCATCTCACCACCTGTCGGAGAAGCTCTGCAGCCGCCCCTGGAATTTCCAGCTGCTCATCTTCTTTGCCTCTTTCTTTGAAGATGAAGCCAGGCCTCTCTTTTTTTCCAGGTAACTCCTCACTCCGGCTGCTATCAGAGCTACCACCTTTTCCTCCGGTTCTCTTCCGTCCTTCTCTTTCTCCAGATTGGAAATGAAATGAGTGTTGTAGTCACCAGCGAAGAATTGAGGATGGAGAAGAATGCGTTTGAAGAAAGGGATGGTGGTTTTAATGCCGTAAATCTGGTACTCGGATAGAGCTCTGAGCATCCGATGGATGGCCTCAGAACGTGTTTTTCCCCAGGTGACCAGCTTGGAAAGCAGAGGGTCATACTCCAGGGGAACCACATACCCTTCATAGACTCCGCTGTCATCCCGAATCCCCAGACCCCCACCTGGTGTGCGAAGGTGCACGATCTTCCCCGGGGAGGGGATGAAATCATTATCCGGATCTTCCGCATAGATACGGCACTCTATGGAAGCTCCTCTCGGTTGAATATCTTCCTGTTTTATACTCAAAGGCATCCCGGCCGCAATTTCAATCTGACTTTTAACCAGATCTATGCCGGTGACCATTTCGGTGATGGGGTGTTCCACCTGAAGCCGCGTATTCATCTCCAGGAAATAGAAGTTTTTGTGCTTATCCACCACAAACTCCACTGTCCCTGCATTCTGATAATTCACAGCGGCCGCCGCTCTGACAGCAATCTCTCCCATTCTCCGACGGGTCACTTCATCCAAAAGCGGAGAAGGCGTTTCCTCCAGCACTTTCTGGTAGCGTCTCTGGATCGAACACTCCCGCTCTCCCAAATAGACGATATTCCCAAAATGATCGGCCAGGATCTGAATCTCGATGTGATGAGGTTCCTGGATATATTTTTCTATATAGATGGAAGGATCATCAAAGCTTGACAGGGCTTCCGATTGAGCCAAACGATACGAGGAGAGAAGCTCTGCTTTCTTTTTCACCAGTCTCAATCCCTTGCCTCCGCCGCCAGCAGAGGCCTTGAGCAGCAGAGGAAAGCCCACCTGCCCGGCCTTCTCCTCCAAATCCTTTTCGTCTTTGATGGACTCCACAGTCCCGGGTATGATGGGCACGCCGGCTTCCCTCATCCGCTTTCGAGAAGCCGTCTTGTTGCCCATGATCTTGATGGGTTCAGAAGGGGGACCGATAAATTGAATATCCTCCTGTTCGCATCTTCTCACCAGCTCCGGATTTTCAGCCAAGAATCCATAGCCAGGATGAACAGCCTGACACTGACTTTTTTTAGCTGCTTCCATTATCTTATGGACATTCAGATAACTTTCCGATGGTTTGGCCTTCCCGATACAATAAGCCTCTTCTGCCAGCCTCACGTGCAGGGCCTTGCTGTCTACTTCTGAATAGACGGCCACCGGCACTATACCCATCTCCCGGCAGGCCCGGATGACCCGGACAGCGATCTCCCCTCTATTGGCTATCAGTACCTTCTTGAATATCTCAGGCATTTCTATCTCACCGGGTTACTGTTTATATCCTGTCTTGAAATCTTATTCCCTTCTTCTTCTGGTATTTTTTGTCAAAGCCGCACCTCCCTTTTGCTTAGAGAGGTATATTTCCGTGTTTTTTGGGAGGATTTTTATCTCTTTTATTTTCAAGCATTTTCAGAGCCTGTATAAGCTTCAGCCGGGTGAATTTGGGTTCTATCACCTCATCCAGATAACCCTTCTCACAGGCGATATAAGGATTGGCCAATTTTTCTCTAAACTCCCTTATCTTTTCTTCCCTTAACTTCTCGGAATTTCTGGCTTTCTCCAATTCCTTTCTGTACACAATATTCACCGCTCCCTCCGGACCCATAACCGCTATCTCTGCGGTGGGATAAGCATAGTTTATATCTGCTCTGATATGCTTGGAAGCCATAACGCAATAGGCTCCTCCGTAAGCTTTGCGGGTGATAACAGTGATTTTGGGAACAGTGGCTTCAGAGAAAGCATACAGGAGTTTTGCCCCATGGCGAATAATCCCTCCATGCTCCTGAGAAACTCCGGGAAGAAAACCAGGAACATCTTCAAAGGTGATCAAAGGGATATTGAAGGCATCACAGAAACGCACAAAACGTGCTCCTTTATCAGAGCCGTTGATATCCAGGGCCCCGGCCAGATGGTCTGGCTGATTGGCCACCACAGCCACAGATTTCCCTCCCAGCCGGCCGAACCCGATCACCATATTCTGGGCATACTGGCTCTGGACTTCGAAGAAATCATTCTCATCCAGGACTTCGCGAATAATGGCCCGGATGTCATAGGGCTGGTTGGGATCATCGGGAACCATGAAATTAAGCTCCGGGTTAGTCCTGTCCGGAGGATCACCTGTTTCTTTTTCTGGGGGATCCTCCATGTTGTTATCAGGAATGAAGGAGAGGAGTTCCCGGATCAAAGAATAGGCGTGTTCTTCGTTCTCCGCTGCAAAATGAGCCACTCCACTCAGGGCGTTATGGGCCTCTGCTCCCCCCAGATCCTCCATGGTCACCGCCTCTCCGGTCACCGCCTTGATCACTTGTGGACCGGTGATGAACATGTTGCTGATACCTTTGGTCATGATGATAAAATCAGTCATGGCCGGGGAATACACAGCTCCTCCGGCACAGGGCCCCATGATGGCCGAGATCTGGGGGATAACTCCAGAAGCCAGAACATTCCTCAAGAAAATATCAGCGTAACCCCCCAGACTGGCTACGCCTTCCTGGATTCGTGCCCCTCCTGAGTCGTTAAGCCCGATTATGGGTGCTCCCACTTTCATGGCCAAATCCATGATCTTGACAATCTTGGCAGCATTGGCGCCGCTCAATGAGCCCCCAAACACTGTGAAATCCTGGGCAAAGATAAAAACAGTCCGGCCTTCGATGGTTCCGTAGCCGGTGACCACTCCGTCTCCGTAGATTCTCTTCTTTTCCATCCCGAAATCACGGCTCTGATGAACAACAAGCTTATCCGTTTCCTGGAAGGAGCCTTCATCAAGAAGAAGACTGACTCTTTCTCTGGCGGTGAGCTTTTCAGCCTGGTGCTGCCTTTCTATCCTTTCTCTGCCTCCTCCTGAGTCGGCCAGACGGTTTTTTTCTTCTAATTCTTTTATCTTTTTTTCGATGCTCATTTCAATTTGAAATTTTATTCCTTCTCGACCCTGCTCCAGTCCTTCAAAAATCTCTCTATCCCCACATCAGTCAAGGGGTGGCGAACCATTTTCTCCAAGACCGCAAAGGGCACAGTGGC
Organism: Candidatus Aminicenantota bacterium; assembly: GCA_046538375.1. Taxonomy (GTDB): domain Bacteria; phylum Acidobacteriota; class Aminicenantia; order Aminicenantales; family Aminicenantaceae; genus JBKHJA01. Next base: position 5,848 of record JBKHJA010000087.1, read on the forward strand.
TATATCGGCTCCCAATAAAGCTGCTTCCACCACGTGAAGAGGATGCCTGATACTGGCCACGATCACTTCGGTCTCAAAACCGTAGTTGTCCAACAGGATAAGAATCTGATCCACCAAATCCATTCCTTCATGGGAGATGTCATCGAGCCGACCCACAAAAGGGCTGATATATCTTGCTCCTGCCTTAGCTGCCAGCAAGGCCTGATTTGGGGAAAAGACCAAGGTGGTGTTGACATGGATGTCTTCCTGGGAGAGCACTTTAATGGCCTTCAGGCCCTCCACACATACGGGGACCTTGACCACCACATTATCGGCCAATTGAACATGGCGTCTGGCCTCTTCAATGATGTCCTCAGCCTGGGAAGAAACACACTCCACACTCACCGGGCCGCTGACAATCCCACAAATTTTCCTGACCAGTTCCTGATAATCCAGATTTTCTCTGGAAATGAGAGTGGGATTGGTGGTGACCCCGTCCAATATCCCCCAGCTTGAAGCTTCTCTTATCTGATCGAGATTGGCGGTGTCAAGAAAAATTTTCATGATGACCTCCCGTATTCATGGACGAGCTCGCCCTCCCTTCGTTCCTCTTTTTACCTGCTGGTTCACTTTATCATACTGGATAAAAAGTTTAAAGCCACCCTAGCTTTTTATCTTCATCACGGTGTTAGAAAGCGTTCCTATCCCTTCGATCTGGATATCAATCCTATCTCCGGCTCTCAGAGGGCCTACTCCTGCCGGAGTCCCGGTGGTGATGATGTCGCCTGGATACAGAGTCATGATGCTGGAGATAAATCTCACCAGGAAAGGTACGGGGAAAATCAAATTTCTGGTGCTGGCAGACTGCCTCAATTTCCCGTTGACAAAAGTCTTAAGTCTGAGACCGGAAGGATCCACTTGAGTAGCTATGCAGGGACCTACAGCAGCAAAGGTATCGAACGATTTGGCTCGAGTGAACTGCCCGTCTTTTTGCTGAAGGTCGCGGGCGGTCACATCATTGAAACAGGTGTAACCCAGAATATAATCCTCCACCCTGGCTTCTTCATCCAGCAGTCGAGCTTTTTTCTTGATCACTAGAGCCAGTTCGCCCTCATAATCCACCCTCTTGGCCATCTCTGGATAGATAATGATATCATTGGGACCCACCACAGCTGAGGGAGGCTTAAGAAAAATCAAAGGCTCCTCAGGAAGTCCTTTTCCCATCTCTGCCGCATGGTTCTTATAATTTGTGCCCACAGCGATAATCTTGGTGGGATTGACCGGGGGCAGAAGAATCACCTCGGAAATGGGGATTCTCTCATTCCTGGTGTTAATGCTTCTGAATATGGAACCTTCCACAGGGAGCAGGCTTTCCTGCTCTAAAATACCATAGCCCCTTTTATTATTGCGATTGTAGCGGTAAATCTTCATCAAAACACATCCTTTATGATCTCAGAGATAGACTCTGATCTCTGGCTTTCATTTCCTTTTTTGTCAACGGCAGTAATAGAATAATGATATATTTTATTATTTTCAACTCGGTTATCCATATAGGTATTCTGTTGAATGGGCTCTGGGGTTAACAGGAAGTATTCCTCCTCACCCTCTCCTTTTCGCCAAATCCTGTATCCAGCCAGATCTTCTTCTTGATTCTGATCCCAGCTTAAGGCAATGCTTTGCTCTCCAACCACCGATACCAATCCCGAGGGAGCTTCGGGGGGAAAGGTATCCTGGGCCGAGACCTTATGGACCTTGGAATCATCACTCTCCAAATAAGGTTCAGAAGTGGTGGCTGAGGCCCTGACAAAGTAAAAATAGACTTCCCCAAACAGAAAATCATGGTCATCATATTCCTTTTCTGTGATGAGGGAAGAATTGAGGCGTTGAGGCTCGGTTCCTTCTTCTGTTCGATAAATATTATATCCCATGAGCCGGGCAGGCGTTGATTGGTCAATGTTTTTTTCGGGAGAATCCCATGTGATCTTGATGTGGTCCACAAAAACCGTGGAGCGAAGATTTTCAGGGGGGAGCGGCAGAACCTCAGGCTCTACAGACAAAAGCTCTGAAAAGCCTGATTTATTTCGTTTTCTGTCTATGATTTTTAATCCAAAGGTCAATTTCTTGGAAAAAACATCGGTTTCTGCCAGCGGGAAAATATAGTTCATTCTGGGCGATGGGATGCCCTCTTCTATCTGGTATTCAGAAAATTCTTCTCTTTTTATGGAGGCCAAAATTTCGGCCATCTCCTCGAATTTTCTTACGGAAATCTTTTTCTCTTTTTTAGATTCTTTCTCCTCAGATGACACTCCTTTCTGGACTGCCATCCAGATCTCCACCTCTTTGATTTCTTCCAGAGAGCTTCCGTCAACATAAGTGGCGGGATTGTTCCACTCCAGGATGACTTTATCAGCTCTCTGTATGGCTGAAAAATTTTCTGGGGGCTGGGGAATCTGAATGACGGGGGGATGGATAGGACCTTTCTTCCCGCAGTAAGAAGACAAAAAGAGAAGAAAGGATATTAGAAAAAAACAGAAAAATTTCTTCATTAAAGAATGAAGCGTCTCAAATCCTCATCTTCTATGATGTCTTTGAGCTGATCCTGGACGTATTTCTGGTCGATCCGGATGGTCTTCTTTTTTATGTTGGGAGCTTTAAAAGATATCTCTTCCATGACTTTTTCCATAACCGTGTGAAGCCGGCGGGCCCCGATATTTTCCGATGTGTCATTCACTTTTTCTGCGATCCCGGCGACCTCTTCAACGGCATCCTGGCGGAATTCGACTTGAATGCCTTCTGTCTCCAGAAGAGCTTTATACTGCTTGATCAAAGCATTTTCTGGTTCGGTCAAAATCATTATGAAATCTTTCTTATTCAGAGAGGTGAGTTCAACTCGGATGGGGAACCTCCCCTGCAGTTCGGGTATCAGATCAGAGGGCTTGGAAACATGAAATGCACCTGCTCCTATGAACAGAATATGATCTGTCTTCACCAGTCCGTAGCGGGTATTGACGGTGGTTCCCTCAATGATGGGCAGCAGATCCCGCTGGACTCCTTCCCGGCTGACTTCAGGACCCCGTCCGGTTTCACGGCCAGCCACTTTATCCACCTCATCCAGAAAGATAATTCCGGAATGCTCCACCCTTTCCACAGCCAAACGGGCCACTTGATCCATATCCACCAATCTCTTTTGTTCTTCATCCAGCAGATATTCATGGGCTTCTTTTATCTTCATTTTCCGCCTTTTGGATTTACCGCCTAGAAATCCGGGCAGGATTTCTTGAATATGGATTCCTATCTCTTCCACCCCGCTTGAGGAGAAAATTTCAAAAGGAGAGGACATCCTCTCCTTCACTTCAATTTCTATTGTTCTCTCTTCCAGAAGGCCCTGACGAAGCTGTTCTTTTAGTTTCTTCCGGGTCTCCTCGAACCTGAGATGCATCTGTTGATCGGGAGAATCTTCTCTCCTTCTTGGGGGGGGCAGAAGAATGTCCAATATTTTCTCTTCCACATTCTTCTCTGCCTTCTCTCTTACTTCCTTGATCTTCTCTGATTTCACCATATCCACAGATATGCTCACCAGGTCTCTGATCATGGACTCCACATCTCTGCCCACATAGCCCACTTCAGTAAACTTGCTGGCTTCGATCTTCAGGAACGGAGAGGACGTTAACTTCGCCAGGCGCCGAGATATCTCGGTCTTTCCCACCCCGGTGGGACCGATCATCAGTATATTTTTGGGGGCGATCTCGTCGGCCATCTCATCGGGGAGTTTTCGACGTCTGTATCTGTTTCGGAGGGCAATGGCCACAGCTCTTTTGGCTGCATCCTGCCCTACGATGTATTTGTTCAGTTCAGAGACTATTTCTTCAGGAGTCAGTTCAATCTCTTCGCCTTTGGCAAATGACTTTTCTATTTTCTGGGGAAGGGTGATGGCCATGTCAAAGCTCCTCCACCGTGATTTCTTTGTTGGTATAGACGCAAATATCAGCGGTAATGTTCATGGCTTCCAGAGCGATCTCCCTGGCTGAGAGATCAGTATGGCGGATGAGTGAACGGGCCGCCGCCAGGGCATAAGCTCCTCCTGAACCGATGGCAATGATTCCATCATCCGGTTCCACCACATCTCCGGTTCCTGATATCAGGAAAGAATTCTCCTGGTTGGTAACCACCAACAGGGCTTCCAGCTTGCGGAGCGCTTTATCCAGGCGCCAGTCTTTGGCCAGTTCAATGGCAGCCCGGGGAAGGTTTCCCCGGTACTCCTCCAACTTCTTCTCGAACCGGGAAAAAAGAGCAAAGGCATCTGAGGTGGCTCCTGCAAATCCAGCCAGGACTCCACCCTTGTAGAGAGATCTTATCTTACTGGCTTTCTGCTTGAAAATAGTCTGCCCCACGGTCACCTGACCGTCTCCTGCCATGGCAACTTTCCCCTTATGGCGGATGCAGATGATGGTGGTTGACTGGATCATCGGAATGTCTCTCCTCTCTCTTGTGTTTATTTTACAATGATAATTGATGCATCAAAATAAGTAAAGCGAATGGGGAGCCAGAGCTACTACAATTTTTTATGCTTAGCCCTCTTCTGATAAAGATTTTCGCCGGGTAAAACGACGGTCACAGTCCAGGCAGAGGTACTCGATCTTCTGGATCTTCCGTTTGGACCGGCTCCTTTTTTCAAGCAGTTTGGTGACCACTGCCACCAGAATGAGAATCAAAATGATGGGGTGAAGCTGAAGGAAAAAGAAAAGCACCAGCATGATTCCTATCAGAAAAAATACAGCCACCAGAACTGTCCATATCGAATAATCGGTGGTGTACTCACGCTCCGCCGGAGATGTATTCTCCGATCCACAGAAAGGACATTTCATCTCTTTTTGGGTGGAAAGAGAACAACGATGTTTATTGACTAAAGGATAGAAAGGTTTTGTCTATAAATGAAAAAACCCGGCAACGACCTACTCTCCCACTCCGCCCCCGGAGCAGTACCATCGGCACTGAAGGGCTTAACTTCCGTGTTCGGAATGGGAACGGGTGTTTCCCCTTCGTCATGGTTGCCGGGAAATTATCTTTATGACTTTTTGTCTTGGTAAACTTTATGGCCAAGTCTCACGGTCTATTAGTACTGGTTAGCTCAATCCGTCACCGGACTTACACATCCAGCCTATCAACCTCGTAGTCTTCGAGGGACCTTCAGCCTCCCGAAGGAGGAGGGAAATCTCATCTTGAGGTGAGCTTCCCGCTTATATGCCTTCAGCGGTTATCTCAACCGAACGTAGCTACCCAGCGATGCCCCTGGCGGGACAACTGGTACACTAGAGGTTCGTCCGTCCCGGTCCTTTCGTACTAGGGACAGGCCCTCTCAGATTTCCTGCGCCTACCGTGGATAGGGACCGAACTGTCTCGCGACGTTCTAAACCCAGCTCACGTACCGCTTTAATGGGCGAACAGCCCAACCCTTGGGACCGGCTTCAGCCCCAGGATGCGATGAGCCGACATCGAGGTGCCAAACAGGGCCGTCGATATGAGCTCTTGGGCCCTATTAGCCTGTTATCCCCGGCGTACCTTTTATCCGTTGAGCGACGGCCCTTCCATACGGGACCGCCGGATCACTAAGCCCTAGTTTCCTACCTGCTCGACTTGTCGGTCTCGCAGTCAAGCTCCCTTATGCCTTTGCACTCTTTGACTGATTTCCAAACAGTCTGAGGGAACCTTAGGACGCCTCCGTTACTCTTTGGGAGGCGACCGCCCCAGTCAAACTGCCCACCTAACACTGTACTTCAGCGGGATAACCGCTGCAAGTTAGAACCTCAGAATATCAAGAGTGGTATCTCACCGTTGGCTCCATCCCAGCTAGCGCCGGGACTTCAAAGCCTCCCACCTATTCTGCACATAATACCCCAAAATCCAATGTTAAGCTGCAGTAAAGGTGCCGGGGTCTTTCCGTCCAGCGGCAGGTAACCGGCATCTTCACCGGTACT
>JBKHJA010000088.1:0-11715 GCA_046538375.1 Candidatus Aminicenantota bacterium
TTTCCGCCATCCTGTCATTTCTTTTTTAGCTGATCCACCCGCTTTTTGACGGCTTTCTGGTGAGGATCGATCTCCAGGGACTTCTCCCAGGCTCTCAAAGCTTCCTTTTCATTTCCCAAATGAAAGTAGCATGCTCCGATAGAATTCAACACCTCCAGATGAGTCCCCTCATGTGAGAGGTACTGTTTATAATAAGAGACAGCCTGTTCATACTCCCCCAGAGCCTGGCAGGAAGCGCCAAGCAGGGACAAAAAGCGGAAGTCTGGGCCGGAAGTCTCCACAAACGGAACCAAAATTTCTTTAACTTTCCTGTATTCTTTTCTCTTGAAAAGGAGCTGAGCATAACTCAAAGCGTATCTCAAAGAGGTGGGCTTTTCATGGTATACTCTTTCCAGTAATCTCTGCGCCTCCTGAATGCTGCCCTTTCTCTCCCATTGACTGCCCAGGATAAAGGAATATTCGATATTTCCGGAAACCGGCATCACCTTGGAGACAATCCAGGGTCGAGGCAAATCAGCAGAGGCAGATATTTCAAATTCCTTTCGGTCAGATATAATCTCTCTCTTTTTGTGATCCATAATGGTTACCTTTATTTCGTAGTAATCCGGGGGGAAATCCTGAAGCGGGAACTTCTCCAGAATATGGGGGTAGGTGAATTCTTTTATATTCTTTTCTTTTGATAAGAATTCTTCTCCATTTCTGTAAATGATGTATTTTACCCAGCCTTTCTTTTGAATCTCCTGGGATAGGCCATGGATCTGAAAGAAGACGATCAACTCCTCTGTGGAGTGAAAAACATGGCTGGGCTGACAGGCAATCTGGAAATCCCCTATTTTGAAAGGCTTGCTCGCCTGATGAAGAGAGTCCTGGGCTTTTGATCTGTATCCTAAAAGAAGAGAATTCATCCACACAGAGGAAAGATTTTGAGGGATAGAAATGTTTTTCTCTGCAGAGGCAAATTCTTTAGAGACAGTGTTTTTCAACAACAGACTGAACTTGTAATCCCCGGGCACCAAGGGAATAGCGTCTTGAATCACCATGGCGGTCTTCTGAATATCCTCTATCTGGTGTTCATTGAAACGCAGAGGGATGGTCTTCTGGTACTGGAAAATCACTTTGCCGTTGAGATCAGTAACCATTCCGTTTAAACTGAAATCGATCCTGTACCCCTCTCCGTAAGAAAGCACAGAAAGCTCCTCAGGCTGGATGGCATAATGAACAAAGAAAATCCCGGAATCTTCCCGTATAACTCTGACCAGGCACCTGCTTGTTATAAAATTGGCAGTGTATTCCACCTCTACAATATCCTTGTATTTAAGAAGAGCTTCAGCGTACTGCGAATCTACTGTTTTCTGGGGAACAGAATAGATCCGGTCTATCAACATCTCTGAAGCTAAAGAAGGACGTCCAAAGGAAGAAGGCTCCCCGGGTATCAATGAAATGGATGTCTCAGCCAAACGCGCATCGAATTTGCGGAGCTGTTGATAGGCCGCTTGCGTATTAGAAGGATCCCCCTGGTAATTGATGAGCAAGCCAGCAGGCCCATCCCGGGCAGGACTGTAAAGGATATACTCACCGATGCCCTTTCTCTTGAAGAAAATTAAATTGAAACGAGAATAAAGGCCGTATTCAGGGTTTGCCTCATAGGACCATATCCTGGATGGAAAAACATAACCCCCTCCTTCGTAGCGTCCCACATCCACCGGAGGACCCAGGACGATATAGATCCTTCCCCGGTCGGTCTGCCAGCCGGGCCTGGTGGTCTCCCGGCCAAAATACTCATTGGCATGAGCTATTCTTCTGTAATGCTCTTCCTTGAATTCGTTCTCAGGAGTCTCCGGAACAGGATCTCTTTGCTTCCAAAAGGCCTGGATAAACATATCCCTTTCTTTATCTGTGGACAATTGAAGAAAAACATCTTTCTCCTTGGAGGTGATGATATAAGCCACATCCTGGGATAACCATTTTCTGTGCCGCGGAGGAAGATCATCAGGGGAGTTTTTTTTCATGCCTGCCGGAGAAGAAAAAAGAGCCAACACAGACACGAGCACAACCAGTATGCAGCCCTTTGTTAATCTCATATTATTATTGGGTTTCCAGTTCTTTTTTCAATCGCTCCACAACCTGTTTTACCTCCTCGATATCTTCTCTGTAGGTAAGGGGTGAAGCTGTTTGAACGAACAATTCAAAATACCTCAGAGCTTTCCTTTTATGCCCCAATCTCAGATGAACCCGGCCGAGATTGTAAAGGGTATCTGTTTGACCAGGATCAATCTGCAGAGATTTTTCCCAGCATGAAACAGCCTCATCCACCAATCCCTTGCGGTAATAAACCACTCCCAGTCCGTTATGGGCTGAAGACAGACCCGGATCTATGGAGATGGTTTTTTTGTACTCTTCTCGAGCCAGATCGTATTTTTTTTGGGCCAGATAACAGTTTCCCAGGTTGTTCATGGCCATGGCATAATCACTATCCAGGATTAAGGCCTCATGGAATGAATGGACGGCCTTGGCCAGTTGACCGGTCTTGTAGTAAGTCACTCCCAAATAATTGTGAGCCTCAGCATAATCTTTTTCTTTGTGGACCAGACTTTCCAGTATCTCTAATGATTTCTGGAGATTTCCTGCTTCTTGGTAGTACAACCCTAATCTTGCCAGCAGGGATCTCTGGACCAGATTCTGACGAACAGCCTTCTCTAATAAGCGGATGGCTTGATCAATTTTGCCCATTTTATAGTAGTTATAAGCGGCGTATTCATAGCCGATGATGAATTTTGGCTGCTTTTGGAGAACTTCCCTGTAAAGCTGTCTGGCAAGTTCAAGCCTTCCGGTCTCAGAAGCGATGATAGCCTGATTAAACTTATTATCCATTTCAATCATGGTCTTGGGGTCAGGCATCTCGGTCTCACTCTCCACAGCTCTCCCTGTGATATATCCCAGAGACATAAGCTTTTCTTTTGTTTCCCTGTCTATTTCTGCACTCAACACCTTAGAAGAAGCAGAAGAGGAATGATCCTCGATGATCTGCTGGAGCCTTTCTTTCAAGTGCTGGACAATTTCAGGTTTTTTCTCCACCAGGTTGTTCTTCTCTCCAGGATCGCGGCCAAGGTCATAAAGCTCAGCCATGGGAGCATGGATGTATTTCCATTCTCCGGTTCTTAATCCCTGGAGAGGGGCCCAATTGCGGTCCAGCATGGCGGCTACAGACTCTATGTAGCTGTATTTAGGAGGAAGCGGCTCCCCTCCACATATCACCGGCTTCAGGGATCTCCCCTGAATATCCGGACCGGAAGGCAGTTCCATCAGATCCAGGATGGTGGGCATAACATCGATCAGGCTGACCTGATGGTTGATCACTCTTTTCTCAGGCAGAATGTGAGGATTATAAAAAATGAGCGGAACCCAAAGGGTGGAATCATAGATGAAAATGCCGTGGGTGGTTTCTTTATGCTCTCCCAGTCCTTCCCCATGGTCTGAAGTGATGACCATCAAAGTCTTTTCTAAGAGATTCCACTGGACCAATTTCTGGTGAAGCTGTCCGATGATCTTATCGGTATAAGCGATTTCTCCGTCATACTCCCGACCCTCATATTCCTGATGGAAAGGAGGGGGAGGCTCATAAGGAGCATGGGGGTCAAAATAATGGATCCACACAAAGAAAGGATTTTCCCTGTTTTCAGCCAGCCATGCCATGGCTCTTCTGTTGACCTCCTCTGCTTTTCTTTCCACGAAGGAAAGATCTCGAACCACATTCCTGCTGCCGTAGCGGTCATCATAAACATGGAAGCCCTGCTCCAGTCCGAAACGCGAATCCAAGGGGAAAGCGCCCACAAAAGCTGCTGTCCGGTAGCCATTTTCTCTCATGATTTCAGCTAAGGTCACATGAGCGGAGGGCAAGCGGTAGCCGTTATCCCGGACCCCATGAAATAGGGGAAGTGTTCCGGTGAACAGAGAGCAGTGGGAAGGCAGGGTGAGGGGGACAGGACAAAAGGCTTTTCGGAAAAGCACCCCGTTTTTGCCTAAGTGATCGATATTTGGTGTTTTGACATCTTGACAGCCATAAATGCCCACATGATCAGCTCTTAGAGTATCTATGGTGACTATCAACAGGTTGAGTTCTTTTTTATCAGGGGAGAGTGCCTTTTTGGTTTTTCCAAAATTGAAACTGGAGAAGGCTGCAACAATAATCACGGAACTGAACACAGAAAAAATCTTCCTGAGGCTTTCCGATTTTCTCATGAATTTTCTATAAGGCGACCGGCTGAAAACCCATATTCTCTTGAGATTCCAAGATATCATATTCTAAAAAAAAGGGGAACTCCGCGGAGTTCCCCTCTTTCTAAATTCAGGAAGACTTCAGCGGCTGGTCAGAAATTCCACTTTATCCCCAGCCTTAAGATTCTGGGAGCCAGAACAGTGTAGATGCTGTGAAATCCACTCCAGGATTCTTCATCCCAATCCAGAGTGGTATTGGCGTTGAAGGTGTTGAACACATCAGCCATCAGTTCGATGACGCCGTATTCTCCCAACATGAAGATCTTGCTCAATCTCAAATCCAGAATGGCTAAATTGGGATACCGCTCTTCTCCAAATTTTTCAGCATCCACATAAATTCTCCCTTGATTCAGTCCGTAGTGCCGGAAATACCTCTGGGTGGGAAATCCTGTTCTATAATTGAAGAATCCTCCGAAGGTAAACCCGAAAGGAAGCTCCACACTGCCCACCACTTTAATGATCAAAGGAGCATCATTCCACTCAGGAACATCATTATCGAATTCCCAGTTATTGGGGTCATCCACAGCTTCAAGAGGCCGTTTTTGGTTGGTTTTTCCATAAGTGACTGAAGCCATCAACTGCCATTTGTGGGCATACCTTTTGGTCAGCACAAACTCCACGCCTCTGTAGGAAGTCTTGTAGCCGGGTCTTTCGGTGACATAGTTATCGATGACTCCCACTTTATCCTCGGCCATGTTGTAAACAGTGATACTGCTGCCGTCATCAGCGGTACCGTAGTCTCCATCTGGCCCAGGATCTTGGACTGTGACTGGAGTGAAATCGGCCTCAGGATCAAGAGCCAGGTTATCTGTCCAGAAAAATCTTTTGTTTTCTCGGTAAATAAAATTCAAACTGAAGCCTAAATTCTGGGTCAATCTTTTCTCAAATCCTGCGGTGATCTCATCGATGTAAGGGGAAGGTAAGTTCGGATCAATCTCATACTTTTCAGCTATGTCTGTATACCTAATGCTGCCCAATTCATCTGTTTGAGCCTGTTTGTCCCCATTGGCATCATTCCAAGAATAATCGACTTCCCAGTAACCGGTCTCAATAACCCTGAAAGCGGGATCATAGCTGACCTGGTAAGAATAGCGGGCATAAAAAGCTTTGAAGATATTGTTGCCATCGTTGAAAAGATCAAAGGTAAAACCGATTCGTGGATAAAGGGTGTTCCATTCCACCACATCCTTTTTGGCCGGGGCATGCAAAGCCACAGACTCTCCGGTCCTCTGGGTATAATATTCGGTCCACTGATTTCCTTCCACCGAAGTTTCATTGGTGTGCATATGGGTGCTGTCAAACCGCAGCCCGATATTCAGAGTCAGATGCTTTCTTAGGGTGAATGTATCCTGAAAATAGACAGAATAGATTTCATTGGTCTCGTCCCATTTTAGCTCCCTGAATGTCCACACTCTGTAAGGACCGGTTCTGTCCGGATAGTCAAAATAGAGAGTGTGATTTCCCGGGAACTTTCGGGTAGTATGAAACGGACAGTTCTGGTATTCAAAGCCAACTTTGAGTTCATGGTCTCCGCCCAGGAAATCATCCTTGAAGTAATCAGCGTAGGCAGTGAAGGCATATCTATCGCTGTAGTACCACGTGTAGCGCCAATAGGCATCTTCATACATCCTTCGGTAGGGTGTGGAGTAATAGATGAGAACGCCTGGCTTATTCATATCCACAGAATCCTGAGGAGCGAGCTGGTAGAACATGTCGTTAAAACCGAATTTGAAATTCAACAGCAGATTTGGGGACAGGGTCCATGTGTCCTCAAGATGATAGAACCAGGAAGGAGAGTCTTGGTAGTAAGTGGTTTCCGGCGGCCGCCGAGGTCCGGCTCCTCTATGAGGCATGGCTTTGGCATCATAGTTTACCCAGCCCATCAGCTTGTTGTTCTTGGCAATCTGCCAGGTCAGTTTGCCGGTCCAGTGTTTCAAATCCGAGTACTCTGTTCCCGGCACATCTGGTTCTATCTCATAGCCGATGACGTAGCGGTTGATTTCTGTCCTGCGGAAGGCGGTGTAGAACCAGAGCCTGTCTTTTAAGACAGGTCCTCCAAAGTCGCCGCCGTAGTCATAAAGGTAGTCGGTTGGATTTCCGAATCCCACTCCTTCGTATTCAGGATCGTCTTCAGGGATGTTATTGGCCTGGAGGTCTTCTATTTCCCCATACAGGCTGATTCCTCCGCTGAACTTATTCCCTCCGGTCTTGGTGATCATGTTGAGGACCACACCACTGGTCTGAATATCTGTGGAATGAGCCCCGGTTTCGATCTCAATCTCTTCAAAAGAATCAAAATCAAAGTACATGGCCGTAGCCCCGCTGGCTGCTGGGTCGGTGACCTGGATCCCGTCCAGATTGTAGGTGGTTTGACCGGACATGGTGCCGTGAGCGTAACCTCTGCTTTGCTGGCCGCTTCTGCTTCCTCCCACATTCTGCCTGTTCATGACGATTCCGGGTGTTTGCTCCATAATCACCCACGGGTCCCGAGCGCTGGGGATCTTCTGCAGCATCTCTAAGGGGAAGTTGGTGGCTATGGTGCTGGATTTGGTATCCACAACCGGAGACTCTCCCACCACAGTTATGGTTTCTTCTAACGTGGTCACCTCCAAAGTGGCATTCACAGAGGTGGTTTTTCTTATGGCCACCCTGACCTTTTTCTTCACCAAAGTCTTGAATCCTGATAATTCAAACTTTACTTCATAACTCCCCACCGGCAAGAACACAAACCTGTAACTGCCGGAAGCTGTGGTCACTTTAGACTGGCTTCCGCTGATCAAAGCATCGCTTGTTATAGTCACACTTACGCCCGGCAGAGGATTTCCTTCAGTGTCAGTCACTTTACCTGCTATATTTCCGGTCTGCAGTGTATCCTGAGCCCCAAGGAGAGACGAAAGAAAAAACAGCACGGCGATTAAATGGACTATTTTCTTTCCTTTCATTTTTCCTCCTCTCTTCATAAAAATAATGGATCACAATAAACCTTAGTTCTTTGATGATTTATTCCTTCATCTATCACCCCCTTTCTCAAGCTAAAGAGAATTCTCCATTCTTTTTCTTCAATTCCTGATTGTAAAAATAATTTCATCCCTACTTGCAATTGAAATATTTATTTCTTTAAATATATATATTTCTGGTTCCTTTTTCAAGTCTTTTTTTAAATTTGCCCTTTTGCTGAATCAGGTGAGGTAGTCGTCTTTCAGCAATTCATAAATCAGCTCATTCTGGGATACGATTCTTTTCTTATTCAGCAGCGCCAGCTCGGTGGCTAAAGCGTTTATAATCATGGTGACCGCAGAGATAGAATTGGTGAACATCAAATTTTTGGTATGAACCAGGAGAGTGTGGTGAGAACAGTTGACCAAAGGAGCTGTTAATTTATCGGTGATGGACAGACAGGTCACTTCCCGCTCATAACAAAACTTCATGGACTTTATGGTCTCGCTTGAATAAGGGGGGAAAGAAAGCCCAAACACCACATCCCGCCTGCCAAGATTGATCAGTCTTTCTATGAAGGAATGTTCATCCATGCCGCAAAAATAGGCTCTGAGTCCTGCTTGATTGAAAAGATAGGCAGCCAGACGCGCCAGTATAGAGCTAACCCCGATCCCTACGGTAGAAACACTCCGGGACTTTCTCAGGTGATCGATGAACACTTCAATTTTTTCCCTTTCTATGCCGTTTATGGTCTGGTTGATATTCTCCACTTCTTGTCCAGCTATCTTGAGAACAGTGGAAATCTTGTTCTCATCATGGGCCAGGAGTTTGAATCGTTCCTCAGGGACCATTTCCTCTTTCAACTCATTGATGCGGGAGGCTTTGAGCTGATAAAAGCCAGAATACCCTAACTTGCGGGCAAATCTTACCAATGTGGCTGAACTGGTGCCCGCAGATTGGGCCAGATTGACAGCGGATTGGCTGAACACAGTATGATGGTTGTTGAGGATATAATCGGCGATCTTCTTTTCTTTTGGCGACAGCTGATGGTACTTGTTGATGATTCTCTGCTTGAGGGATAGTTTGTGGAGTCCTTCCTTTTCTTTCATAGAACTGTCCTCTATTATCTCCCCTGACTTTGTCTGAGTCAAGAGCTAACCGGGAGCATCTTTTTATGCTTCCATATTACTTTTACTGACACAAGATTTCTCTCAGTGTGTCCAGAGTTATTTTTGCTCCACTCAGGATTAAAACCACATTTTTGTTTTTGAATCTTTTCTTCTCTTTGACATATGAGGCTACAGAAAGAGCTCCTGCTCCTTCAATCAACAGATGATGTTTGGATATGCAGAGTTTAATGGCTTCTTTGATTTCATCCTCTGTCACCAGGATGAAATCATCCACATATTTCTGACAAAGATCAAAAGTCACTGCTCCTTTTTCCATGCTTCCCACTGTTCCATCAGAAAGAGAAGGCTTGAACTCCATATCGATGATTTTCCCAGCTTTCAGGGATTCAGCCATGACCGGAGAGTTTAAAGGCTGACATCCGATCACTTCAATATCATTATCCAGAGATTTCAAATATCCTCCGATTCCTGCGATCAGGCTGCCGCCGCCCACCGGAACCACAACAGCATCTATCTTCTCCAGCTGTCTCTCCAGTTCTATGGCCACTGTAGCCTGTCCACCCACCACTTTGGGGTCATTGTAAGGTGAAATATATTCAAGGCCTCTCTTTTTAGCTGTCTCCCGGGCAAATACTTCTGTCTTTCCGCAGTCGTTGCTGTAAAGTTTTAAATCCACGCCGTAGAGACGGAGAAGATCAATCTTGGCAGGCGATGCATTCTCAGGGAGATAGATGGTTCCCTTGATGCCAAATTTCTTGATCAGGTAGGCAAAAGCAGCGCCGTGGTTTCCTGAGGAGGCGGTGACCACTCCTCTGTCTAAAATTTCTCTGTCCATGGAAAGAATCTTGTTCATAGCTCCTCTCAATTTAAAGGAACCAGAAATCTGCATGTTTTCCAGTTTGAGAAAAACAGAACACTTTTCAAGCTGGCTGAGATAAGGGGAAAACTCAACCGGAGTCTCCCTGATGTGCTGCCTGATTCTTTTCTCAGCCTCCAGAGCTTCTTTCCTCACATCAACCGATGTTTCTTTATTATTCATTTTATCTCCTTAATTTAACTTCCTTTCTCGGAGGGCATGAATCCACGCCTTGCAGCCAAGGAGGCATCTTCCCTTGGAACTCCCGACGATCGGTTCCCCACGGTAAGCCGAGGGGCATATCAACCGACGGTTAATTATTTTGCGATGAATAAATGAGCATCTCTATTTCGGTGATGGAGAGTGAGCAGCAAGGAAGAGCAATTAATTTTCTCCGGGTTTAAGATGCTCGTTGAACCATTCGATTTCCCTGGTCAGCCGATCAAACTGATGGTCCAGCTTCCGGATCCCGTGATATTCCCCCGGATAGATGATGAGTTCTGTCTCCACTCCTAATCTTTTCAGGCTGAGATACATCTGCTCAGTCTGAGGCAGAGGACAGCGGTAATCGAACTGACCGCACATGAACAGGGTGGGAGTTTTCACTCTGGTCACATCTTTGATGGGAGATATCTCCCAGTAGAGCTCACAATTCTCCCAGGGAAGTCCGAGCTCTTCCTCCCACCATAGATGAAGGTCATCATAGCCGTAACAGCTGAAATAGTCAGCTTCGCCGGCCCCTGATATGGCTGCCTGGAAACGCTGGGTCCGGGTGATGGCATAGTTGGTCATGATCCCCCCGTAGCTCCAGCCGTAAATTCCGAGCCTTTCCGGGTCCACGTAGCCCTGTTTTATGACATAATCCACTCCGGCCATGATGTCCTTCAAATCCTTGTTCCCCCAGTCCGCCCAGATATCCCGGCCAAATGGCTCCCCATAACCTGAACTCCCGCGAGGATTTGTAAACAGCACCACGTAGCCTTTGGCTGCTAAAAGCTGAAATTCATGGCGGAATGAGGTGGAGTATTGTGAATTTGGACCCCCGTGTACTCTTACCACCATGGGATATCTTTTGTCTGGACGAAAACCAACGGGTTTCATCACCCAGCCCTCTATCTCTTGTCCATCAAAGCTTTCATAATGGATGTTCGCCGGTTCACTGAGCTTGAGTTCAGCCATAAGTTCATCATTGAGGGATGTCAATTTTTTTATTTCCTTTCCCTCTGAACTGGCAATATAAAGCTCTGGAGGGGAAAGGGAATGTTCCATGGTAAAAGCAATGTATTTCCCGTCAGGAGACATCACAGGCTCCTGGATGGTCCGCTCTCCAGAAACCACCCGCTCTATCTCTCCTCCAGAAGACAGCATGCGGCAGAGATGAAAATTTCCGCTGTCTTCTAAAATAAAATAGATGTATCTATCATCTGCTGACCATATGGGTTTACCCCTCACATTCCTGTCCACTCCGCCAGAAATTCTCTCAGGTTTTCCTTCCTCCGCGGGAACTATCCACAGAAAGGTGGTCCCGTACACAGGATTAGCTCCTCCTAAATAGGCAACAAACTGACCATCATGCGACCACCGGGGTTTGGTATCCCCTCTTTCATCAACCGAGAGCTTCCTTATCTTCCCGCTCTCCACATTCAATGTCCAGATATCGGTGTTCCTGTTGGCATCGGGATTCTCGGTGCGGTTGGAGGAAAACACAATCTCTTTGCCGTCAGGAGAAAAGCTGATATCGCTCTGATCATACTGGCCCTGGGTGAGCTTTTCAGGCTTCCCCCCTTCAACTGAAATCAGCCAGATATGATTCCGCTTATCATCCAGATATCCGACCCTGTCCCGCTTATGCTGCAGCCGCTTGACCACGATCACCTCAGATTCTTTTTTCTTCTCTTTTTCTTTTTCCTCTTCCTCAGGTTCAGGATCTTTGGCGATGAAAGCTATTTTCGAGCTGTCCGGAGACCAGGCAAAGCTTTTAACTCCACTTCCCATCTCGGTCAGCTGATAAGGTTCTCCGCCTTTAGTGTTGAACAGCCAGATCTGATTCTTTTCTTTTCTGCTGGAAAGAAAGGCCAGATATTTTCCGTCTGGAGACCAGTCAGGACTGGTATCTGCCTTGGAGTGATTTGTCAGTCTGACCGGTGTTCCGCCTTTAGCAGGAATCATCCACAGGTCAGAGTTTGAGCGGTTCTTCTCCTTATCCTTCACTGTCACCACATAGGCGATCCACTTCCCGTCGGGCGAAAATGTGGGCTGGCTTATCTGCTTGAAATGGAAAAAGTCTTCAGCCGTGATTTTCCTTTTTTGATTCTCCTCGGCAAAAACCGAACAACATAAAATGAGAAAAATCAGTGGAATCACACAATGCCTTTTCATTTTCGCACCTCTCTTTCTGATAAAAATTCTTGCCTATTTTATAAGGCAGACACTCAAGTTGTCAACGATTTGCCCTCGTTGTAAGCGTCTTTTTTTCCGGGGTAAAAAGATGTTTGGGGATGGCTGAAGCGACCATTG
>JBKHJA010000089.1:0-11584 GCA_046538375.1 Candidatus Aminicenantota bacterium
GTTCTCTTTTTCTACCACCTCATGGAGTTGTTCCAGGAAGTCAGGAATCGCTGATGTCACCCTGTTCCAGTTGGGAATAAGGGGAGTGTAGAGAGGGTTATCCCTGAATTCCTTTCCAGCGATCTGGATGGCTCTGGTGAAAGCCTCCACCATGATTGTCTCCTGGTGGCGATCGAACTTCAGTCCGTTGATGGCCGCATCATCATGGTAGCGCTTTATGGTGTCCTGGGCAGTACGAAGGTAGGTGACCACCAGGGTGTTCAGCGCACTTTCGCTTAACGCCACCCCTTCTATAGCAATGTTCCTGAAAATCGCTTTGGCAATATCGATAGACATCTTCATCAGGCCTGTTTTTGGATTATCTGCTGAGAGAGGCTGATGTTTATGTTCATAGGTTTCGCAGAGCTCCACCTGGCATATTCTTTTGAGGGCACAGTTGCGGTAGACTTCGGCTAAAGTCTCCACTTCTATACCCCAATCGCCAGGTATCCGGTTGATGCGGGCCACGTCAGCACTCATGGAAAATTCTCCTGCCAGTGGATAGCGGAAGCTGTCCAGGTAGACCAGCAGAGGCAAAGGACCAAAGATTTTTTCTAGGCTTCTGATAATAGGTGTGACGAAGAGGCGGGTGACCCGTCCGTGCATGCGGTCGGTAATCCTTGCATAGTAGCCTTTGCCGAAGGCATAATCGATGTTAGGGGAGGCCACCGGATAGCACAGTCTTCCCAGGAGTTCCCGCGAATAATTGACGATGTCGCAGTCATGAAGGGCAATGACTTTGCTTTCTTCTCGAGAGAGAATGTATCCGTAAGCTGTCCAGCAGGAACGACCTTTGCCATCTGGTCCCACATACAGGCCGCTCTTTTCTAGAAGCTTGTGCAGCTTTCCTATACCCGGACCAGTAGCCCAGATTAACCTGGTTCTCTGAGGTAAGGTGGAAAAAAACTTTTTTGCCCGGTTGAATTGTTCGCGGTTGGTCCTGCCCATGGTCACCACAATCTCGTTGAGGTAGGGGACTTCCTTGATTTCCTTCACAATCCTTTTTATGGCCGGAGCCTCTAACTCCGAGTAGGTTGAGGGAAGCACCAAGGAGATGGGACGGTGCTTGTTGAATTCCGTCAATTCACTTTCCATACGGTTGAGGTCAGCAGCCCCCAGACGATGGAAAGTGGCGATCACTCCGGTTTGATGAATGTCTGCCATCTCACCCTCCTTTTTTAAGGCAGTGATATTTTATTTGACCACCTCTGCTTTTATCAAGTTGGTGGTTCCTGTCACTCCCATGGGGACACCTGCGGTGATAACCACTTTTTGTCCCTTTGTTACCTGCTTTGATTTTAAGGCTGTTTTGAGCGTGCTTTCAATCATGTCATCAGTATTTCTCATGCCTTTGCTCAGGATAGGGATGACCCCCCAATTGAGAGCCATCCGCCGGAATATTTTTTCCTCAGGCGTGGGTGCCAGTATTGGACAGTGGGGTCGATATTTGGCCACCTCCCGGGCAGTGCTTCCCGATTGAGTGAAAGTGATGATAGAAGATGCCCGGATGTCTTCGGCCAAACGGCAGGCGGCAAAACTCACAGCCTGGGGTATATTCTTTTCCACCTCAGCACCCAGTCGATGGGTCCAGGCTTTAAACGGGAACCCTTTTTCTGCATCCTCAGCAATCCTGGTCATCATACACACAGATTTTACTGGATATTTGCCCACCGCGGTTTCCTCTGATAGCATCACTGCATCTGTTCCATCCAGGATGGCATTGGCCACGTCAGTGACCTCCGCCCGGGTAGGGCGAGGACTGTCCACCATGGATCGCAGCATCTGGGTGGCGGTGATCACCGGCTTTCCTGCTCGGTTGGATGTCTGAATCAATGACTTCTGGACTGAAGGCACATTTTCCAGTGGCGTTTCCACACCCAGATCCCCACGGGCCACCATGATGCCTTCTGCCACAGCAATGATGTCCTCTATGTTATTCAAAGCCTCATGTTTTTCTATCTTGGCAATCAAGGGAATTTCACAGCCGTGCTTTTTCATGAAGCGTTTTGCTTCCAGCACATCTCCAGGATTACGGACAAAAGAGAGAGCCACATAGTCTATTTCCTGTTTAAGGCCAAAAATCAGATCGTTTTTATCTTTTTCCGTAAAGCTGGCCAGTTTTAAGGATCGGGTAGGCAGGTTGATTCCCTTGTATGAACTAAGGGGTCCCCCGATGATCACCC
The DNA here is from genome assembly GCA_046538375.1 of Candidatus Aminicenantota bacterium. Classification (GTDB taxonomy): domain Bacteria; phylum Acidobacteriota; class Aminicenantia; order Aminicenantales; family Aminicenantaceae; genus JBKHJA01. Next base: position 2,223 of record JBKHJA010000089.1, read on the forward strand.
GGCATTTGATATCTTGATGGCTGGTTTCTAAAACTTCCAGTTCCAGGGTTCCGTCACTCAAAAGTAAAGAATCTCCTGGTTGAACATCTTGAGGAAGATGGGGATAATTGATGGAGACTTGGTGTTCGTTGCCCAGGATTGGGCGATTGGTTAAGGTAAATGTTGCTCCTGAGGGGAGGGCGGTGGCTCCGGTTTTGATTTTTCCGATTCTTATTTTCGGTCCAGCCAGGTCTTGGAGAACAGCGACGGGGTGGCCCAGCTTTTTGGCCAGTTGTCTTACAGCCTGTATGACCTCCTGATGTTCGGAGGGAGAACCATGGGAAAAGTTCAGCCTGGCCACATCCATCCCTGCCTGGATGAGGCTGTTCAGCGTTTCCGGAGACCGGGAAGCAGGGCCGATGGTACATACGATTTTTGTCCTGGGCATAGGTTCTCTCCTCAGCCCACCATCACCAATCGGAGGTCCATGACATTGGTGAAAGTAGGTCCGGTCATGATCAGATCATCAAGCGGCTGGAAGAAGTGATAAGAATCATTGGAGCGGAGATGCTGCTCTGCATCCAGCCCCAACTCTTTGGCCCGGACTATGGTGCTTCCATCAGCAACCGCACCCGCAGCGTCGGTGGGGCCGTCCGTTCCATCTGTCCCACCGCTCAAAATAACCACTCCTTCCCATCCGTCTATCTCCATGGCTGCGGCCAGCACAAACTCTTGATTCCGTCCTCCCAGCCCGGTGCCTCGTAAGGTCACTGTGGTTTCTCCTCCGGATATGATACAAGCCGGCCTGGGAACTGGATTTCGGCTGCTGATGATTTCTTTGGCCATGGCAGTGTGCATTTTGGCTATTTCCCTGCTTTCTCCCTGTATGAAGGTGGAAATGATAAGGCTGTGATAACCCAATTCATCAGACTTTTTCTTGGCAGCCTCAACGGCCAGAATACTGCTTCCGATGATGACATTTTGGGCCCGGGTAAAGGCAGAATCATCGGGCTTGGGGGTTTCTTCTATCTTTCCCTGGGCTCCTTTCTTCAATAATTGGTAAACAGATGGAGGAATTTTTCCTAAAATGTCATACTTTTTAAGGATATGCAGGCAGTCTGTGAATGTGCTGTGGTCAGGGACTGTTGGCCCTGAGGCGATAGTATCCAGGTTGTTACCGATCACATCGGAGAGAATGAGCGAAACCAGAGCCGCTGGATAGGTCAATCTGGCCAGCCGGCCTCCCTTGATTTGAGATACATGCTTGCGGATGGCATTTATTTCGTGGATAGTGGCCCCGCATTCTAAAAGGATTTTGGTGGTATTTTGGATATCCTCCAGGGTCAGCCCCGCTGAAGGTAAGGGAAGCAGTGCCGATCCTCCACCAGAAATCAGACAAAAAACCAGGTCCTTTTCTCCAGCCTGCTGGAGAAGTTGGACCATCTGTTGGGCTCCCCTCAGTCCCTGCTGGTCAGGGACTGGATGGCCTGCCTCATGAATCTGGATGACATTCAGCGGAACCGTATGCCCGTACTTGACATTGACCGTCCCCGCATTCAAACGATGACCTAAGATTTCCTCTAAAGGCTGAGCCATAGCTGCTGAAGCCTTGCCCATGCCCACCACAAAGATCCGCTGATAAGTTTTCAGGTCATAACTGCAGCGGTTGACTGTCAGTTTGTCATCCTGGAGCTGGAGATGCCGTCGTACAGCGTGAACAGGATTCACCGCTTTGAGGCCGGCTTGAAAAATAGCTGCAGCCTCTTTCCGCAAAGAAGTCCTCATCAATGTCCTCCAATATGTAGAGTGAGCACGTCCCATTCAGGGATTGAGGTGCGAGCTTAGTGATTCTCCGTAGAAGGCTTATAGCACACCAGAAATAGGAAGTCAATTTAAATAATAGATGATGTCCCAAAGTGACGGGATTGGAGCAATAAATGTTTAATGTTGGAGGGTAAATGTCGGAGCGGCATTGAAGATTTAGCCTTTCCGAGTGGTTTTCCGAGGGAATCCGGCGAAGCCGGAGCCGAGGACTGTTTGAGCATTGGAAGGACATGACGGAGAGAGAGTAAGCCGTAGACAGAATGAGGAGAAGAGAGCGAATGTGCGCAGTTCCGCAGGCCTGAGGAAAACCGGGAGGAAATGGCGTTAAAAATCTGAACTAGAGCGGAGACATTTACCCTCCAACATTTCATCCTTTTTTATCCCGTCACTTTGGGACAAAGCCAAATAATAAAATGTGTCTTTTGTATTTTTTTCTCGTGGTTTACGGGCTGTGTTTCAATATGGTATATTCAGAGTGAAATCAGAAGCGCTCATGGTCCGGGTAAGATTTGCTCCTAGTCCTACGGGTCACCTTCACCTTGGGGCTGCGCGCACCTCACTGTTCAACTGGCTTTTTGCCCGCCATCATAAAGGAAAGTTTATTCTTCGGATCGAAGACACGGATGTGGACCGTTCTTCTGGCGAGATGAGCCGAGGAATAATGGAGGGATTGAACTGGCTGGGATTGGATTGGGATGAAGGCCCATTTTATCAATCCACCAGGATTGAAATCTACAGAAAAAAAGCCCTCCAGCTGGTTGAGAAAGGGATGGCCTACTGCTGTTACTGTCTGCCAGAAGAGATCCAACAAAGAAAAAAACAAGCTCCCTGCGGGGGTAAAGATTGGAAATATGACCGACGCTGCCTGGCTCTTTCCAAAGAACAGAGAGGGCGTTTTGAGGAGGAGGGAAGGCCCAGAGCAATCAGGTTTTTGGTTCCTGAAGGAAGGATTCAGTACCAGGACCTGATTCATGGTTTGATTTCAGTGGAAAATGAAACCATGGAGGATTTTGTCCTGTTGAGATCGGATGGACTGCCCACCTACCATCTTTCGGTGGTGGTGGATGATTTAGCACAGGAAATCACCCACATCATAAGAGGGGATGATCATATATCCAATACACCCAAACAGATTTTACTCTACCAGGCTTTCCAGGGTGCAGTCCCTCGATTTGCACATCTGGCTCTCATCCTGGGCTCTGACAGGAAAAAATTGAGCAAAAGGCACGCTGTGACCTCTGTGCTCCAGTATAGGGAGATGGGATATTTGCCTCTGGCCATGTTGAATTTTCTGGCTCAAATGAGCTGGTCGCCAGGAGAAGAAGAGGGGATTTATACCATGAAGGAGATGGTAGAAAAATTTTCTCTGGAGAAAGTAAGCAAAGGTCATCCTGTTCTTGATCTGGCCAAACTGGAATGGATGAACGGACAGCTTATATCGCACATGGAATCTTCAGAACTCGCGCCTTTGGTCGCCGATGCTTTAAAAAGAGAAAATCTATGGCAGGATGAGCTTTTAAAAGAGAAGAAAGAATGGTTTTTCCGGCTCATCCACCTGCTCAAGCAGAGGGCCCGGAGAGTGAAGGATATCGCCGTCAAGGCCAGACCTTATCTCTGTGATGACTTTTCTTATGACCAGACAGGGGTGGAAAAATATTTGAAAGACCACAGGTTGGAAGTTCTGCTGCCCAAGTTAAAAAAGGATTTCCTGGATATGGATGATTTTTCCGCACCTTCTATCGAAAAGGTGCTGCGGCAGAGGGCAGAAAAAGAGGGAGTCAAAGCGTCCCTTTTTATCCATGCCCTCAGGATGCTGGTGGTTGGCGAACCGGTAAGTCCAGGAATTTTTGAGGTGTTGGAACTGGTGGGGAAAGAAAAGGCAACAGACAGGATGGAAAAACTCCATGAAGCCCAAGGGGTCAGTCCATGAAGCCCAAGTCAGAAGCCCAAGGGGTCAGACCTTGATAAGCTGGGCTGTAAAAACGAAGAAATAATCGGGTGGGTGAATTTTTATGACCTAACATCAGAACTTTTATAAAAAAGGAGGATAGCCATGGCCACTGAAAAGAAATATAAATACAGGGAAATAAAGGCCCCTCGAGGCGCCCAGCTTCAGACACTTGGCTGGTCTCAAGAGGGAGCCTTAAGGATGTTGATGAATAATCTTGATCCGGAAGTGGGAGAAAAGCCGGAAGAACTGATCGTTTATGGGGGAACAGGCAAGGCTGCCCGAGACTGGGATTGTTACCAGGCCATAGTGGACAGTTTAAGAAAGCTCAAAGCCGATGAGACTCTGGTTGTTCAATCAGGAAAACCAGTGGGCGTATTTCAGACTGGCCCTGAAGTTCCCAGAGTGCTGATTTCAAATGCCATGATTGTTCCTAAATGGGCCACCTGGGATGAATTTCGGCAGCTGGAAGCCAAGGGATTGACCATGTACGGACAGATGACAGCCGGAAGCTGGATTTATATAGGCACTCAAGGCATTCTCCAGGGAACTTACGAGACATTGGCTTCAGTGGCCCGGACTCATTTCGGTGGCTCTCTAAGAGGCAAGGTAGTCCTGTCAGCAGGACTGGGCGGAATGGGAGGAGCTCAACCTCTGGCCATAACCATGAACGAGGGAGTGGCTGTTATAGTGGAAGTGGATAAGGATAGAATTCAGAGAAGGCTGGACACCAATTATGTGGATACCATGGTGACTGATTTGGATGAAGCTCTGAAGCTTGCTTTTGATGCCAAGGAAAGTGGAGAGCCCCTTTCTGTAGCTCTTCTGGGCAATGCTGCTGATATCCTTCCTGAATTTGTGAGGAGGGGAGTGACTCCTGATGTATTGACAGACCAAACCTCTGCCCATGATGAGTTGAATGGGTATGTGCCTCATGGCATTCCTTATGAGCAGGCCCTGAGACTGCGCCAGAAAAATCCAGAAGATTACATCAAAAGATCTTATGATTCTATGTCTGTACACGTGGAAGCCATGCTCGAGCTTCAGAAAAGAGGAGCCAAATCCTTCGATTATGGAAACAACATTCGGGGTCAGGCACAAAAAGCGGGAGTCAAGAATGCCTTTGATATTCCTGGATTTGTGCCAGAATACATCCGGCCTCTGTTCTGCCTGGGAAAAGGGCCGTTCCGATGGGCAGCGCTTTCCGGTGATCCTAAAGATATTTACCAGACGGATGAAGCTGTCCTAAAGTTGTTTCCAGAAGATGAATCCCTGAACAGATGGATAAGGAAAGCTCAAAAGCAGGTCAAATTCCAGGGTCTTCCCTCCCGGATTTGCTGGTTGGGCTACGGAGAAAGAGCCCGGTTTGGAGAAGTGATCAATCACCTGGTCAAAAAGGGCAAAATCAGCGCTCCCATGGTCATCGGCAGGGACCACCTTGATGCCGGCTCAGTGGCCTCTCCCAATAGGGAGACTGAAGGCATGAGAGATGGCTCCGATGCTATTGCCGATTGGCCTATCCTCAATGCCCTTTTGAATGCCATCAGCGGAGCCTCCTGGGTTTCTGTCCATCACGGCGGCGGAGTGGGGATTGGCCTTTCCATTCACGCCGGGATGGTTATGGTGGCTGACGGAGAGGAGCTCACAGAGAAGCGTTTGCAAAGAGTGCTGACCGTTGATCCTGGTTTGGGGGTTGCCCGCCATGCGGATGCAGGTTACCCGGAAGCGGTTCGTTTTGCCAAGGAAAAAGGGATAAACATTCCCATGCTGAAATCCTAATGTCACACTCTGTGCCATAACCGTCCCGCCTAACTGATTGTAAAATAAAGAGAAAGAAGACAGGGCACAGTTTGTTCCTTCCTGGGAATCTTTTTCTGTTCTTTATATTTTTTTATCTTATTTCAATTCAATAACTTAAACAATAGGTCCGCTGTCCCTGATCTGGCATAATATTTGCTTAATGAGAAGACGAAAGGAGGCAGAAGGATGAAAAAATTAAGATCAAACAAGGGTATTAAAATTTTGGCCGCAAATATGATTCTGCTGGCAGGATTGCTGTGTTGGACTTCTCTCCCAGCCAGTGCTGTGAATTGTGAAGCCGCACTTCTTGAATGCAGCATCGATGCCGGCATAGTGGCCCTATTCAGTGGACTTCAGTCTGGTGGTCTTTATCTTACAGGTTGTTTTATTGGCTATTCCTGGTGTTTAGAGTATTTCGGGTAATCTTCTGAAAGGAGAAAAGGAGATGTTCAGCAAATTTTTCAAAAAAGGGAAAAAGATAGCATTGATCCTGGCTGTTTTTTGCATTGTGTTCAATTTAAGTTTGACTTCTTTGGATGCTTTGACCTGTGAGGAGGCCTTTGCTCTGTGCATGGTAGAACACTTAGGTATGGTTGAGTTTAGTATCACTTATTGCGGAATAGGCTATATATTCTGCAAGAAATATTTGTAGTGAGTCAGATTTAGAGTTTCCGTGGTCATAAATAATACCTGCTTTTGCACGGAAATAGATGGAAAGTTGAAGGCCACATAACAATGAGGAAAAAGATGTCAAGAAAATCCTATGCCTTTGTGCTGCTTTTCCTGACCGTCAGTCTTTTCTCTATTCTTTTTTCAACAGAAAAAGAGATTTCCAGGATCGGTTTGGAGGAAATTTTATCCATAGGAAGTTTGGAAGATGATATTTTGTTCCAATGGGCAGGAGTGGTTGTGGATCCTCGAGGAAATATTTATGTGACTGATGCCATGGATTATTCTCTGAAGAAATTTGATCCTCAAGGAAATCTCCTCCATAAGACCGGCCGTAGAGGTCAAGGCCCGGGAGAGTTTATGGCTCCCAGGCTCCTGGACTGCTGGGGAGGATTCATCTACGTGACCGATCAGCACATTCCCGGGATTCAGGTTTTCGACACAGACCTGAATTTTAAACGCCGCATCACCATAAGGAGGCCCATTTCAGACTTTAGAGTTCTTTCTGAGTCTCAGATAGCCGTGTCCACTCTGCACATGAAAAAAGCAGCCAGCATCCTGGTGTTCAACTCAAAGGGCAAGTTGGTCAGAAGCATAAGATACACCCAGGAAAAAATGCCTCTTATGATGAGTATGGTGAGTTTTGAGTTCGATAAACAGGGTCATATGTATATCGCTTTTACTTTCCAGGACAGAATTGAAAAATATGACCAGGGGGGAAAGAAAGTATGGTCAGAGTCTCTTCTCAATGTCAGGAAAACAAAAAAGGTAAAGGTCTCTTCTTACCTGGTGCCAGACAAGATTGTGTACAAAGATATTGCCCTTGATATTTTCGAAAATGTGTTTGTTCTGGGCGGGCATTTTTCCAAGAATGAAAGTTCTGATGTGTATGTGGTCAGTCCTGAAGGAAGATATTTGACTGTTTTTACCTTACCCCACAGGAGTCATTGTCTTTATATTGACAGCAGGAATTTTCTTTATTCCAGGGCTAACGACGGAGTCACTTTAAAAAAGTACAAGATGCATTATTCCTACCAGTGATGATTCTGAGGTATGCTGCGGGCTTTTGGTTTTCTAAGGGATGAAAATGAGAAAAGTTATGCGCAGAGGTTTTCGTCCTTTCCTGGTGATCGTGGCGTTAGGATTGTTTTTGTCAACAGCCATCCCTAAAAATGGAGGGGCAGAAGATCCACCTCCTGCAGAAAGGCATCAAAAGAGCGGCCCATCCAGTCCCAGATTGATCGTTTTCCTGATTGATTTCAATGCTTTCCTGTGTCCTTCCTGTCTTGATTCTTTTCTCCACTTTCACAAAAAATTGGAAGCCAGGGTGAACGCTTCTCAGATGTGGGGAATTTTGATGATCGACCATCCCTTTCAGGAATCCAAAAAGGAAACAAAGATGAAAATTCTCCATAAGAAGTTGAGAGGTTTTAAAAAGGCCAATCACATAAAATTTCCTATCCTTATTGATCACCTGGGTGTGTTCAGAGGATGGAGTAAAGAAGGAACAGCGATAATTCTCCTGGATGGGACAAGCCAGAAAATAAGAAAATACAATTTTCCTCTTACTCCACAGGAAATGAGAGAAATCATCGATCATGAGACCGTCCATTAAGAAGTCTGAGTCTTGAAGATATGGCTTAATAAGCAGAAAATACAGGCGTTGTTTAAATTTTCAAACGTTGAGAGGTGCTATTCGCCATTCTACATCCTTGTTTCATTGACAAAGCAAGGGCAGTTTATTAATTTTAGGCCATGAATATATGGCTGATCCTGGGGGGGATAACTGCAGCTGTCCTTGCCCTGTTTTTTCTGGTCTTCTCTTTTTTCAGCATCCTGGAGAAAGAGAAAACAGCGGCCTGGCGGAGTTTGTTGGCCTTCATTCTTATTCTGAGTGTCAATTTTGTTCTTCTTATGTTCAAAGCTCCTTTGAGGAACTGGCTGTTTGGTGGATTTTTTTGGCTGTTTTTAGGGATAGTCCTGGTGATTTTTTTGGTGCCACCCAGCCGAAGGACAACCGAAATTGTGGCTCCACAAGAGAAAATTGATGAAAGAGATGTCATTTTTACACGGTTTGATTATGAGCAGGGAGCTGAAATTTTTAAACAATATTACAAAAAAAATCCCCAATTCAAAGCTGTAGATGATGAGATAAGAAAAATTCCTGATATATTTTCTCCTTATCATCTGGAAAAGAAACCTGAACATTTTTCCTTGGCTGAAGCGGAATTTGATTTCTTAGAGCATCAGCTTACCCAGGTGGATGGAAGGATAGATAAACAGAAGTGGGCGTCTACTCCTCTCCAGAATACGAGAATGATAAAAAAGTCTTTGGATTATCTGGGAAGCCAATCCTCAGGAGTCTGTCTGCTGGACCAGGCCTATGTCTATTCTCATGTGGGCAGAGGGCCGGAACCTTACGGGAAAGAGGTAGATCTCCATCATAAATTTGCCGTAGTTTTTGCTGTAGAAATGGACACAGCCATGATTGCTGCTGCCCCCAAGGCTCCAGTCATTATCGAAACCGGGAAGAAGTATGTGGAAGCAGCCAGAATTTCAATCATCCTGGCTCAATTTATCCGGCATTTGGGCTATTCAGCCCGGGCCCATATCGCAGGAAGCAATTATCAAGCCGTACTTCCTCCACTGGGCTGGAAGGCCGGATTGGGAGAACTGGGAAGATTAGGGATTCTTATCACTCACAAATTCGGCCCTCGAGCAAGACTGGGGCTGGTTACTACAGATCTGCCCTTGATTCCTGATAAGCCCAAAACCTCCGGTATCCAGGATTTTTGTCAAAAATGCCAGAAGTGTGCACGAAACTGTCCATCCCAGGCCATCCCTTATGGAGATAAAACTCAGGAGAACGGAGTGTTAAAGTGGGTTCTCAACAGAGAGCTGTGTTACCGATTCTGGAGGAAAGCCGGCACCGATTGTGCTGTTTGCATTTTTGTCTGTCCTTTCAGCAAACCTCATAATATCTTCCACTCTCTTATAAGAAAAATGACGGAGAAATCTTCGGTGTTTCAGACCCTATCTATCTGGGGTGATGATATATTCTACGGCCGCTTTCCTCCCCGCCGCAAACTCCCTCTTGATTAAAAAAACTGGCCGCTCCCTGTTTTTGGACCCATTTTTTCCC
>JBKHJA010000090.1:0-11552 GCA_046538375.1 Candidatus Aminicenantota bacterium
ATCCAGGCGTACCTGCATTATACAAAGGGACACGTTACCGGAAATTCGGGACATGTACCGATTTTTTTTCAAAATCGGTAACGTGTCCCTTGAATTTCCAGTACATGTCCCTGATTTCTCCTCTTATCCATGACAAATTGAGCATGTTTAGTGAATAATGCAGGTCTTAAAAGATAACATTCTGGAGTGGGGGTGGAAAGAGAGGGGGAATCAATGGTCCTTAAAATAAACACAAAAATGTCTCAAAAACCCATCAGATTTTCTTAACAACCGGACTGTGGGCCAGGTCTTCGCTGGTGATACTCTCCGATTCTCTTCCAGGTAAAAGTTCGATGCCGGCATCCCGAAAAGCCCTGTAGATAAGCTGGCTGCACCATGTCCGGTTTTTTTCTCTGCGCAGCAGAGCCGTTCGCCATCCCAATAACCTCCGGGGAACATTTGATATCATTCCGGCATAATCGAGCTTCAGCTCCTTCCGGGTTAAAGCCTCTTTCACAATATGATCCCGAATTTCAGCATCAAGATTCTTGACTCTCATGATGGCGTAGCGGTCTTTCTTGTATATTTTTCTGGGCACCTTTCCCACCACCACCCCATGCCGTGTGGTGGTATGGATGATTTTCCCGCCGCCGATGTACAACATGCTGTGGACATAGCGGGAGCCCAAAAACAGCCGGTATACAAGAGCAATAGGAGAAAGCCTAGTTGTCCTTGGAGAGGCCAGCACAATATCCGCCTTGCGCATCCTGGAGATCACAGCCCGGCGTCTCAATTTTCCTGACCAGCGCTGGATCAGAGCGGCCGCCCAGGATTTTGTACCAGCAAGGGAAAGCTTGATCCGCAGGATGATTTTATGAACGAATGATTTTTCCCTTCTCCTCAGTATCGGCATCATATTCTCTATTTCCCCCATCTCGTCTGCAAGCCGCAGATCATATCAATCGATGGTTACGGCGATAATCCAGAGGAAAAAGACTCTTTCCTTCGGTTTATCTTTCCATTCTGTGTATTTTTGGAATTTTACAAATTTCTGGAGGATAAAAAGGTGTGGATCAGGATGGCAGTCAGTTTGCTGGTCCGGTTGTCTATATCGAATTCAGGATTGACTTCCGTAAACTCCACCACTCCAAACGGAGTTTCCCTTCCCGCTGTCTCTGCGATTTGGATCATCTCCTTGGCGGTCAGGCCGGTTGGATAACTGGCACTCACCCCTGGAGCATCAGCATCTCTCACCACATCCAGATCAACGCCCCAGAAAATGGCCTCAAAGGAATGGCCGTGGATGATTTCTTGAAACAGAGATTTTATGCCTTTCTCGCGCATCTGGTTTAAGGTGAACACATGCACACCCTTTTCCTTAAGATAATCTTTGTACACCTGGGAGTTGGAAAAATGTTCTGATCCCATTTCGTAGAATTTATCAGGCTGTATAAGGTTTTCTTCCAGGAGCATCCTGTAAGAAGTTCCGCTGTTTCTGGGAGTCAGGTCACGGACATCAAAGTGTTTGTCGATATTGAAAACCAGCAGATTTTCCTTCACATCAGCCAGGGCAGCACAGTCAGGATAGGAGATATCATTGCCCCCTCCCAAAACAACGGCCATCTTTCCATCTGACAGCACGGTCCGCACCACCTGTTTCAGCTTTTTATGGGTCTTCTCCAGAGTATCATCCACCATGATATCCCCGAGGTCAAAGACTTTTAAGGACTGAATGACGGGGTTGCTGGTCAATTTATAAAGAGATCGACGGATTTCAGCGGGGCTTTTTCTGGCGCCGGGGCGCCCCTTGTTCCTTCGGACCCCTTCATCCTCCGGGCAGCCCAGGATCACCACCCCGGCCGAATCATAGTCCCGGGGTTTATGCTTCACCACTTCCCCAATCCTTAGATCCTTGGGATCATGGCTGCCCTTCAGCAGATCCGGATCCGGTCTTTCTGTCAGCTCGAATACGCTCATGTCAAAGACATTATAACATAAAAGGGGACGGTTCTCTTTTTCACTGTGAAATCTTATGCCCTTTTTCCTTCATCAGAACCCGCATGGGAGCCGCGTCTCCCTTCTTGTCCTCCCCCATATACAGGGTGACATGGGGAAAGGGAATCTCGATATCTTTCTCGTCAAATCTCTTTTTCAGCCGGCGGTTGAATTCCCTGCCCACAGACCACTGCCTGATGGGCTTTGTGGTGGTCCGGGCCTTGATGACGATGGCCGAGTCAGCAAATTTGTCCAGTCCCAGGATCTCTATAGGATTAAGGATATCATCCTTGTATTGGGGATCCTGGCGCAGTTCTTCATCCACCTCTTTTATCACCTCTATCACTTCATCCACGTCCTCCCGGTAAGCCACTCCTATCTCGAACACATACCGCGAATACTCCTTGGTCATATTGGTGACCACATCGATATTGCTGTTGGGAATGAAATGCACGTTTCCAGCCAGATCACGAAGAATGGTCATCTTTAAATTGATCTTCTCCACCAGCCCTCCGATTCCTGAGATCTGAACCACATCACCGACTCTTATCTGGTCCCAGAGGAGAATGAAAAACCCGTTGATAAAATCCTTGACCAGGCTCTGCCCGGCAAAGCCTACAGCCAAACCCACGATTCCGGCAGCAGCCAGCAGCGGCCCGATTTCAATTCCCAGCTGTCCCAAGAATGTCATAAGCACCAGGATCAGGACCACCACATTCAGCGCAGTCCTGATCACAGAAGCCAATGTCCTGGCCCGTTTTTTTGATTCCTCATCCTCCTGCTTCTTGACAAACAACTCAGACAGCCGTTTGGATACAGCTCTGACCACCTTGAGCACAATCGCGGTCAGAATCAAAAGCACAACGATTTTCAGGCCTGTATTGAGAGCCCAATTCTTGACCGCTTCGAGAATGCTGGTAAAATCCATGGAATGTACCTCCTTTAATTGTGGTTTTGTTTCAAAAATCTGTTTTTTTTCTCAATTGCCATTATCATAACAAAATCCTTTGCCATGAAACAGATGCTTTTTTTCGGGAATAGCATCATTTTTCCAGCGATATTCACGAATACATAACCCATACTCATCACAGAAATAAGCGTGCTTACCATCAAAATTGTAAATCAAGCCATGGGGCTGCTATAATGACAGAAGCAAAACAGGCATGAAAATCATATACACAGACCTGGACGGAACTCTTCTCCACTCAGAAACCTATTCTTTCCAGGATGCAGAACAGGGATTGACTTTGATAAGAAAAGAAAAGATTCCCCTTGTCATATGCACCAGCAAAACCAGGGCAGAGATAGAGGAGTGGAGAGAAAGGCTCCAAAACCACCATCCTTTCGTTTCAGAAAACGGCGGCGGCATCTTCATTCCCCGGGGATATTTTGACTTTGACCTGGATTACGACCAGAAAAGCCGCCACTATGTGGTCATCAAACTGGGAGCTGATTATAAGAGGCTGGTGGAGGTGCTGGAAAAGGTCAAAAAAGACTATCCAGTCCAGGGTTTTCACCAGATGAGAGCAGAAGAGGTGGCCGAAGATGCAGGAATGCCCCTGGAGCAGGCGAAAAAAGCCAAACAGAGGGATTTTGACGAGCCCTTTAAAATCCTGGATGAGAAATACAAACAGGATATCTTGAGAATGATCCAGAGAAACGGTCTGAACTGCACCGCAGGAAGCCGATATTATCATCTGATGGGAAAAAGCGACAAGGGGAAAGCTGTCAAAATTCTCATCGGTTTATTCAGGAGACAGCACGGCCATATCACCACCATCGGGATCGGGGATTCGGAAAACGACTTCCCCATGCTGGAGGCAGTAGACCACCCCTATCTGGTTATGAGAGGAAAAGGAAGCTATGCGTCAACCAGATTCGGAATGGCAGAAGGGGTAGGGCCCAAAGGGTGGAATAAAGTGATCCTGAAAGAACTCTGAAAGGAGTGAGGGATGGGGGTCGTCAGCACGCTGATTTCCCCAGCGAGGAAATCAGCTCCCATTCGGACTTCACTCTTCTCTCCTGCGGAGAGAAACCATGCCCGTTCAGTCCTCATAGGGGCTTCCTCACCCCCATCCCTCACTCCCTATCACAGAAAAATAAATGATTCTTATTTTTGACATTCTGTGGCACTCCGTCTCCATTTGTGGTATATTCAAGTTCTTTCCTATAAAATCTACAACTAAACAAAAGGAGGCATGATGAGGCCCAAATCATTCATGGTTATCGGTTTTTTGACGGCGCTTCTGCTGTGGTCTGGAACAGCTTATGCCCCGGACGAAGCCCGGGTTCTCCGGTTTCCAGCCATCCACCAGGACCAGATTGTTTTCACCTATGCCGGAGATTTGTACACGGTCCCATCCCAGGGAGGGATTGCCCGCAAGTTGACCAGCCACCAGGGCTATGAAGCGTTTGCCCGCTTTTCTCCTGATGGAAAGCACATCGCCTTCACCGGACAGTACGACGGAAACCGGGAAGTCTATGTGATGCCCAGAGAAGGCGGCATTCCCCAGAGGCTGACCTACACTCCCAGCTTAAGCAGGGACGATATTTCAGACCGGATGGGGCCCAACAACATTGTGATGACCTGGAAGCACGACAACCAGCATGTTCTTTTCCGCTCCCGGATGAGAGAATGGAATCCCTTCAACGGACAGCTCTATCTGGCATCCATTCAGGGAGGCCTTCCCCAGCAGCTCCCGCTTCCCCGGGGTGGATTTTGTTCTTTTTCTCCGGATGATAAAAAGCTCGCCTACAACCGCATCTTCCGGGAGTTCAGGACATGGAAGCGCTACAGAGGAGGAATGGCCGATGATGTCTGGGTTTACCATTTTGAGACCAAAAAAATCCAGAATATCACCAACCACCCGGCCCAGGATATCATTCCCTTGTGGAGCGGACACCGCATTTATTTTCTCTCTGACAGAGATGAGAACAACAGAATGAATCTTTATGTGTATGACCTGGAGAGCCAGGAAACCCGGAAGCTTACCGACTTCACCCGGTTTGATATCAAGTTTCCCTCCATCGGACCCCAGGCCATTGTTTTTGAAAACGGAGGCCACATCTATTGTTTTGACTTAGAAAAGGAAGAAGCACGCAGAGTCCCCATCACCATAGCTGATGACAGGGCGTCCAGCCGGGAAAAGCTGGTCAAGGCGGCTGAGAATATCACCAATTATGAGATCTCTCCAGATGGAAAGAGAGCTCTGTTTGGGGCCCGCGGCGAAATCTTCACTGTCCCTGCCCAACACGGAAACACCCGGAACCTGACCGGGACCTCCGGTGTTCATGAGAGAAACTCCAAATGGTCACCCGACGGCAGGTGGATTGCCTATATTTCTGATCAAAGCGGAAAAAATGAAATCCACATCATGCCCCAGGACGGCTCCGGAGAACCCCGGCAGATCACCTCAGGGGCTGACACTTACAAGTATCAGATTTACTGGTCTCCGGATTCCAAAAAAATCATGTGGAGCGACAAAAAGCTGCGCCTCCGCTACGTGGATATACAGAGCAAAAAAGTGACCGAGGTGGCCGAGGCTCAAGCATGGGAAATAAGAGAGTACGTGTGGTCTCCGGACAGCAACTGGATCGCCTATGCCAGGCCCGAGGCCAAATCCATGACCAAGGTCTACCTGTACAACCTCTCCACTGAAAAAACCTATGAGGTGACCGATGGCTGGTATTCCTCCTATTCCCCTGCCTTTGACTCCAAAGGAAGATATCTGTTTTTCGTCTCAGACAGAGATTTCAATCCCATCTACAGCCGGACAGAATGGAACCATGCCTATCAGGCCATGGCTAAAGTTTATCTGGTGACTCTGAATAAAGAAGTCTCTTCCCCTTTTGAGCCCAAAAGCGATGAGGTCTCGGTCGAGGAAGAGGAGTCAAAACAAAACGCCTCTGAAAAACAGGAAAAGGAAGAAAAAGCTACACAGGAAAAAGTGATGGTGAAAGTGGATCCTGAAGGGCTGAAACAGAGAATCGTTTCTCTTCCCGTTGAAGTGGCCAACTACCGTCACATCACCTCAGTGGGAGATACGGTTTATTACCTGAAAAGATCAGACAGGGACAAGGAATCCTCTCTGGGTATGTATGATTTAGAAAAGCAGAAGGAAACCAGCCTCGGCCCCATCAAAGGGTATGAAATTTCCCATGATCAGAAAAAGATGCTGATCTCCCAGAATAAAGACTATGCCATCATCGATCCCCCTAAAGCTCCCGTAAAAATCAAGGAGAAACTGGACCTCTCTAAGATGGAAACCAAAGTCAATTACAAGCAGGAATGGAATCAAATTTTTGAGGAATGCTGGCGGCAGATGAAGTATTTTTTCTATGCCCCCAACATGCACGGGGTGGACTGGGAAGCCATGAAAGAACTGTACAAACCCCTGGCCCAGTCCGTTGACCACCGTGCTGATCTGACCTATGTGGTGGGAGAAATGATCGGTGAATTGAATGTGGGCCATACCTACGTGGGAGGCGGAGATAAACCGGAAAAGGAAAAAGTGGATGTGGGAATGCTGGGAGCTCAGTTCCGCCGCCACCCGGAAACAGGCTATTATCAAATCACCAGGATTCTGAAAGGCGAAAACTGGCATAAGACCACCCGTTCACCCCTGACTGAAATCGGCGTGGATGTCAAGGAAGGGGATTATCTCATCCACATAAACGGGAAGCCCACCAACAACATGGACAATCCCTACAAGGCCCTCCTCAATACGGTGGGAAAGCAGGTGAAGCTGAAAGTGAACTCAAAGCCCGTCCAGGAGGGAAGCCGGGAGGTGGTGGTCATCCCAATCAAGGATGAGCTTGACCTCTACTACTACAACTGGGTGCAGAACAATATGGAGAAAGTGAACAAAGCCACCGGAGGAAAGGTGGGATACATCCATGTTCCAGATATGGGTACTCACGGGTTAAACGAATTTGTCAAGCACTTCTATCCCCAGCTCAGGAAAAAGGCTCTGATCATCGATGTCCGGAGCAACGGAGGCGGAAATGTCTCCCCCATGCTGATCGAAAGGCTGAGGCGGGAAATTGTGATGATGGATATGGCCCGAAACACCATCCCTTCTCCTGACCCCAGTGCCATGATATGGGGACCTAAAGTCTGCCTGGCGGATGAATTTGCCGCTTCTGACGGCGACCTGTTCACTTATCGATTCAAAAAGCACAATCTGGGAAAGGTGGTTGGCAAGAGAACCTGGGGCGGTGTGGTAGGTATCCGCAGTCCCCTGCCCTTGGTGGATGGAGGATACCTGATGAAGCCTGAATTCGCTCCTTTCAGCGTGGAAGGAGACAAATGGATCATAGAAGGAAGGGGCGTGGAGCCGGATATCTTGGTGGACAATGATCCAGCCAAGGAATATGCAGGAATCGATCAGCAGTTGAACAAGGCTTTAGAAGTGATTCTGGAAGAGCTCAAGACCAAGGAAAAGACCATCCCCGCTGTCCCCGCTTATCCTGATAAAAGCGCCAAGAAAAAAAAGAAGCAGTGATTCAAGTTGGACTTAAGCAGTGGATGTGATATCTGACTTATAGAAAAGAAAAAAAATAAACTTTGACCAAGGGATTTATTGATGGCCTCAGTAGAACAGGTGGCTAGGTGGACATCCAAGCTCTCAGGCCCCCTCATCGACCGTATACTCAAAGCCCTGTCTTCGAGCAAAAAAACCCATAATTTCATAAAGCACCTGGAAAGAAAACGCATCCGCAGCATCCAGAATCTCAAAAGAATCCTGATCATTCCTGATATCAACATCGGAGACGCGGTCCTCACTCAATCTTTTATATCTCCGTTAAAAAAAGCCTTTCCTCATCTTGATCTGAGCTATGTTTACCAGCACAGAGCCGGCCCTCTGGTCCAGGCCAATCCTCATATCAACCACCATTTCCCTTTATTCAAGGCCCTGGGCTTCCCCTCTGAGGAGGACCGGCGGAACCTTATAAAATTGATCGTTCAACATGACTTTGACCTGATCTTCAATTTTAGTCCTTATTTTTCTAAAAATATGTTTAAGCACAGCTCCTCAAAAGTCATTTATCCCCTGAGGTTCATCGGCAATGTCATCCAGGCCTATGCCTCAGAGTCCCAAAAAGCCCAGATTGTCTTTCAGATGAACCGGTTCGCCAATGAGCTGCTGGAAGAAATATCTCCTGAAATCAAATTCACACCCAATCCAAATTTCTCCGGTCCTTTTCTTTACGCCACCGAACAACTCTTCCAGAAAACACAGAGAACCCTGGAAAGCTTGAATATCAAGCCCCACACCTGTAAAGTTTTTTTCAACCCTGATACCTCTTCTTCCTACACGTTCATTCCTTTTCCGTTTCAGCTTGCTCTTTTAAAAGGCCTTTTATCCCAGGATAATATCACCCTCATCATGAACCGCGGATTTGTGTTCAAAGATATCGAAAAGAAGCTGATCCAGGCCCTTCCTTCCCCTCTGAGAGAAAAAGTCATGGTCATTCCCGGGAATACTCCCATCGATGTGTATGCGGGATTGACCGACCACTGGGATGTGTTTATAAGCGGAGACACAGCTCCTCTTCATCTGGCAGCCGCCAAAAAAATCATAGTGGACTCTGGCCAGAAATTCCGCAATTCCACAGCAGTGATCGGGATCTTCGGGGCCACCAGCGGCAAAATCTACGGGTATGATTCCTTCTCTAGTGGTTATCTGCCATCTTCCCAGGATGCCCCGGCCAGGGCCTTTGAAGGGTCTCCGTCCTGTAAGAATCTCACCTGTATCGATAAGATATTCAAGAACTGCCCGGAGATCAGATGTTTCAAAGGATTAAAACCAGCCGAAGTGATAGACTATATAAGGGGACGGTTCTCTTTTTGGGAAGCAGAAACGAGGACGGATGGAGACGTGCGGGATTAAGCTCGCCTGCGCAGCTTGGCTTTCCTTCTTTTTCTTATCCCGTCCACTATATAGTACAAGATGGGGATAATCACCAGGAAGGCGGTCAGAAAAATAGTGCGGCTTTCTCCGAACCGATGGATGAATTCATACAGCTCATCAAACCACAGGGTCCAGGAAACGATTCCCACCCACATGGCCGGGATGACCGTCAACAGGGTGGTCCTGGTGGTGTATCCTTCTAAATAAGCGATATAGGATCCTATGGCTGCTCCTGTCCAAGGGAGAGGAATCCACACAAAAAGAGAAATGCTGAACCAGTTCCATCTCCGGAGCAGACGCTTCCGGGCCAGGGCTTGATTCTGGAATGATCGGAGATAGTTCCTGATCATTTTTAATTTCTTGACTCTCTCAGAGAAAAAAACAAAGATGGAATAAGCTAGTAAAAGATAGGTGGTGTTGTAGAAAATGATGATGGGAATCAGAATATAGGAGGGAAACTCATTCTCCAAACCCACGGCTATGAAAGCCAGGCGGCCTCCGATATGATTGGCGGTGACCATGGATAAAATTCTGGGAGCTAGAGAAGGGTCGGCCACGGCCAGCAGAACAAATACCGTGATTTCTGCGGCCAGAAGCAAGCACCCGGCAATAAAAGTCTCTCTTTTTCTCAATCCATATACCCCAAGCCGCGAAGCTTCTTCTTGATCTTCTTTTCTTCCTTGTCATCCCGGGCATAGCCTGTATGTCTATCTTCCACCACCTCCTGGATGACATGGGATAAATAGTCTTCAGTGGCAGCAAATTCTGTATCCTGAATTCTTTTTTCAATCTCATCTAAAAGCTCTTCAGGCAGTTCCAGAGTGACCTTCCTGGTTAAGCTTTTCCTCTTCTCTTTCATCTCTGCGCTCTCCCTCTCTGTTGTTCGGCCATGGGCTAATCTCCCCTCCTCTTTTAATCGGAATATGCTTCCCCGGATAAGCTCTCTCTGCTTTTTGGTGTTTAGACTGAAAATCAACTGATCCAGCTTTTCTCTCATCCTCACAGCCCGGGGCTTATCCTGATGGACTATGTTGTCTTTTTCTTCAGGATCAGATTCCAGATCATAAAGCTCCTCTTTTCCTCCATGGACTCTCTGGCAGTAACTGCACCAGCCTTCATCATGGGGAGCATAGATGTACTTGAATTTTTTGGTCCTGAGCCCGATCTTTCTCTGCACATATGACTCTTCATTGAACACATAGGGGCGAATTTCCTTCTTCTGTTCTCCAATCAAAGGCATCAGGCTCTGGCCGTCAAAACCTGAGCCTCCGCATTCAACGCCCAACACCTCACACACGGTGGGCACAAAATCCACATGCTGAACCATGGCTTCAATTCTTTTGTGTGGAGAAAACAGCCGGGGATAATAAAAAATCAGAGGCACACGGGTAGTGACATCATAAAGGCCGTGATGGTCAAAATAGATCTGATGCTCGGTCAAGCTCTCCCCGTGATCGGAAGTGATGATGATCCAGGTATTCTCCAGGATGTCTGCCGCTTTTATCTCCTCCAATAATCTTCCTATCTGCTTATCCACATACCGCACCGCCCCCCTGTATTTCAACTCTAACATTTCCTTTGCATCCCCCTTTCCTTTTTTCTTTTTTAAAAATTTTCGGGGGCAGTTATACGGAGAATGGGTATCCCAATAATGGAGGAACAGGAAAAAAGGTTTCTTTTTGTTCTCTCTGATCAATTCCTGAGCCAGGGTGGTAACAAATCCCGCATCCTGAACCCTGGCCAGCTGGAAAGTGAAGGCAAATGTTTTCAGCACCCCCCTGAGTCCCTTCCACATGGAGGAAAAAGAAGCCTCTCTCTTTCTGGCGTAAATCCTCAAAAGTCCGATATTGGCTGCCATATAACGCAGGTGAAGATAAGGAAGGGTAACCAGAGAATAAAATATTTGGCTGAAAATATTTCTTTTTAATTTATAACCATAATAATCAAATCCCTTTTTCTGCCATCTCCCCATCCAGTCCACGGCCATGGTTTTGTATCCCTGCTGCCTCAAAACCTCAGGAAGCCAGGGAAGGTTCAAGTTCTGGAAGATGTCCACATCCTCTGAAGTAACCCTGTCTCCATGATGGATGATGCCGTGAGTCCTGGGAAATCTTCCTGAAAAGATGGTGGTCAAACTCTGATCAGTGGTATTCCAGGCGGAGAAGGCATTTTCAAAAAGCACTCCCTGGCGGGCCAGGGTGTCCATGTGGGGAGTCTGGTCTTCCACACCGCTGTAAACACCCACATTTTCAGCCCGAAGAGCATCGATCACCACCAGAATGATATTGGGCCGCTGGTTCTCACCTTGACCCCTGGATATACCAGGTAAAGAGGAGCCGGCGCTCTTCTCCTTAGCCATCGCTCTATCCGTACCCGTTCATGTTATCTGCTTGACTTCCTAAACCTTATAACAGGGGGACGAGGTTAAGTCAAACCAATGAACGTAAGCATCTCTTTTCCCGTGATAGGGGGTGAGGGTGAGGGGGTCGTCAGCACGCTTATTTTCCCCAGCGAGTCCTCGGAGGGGGAACAGCTCCGCTTTCCCCCTTCCGACGCTCGCCCCGATTCCATCGGGCCTCCCTGCCTCCCCTTCTCGAGCGGAGGAAGAATCCTCCGCTCTGCGACCAAAGGGACATATCCCCTTGGAACCCCACTGATTTGTGG
>JBKHJA010000091.1:0-11472 GCA_046538375.1 Candidatus Aminicenantota bacterium
CACAATCACCATCTAAAAGGCTTTCCCGGTGCAGTGGGTGTAACCTTTCTGCTGGCCATCTTTCCTGTCCACAATCACCGTGATTCTCTTTTCAAGTGGCGTCAATATCCTCTATATGACTTTATCCTCTCCCATTTCTCTATTCTCTGTCTTCTCCAATAAGCTCAGTCATAAACCCAATCTGGACATCTTTTAACTATGATTCCCGGCGACCTCAGCCACCTCTGAATTGTCCTTCTTGGTATATGAAGGAGCTCGCACCCCTATAGACTTGGCTTTTTCAACTTCGGGAACAAGGGCTTCAGGGTTACTGGCTTCAAATTGCTCCACCAGAATTGTAAAAATGCTCATTAACAATTTCATAGGAAAATAGGCTGTTTTGCTTCATCCAGATTCTTTCGTTATCCAGGTAGAAAAGCACAATGTTGAATGCCACAAATTTGAACGGAATATAAGATATGGAAAGTACAGAGATTAATCCATTTCAAAAGTAGTCTTTATAGCTTCCTCAACCTGCTTCAGTACTTCAGGAGATAATGAGCCTATCCTACTCTGCAATCGAGATTTTGCAAGGACTTTGATTTGATAACATAAGGCAACTGAATCCTGAATCAAACCCCCTTCCCCTTGTGGTAGCAACACACATCCAGGAATTTGTGCTCTTCTTAAGTTTGTAGTAATTGGAATTGCAACAACAGTTTGTGTATATTTATTTAATTTGTCGCTTTGAATTATTAAAACTGGTCTGATTCCAGCCTGCTCAGACCCCCTAGAACCACTAAGGTCTGCGATGTATACATCGCCCTTCTTCATTCTACATCTTCAGTTAATAATATTTCATTATATTCATCCATCCCCATCTCAGCCATTTCTATATCTTCTTCTGCAAACTCTGCAAAAAGTTGACGAAGTTCTTCCTCAGGTTCTACTTTCTCTGGTTCAATCATTAGACTTTTGCTAGTATCAGGGAAGGTCAGCAATTGATAGCGAACAAGTGGCACTACCGCAGTCTGTGTCTCAACAGTTACTTCATCCCAAAAGCTCTGTATTGTATCTGTACGAACATTCGTTGACATATTACTCCTCCTTTTTTGATTTGAAGTCTTTCCATCCGACGATATTCTCTTGTACTCGGATTTGAGGAGATGCTCCAAGTTGCTGTGAAGGAAGTCTTGAAAGTTCGATAGTTTTAAGGAACTTTGAATGTAAACCTTCACTACTTATACAAGCAATATAAGCTTCCATCTTATGAGATTTCTGCTCTTCTGGTATCAACTGCATTGGATTAAAAGGTTTTCCTAATCCCATTTCTTCCTTATACACTAAATATAAATCCCATATGAGGTGTTCAAGTTCACCTGATGGAGATTCTATTTTTAAACCTAATTTCTTAGCTTCTTCTCTGTTTATTAGATAGTTATGATAATAAAGCTTTTCAACTAAATCTTCTACAATCTGATTTATCTGCTCTGCTTCTTTTTCTTCGTCCATATGCAGTCTTAATAGCTTGGATGCTAAAAGTCTAATTAAAGAATGAGTCCGATAAACCGCACCTATAGCAAGAGGATGAATTTTACCTACCAATGTTTCTAAAACACTAACAACATTGGATTGTTCTGTAACCTCTAACTTTTCCTTTGCTAAGTTAATATAACCAAAAACATCTTCAACAGATATTTCGATTTTAGGTTCATTAGGCACATCAGGATGAGGAGGATTAAAAGGTGTGCCTATATTCGGGTCTATTGGAGAGAGTTCTCCTAATCGACCCATTACAATCTTATCTGCACCCAAAGCAATCATTGTAGCCGCACTGTGCGCCCTATAAGGCACTAATACATTAAAATCTTTTGAAAACTCTCGAATGAGATTTACCAGCCGCCAAGGTGGCATAATATCCCCTCCTGTACTATAGATAAATAAATCAATCTTATCAGTGTTTCCTATCCTCTTAAGATGCTCGTAGAAAATGGGGATAATATCTGTGGCGATTTTTGCTCTTAAAGGGGGCTGTCTATCAGATGTAACATAGGCTAATACTCTTGAACCTCTAAAGGATTCAAGAGAAGCGATACATTTATCTAGATTTTCTTCTGACATGTCATCCTCCAGTGCTTTTAGCTTTTGAGCCTCCACATGATGTGCCTTGAAATTGTAGCACAATTAAAAAAATAAAGTATATTAAAAACAACCCCGCATCATTTTGTCGCTTTTCTGCTGCTATAATAGCAAACAATTAATAATAAGTGAACCCCCACTATTATACAGAACTCATCCCGTGTAACGGATATGTCACAAATTTTGCTAAAAAACGCCCAATTACGGCTACAAATGGCTAAAGAATAAGCAAGGCTAAACCGTGTGATGATTTCCAGGGAAAAAATGATTTGTTATCTGTGGGGCCGACAAGACTTGAACTCGCTACCTCCGGCGTGACAGGCCGACGTTTTTATAAACTCATCCCCATGTCACAAATATGTCACAAAATTTGTTGATTTAAGCTGAAATTATGGTATTGGGATTGAAAGGAAAACTAACCGGGAAAGCCTATTTTCCCCTGATAATAATGGAAAATCTCTGGTGGGCGGTGCTGGGTTCGAACCAGCGACCCCCGGTTTGTAAGACCGGTACTTATTTCAGACATTTCTTTTTTAAGTGGCGTCATTTTCTATATGACATTATTCTTTCCCATTTCTCCCTTCTTTTTCTCCTCCAATACGCCCAGTCATAGACCCAATCAGGACACCTCTTTACCATAACACCTTTTTCCCTTAACCACCTTTGAATTGTACTTCTTGGCATATGAAGGAGACGAACGGTAGCTCTAATCCCTATAGACTTGGCTTTTTCAACCGCATATACTTTCTGTTCTTGAGTGTAGTCTCCTCCTTTGGGATTTAGATTTTGGAAATAAGACAACTGTTTACGATTTTGTGCTTCGATCCACAACCGGATCAGTGATCTTGTACTTAATTTATCTAATCTATTCATGTTGCCCTCCAAATACAGAGATATCTTCTCATGTGACAAATACGTGACAAATTCTGTTGACTAGCGCTGAAGCTATGGTATTACGGTTGAAAGGCAAAAATGGGAATTTCCAGGGGAAAACAGCAAAATCAGGCTGGCTGGGAAGCAGGGATTCGAACCCCGATTCCATGATCCAGAGTCATGTGTCCTGCCATTGGACGACTTCCCAGCGCTAAAAAAATGATAATAAATCTTTCCCTAATTTTCAACCTGCCGGAGTTGTCTTGAAACAAAGCAGTAAGTTCTCAATAAATTGAGGTAAGTTCCAATAATGGGATTACAAAGCAGTCCTAACCTGCATAAAATCATAAAATTACAGAACCCAGAATGGCCTTTCATTTACGTTGACTTGGCATTTTGATGATGATACTATTTTCGATCCGTCATGAAAAAGAACCTGATCAGGGTCACTGTACTCTTTTTCCTGGCCTTTGTCTTCCTCTATTTTTTCTTCCGCAGCGTGGACTGGAAAGAGGTCTTCAGCTACCTTACCGATGTCGACCTTAAGTTCTTTATCCTGATCGTTGTTCTTGTTCCTGTTCATCTTCTCACCCGTTCTTTCCGCTGGAGATATCTTCTTAAACACGAAAAACAGGGAGTGGGAATTTTCAACCGGTTTGCCGCCAATGCGGTGGGATTCACGGTGACCTTTATTTTTCCGGGCCGGTTAGGGGAGCTGGTCAGACCGTTATATCTTGCCCAGAAGGAGAAGATAAGCAAGGGATTTGTGCTGGGCACAGTGGTGGTGGAGAGGACTTTTGATATCTTCACCATGTGCTTTCTGCTGGGACTTTTTCTGGTCTCTAAACCCCTCTATTCTTCCTTCTTTCAGGTAGATGAGGAGGCTTATTCCAGTTTATACCTGTGGGGCATTGTGGGTTTGGCTTTTGCCTTTTTGATGCTGATCACAGCCCTCTCTCTTTATTTTTTCAAGGAAAAGACTTTGTCTGTTATCTCCTTTCTGCTTAAGCCTTTTTCAGAAAGAATATCTGAAAAAGTCCTGGAGATATTTCATGAGTTTATTCAGGGATTAAAGTTTTTCCATTCTGTAGGTAATTTCTTGATGTATGTGCTGTGGTCTTTCATTGTCTGGCTGGGAATTATCTTCTACTACTGGATTTTCTTTTTCGCCTACAATATCAGGATTCCGTTCTTTTTTCTCTTTCCTTATGTTTTTTTGACCATGGTGGGGGCCTCCATTCCTACTCCTGGAATGGTGGGAGGATTTCATTATTTCAGTAAGCTGGGGTTGACTTCTCTGTATCATATTGGTGTTAACCTGGCAGTGAGCATGACCATAGTGGTTCATGCGGTGCAGGTGGTGGTGACTTGCCTGGTAGGTTATGCTATATTATGGAAAGAAGGAATTTCGTTATTTCAATTGAAAAAATTAGGGGAGGAAGCTGAACCATGAGATGTCCTTTTTGTGCTCATCCAGAAAGCAAGGTCATAGATTCAAGAGAAAGTAAGAATTCTTTGAGGATCCGGCGCCGAAGGGAATGTCTGTCCTGCCAGAGGAGATTCACCACCTATGAGAAGATCGAAGAGGTTCCTTATATGGTGGTGAAAAAAGACGGGAGACGCCAGCCGTTCGACAGCCAGAAGCTGCTGCGGGGAATGTTGATGGCCTGCGAGAAACGTCCTGTTCCTGTCGGCAAACTGGAAGAAATCGTGGAGGAAGTGGAGTCCATGCTTCAAGAGCGCCAGGAAAAAGAGATGGAGGCTTCGGAGATCGGCGGGTATGTGATGAAAAAATTGAAGAGCCTGGATAAAGTGGCTTATGTCCGGTTTGCCTCTGTTTACAGAGAATTTAAGGATGTTCTTGAATTCAAAAAAGAGTTAGAAAAACTTTTAAAAGAAAAATAGAAGATCTCCGGATGGTAAAGAAGATTAAGCCTGTCTCAAGAACAGTAAAAATTGAGACTGAAATCAATAAAATCGTGGGAGAGGTCTTTTTCCAGAAAAGGGAGTTTTTAGGGTTGGATGAAGGCTGGGTTCCTTACGTGGATGTTTCGGAAAAAGAAAATGAAATCATAATAGTGAGTGAACTCCCGGGAGTGAAACAGAGAGATATCAACATTTTGCTCCACAGCAACCGCCTAGAGATAAGCGGAGTTAAGAGAGAGAATCTTCCTCCCGGAAGAATAAAATATCATCGTCTGGAGCGGGAATACGGGACATTCCGCCGCTACATCTTTCTGCCCGGTTTTATCATACCTGATAAAGCCAAAGCTTTGCTTGAGAACGGAGTATTGACCGTTGTCTTGAGAAAGTATAAACGGAAAAAGGAAAAACAGGTGGTCGTAAAAATCCAGGAGAGCCATGAATAGACATGGAGAAAACAGATGACTAAGAAGGGCAACAAAGAAGAGAATCAGTTTAATGATATTTCTGTGGAAACCGACCAGAAAGTCCATGTGCCCAAAGAATTACCCATTTTGATGTTAAGAGACACCGTGGTTTTTCCTTACATGGTGGTTCCTTTATTCGTGGGAAGAGAGAAGTCGAAAAATGCCGTTGATCATGCCCTTTCCTCCCATCGGATGATTCTCCTTCTAACCCAGAGAAACATGGAGATTGAAGAGCCCAAAAAGGAGGATATCTATCCAATAGGAACTGTGGCTCTGATCATGAGAATGTTGAAGCTTCCAGATGGGAGAGTGAGAATTTTGGCTCAGGGCTTGGTGAGAGCGAAGGTAGAAGGCCTGGGGGAGGATAAGCCCTATTATTCAGGCAAGCTCCGGGTCCTTCACGAGCCTGAGGAGGTTGAAAGATCCCTGGAAACTGAAGCTTTAATCCGCAACGTGCGTTCTGGACTGGAGAAAGCCTCTTCTCTGGGGAAAAATATCCCTCCTGAGATTATGATCATTGCCACCAATGTGGAAGAGCCAGGAAGGTTGGCAGACCTGACCGCCGCCAACCTGGAATTGAAGGTCCCGGAGGCTCAGAAGGTTTTAGAGATAGAAGATCCTGTGGAAAGGCTGAAGAAGATCTATGAGCTTTTGACCAAAGAGCTGGAGCTTTTGGACGTTCAATCAAAGATCAGCAGTGAAGCAAAAGGGGAGATGGAAAAGCTTCAAAAACAGTATTTTCTAAGGCAGCAGATGAAGGCCATTCAGAAAGAACTGGGAGAGGAAAGCGAAATACAGGCGGAAATAAAAGGATACCAGGAAAAATTGAAGAAGTTGAAAGTTACCCAGGAGGTCAAGGAAGAACTGGAAAAACAGATCAGCCGCCTCTCCAAGATGCATCCAGAGTCAGCAGAGACAGCGGTGGTGCGAAATTATCTGGACTGGATGTTCGATATCCCCTGGAACAGGAGTACAGTGGACAATTTGAACCTCCAGAAAGCCAAAGTCATCTTGGATGAAGACCACTATGGTCTGGAAAAAGTAAAAGAGAGAATCGTTGAATATCTAGGGGTGAGGAAGCTTTCTAAAAAGATAAAGGGACCTATCCTCTGTTTTGTGGGACCTCCGGGGGTAGGCAAGACATCTCTGGGCCGCTCCATTGCCAGGGCATTGGGAAGAAAATTTGTCCGTATCTCTCTGGGTGGAGTCAGAGATGAAGCAGAGATTAGAGGCCACCGGAGGACATATGTGGGTGCTATGCCTGGAAAGATCATACAGGAGCTGAGACGATGCAGATCAAGCAATCCTGTGTTTATGATGGACGAAGTGGATAAAATCGGCGCTGATTTTCGGGGAGATCCTTCATCAGCTCTCCTGGAAGTCCTGGACCCAGAGCAGAACAATTCCTTCCGGGACCACTACCTGGGCGTTCCGTTTGATCTTTCCCGGGTGATGTTCATCACCACAGCCAATCTTCTTGATCCCATCCAGCCCGCTTTCCTCGACCGGATGGAAACCATCCAGCTTCCCGGCTACACAGAAGAGGAAAAGCTTCAGATTGCTCTCCGCCACCTGATCCCCAAGCAGGTCAAAGAAAATGCTCTGAATGAGAAATGGATTTATTTTACTAAAGGGGCTGTTAAAAAGATCATCTCCCTTTATACAAGAGAGGCAGGGGTCAGAAATCTGGAAAGAGAGATCGCTTCGGCCTGCCGCAAGGTGGCCCGCCGTGTGGCCGAAGGAAAGAAGAAAATGACCCGAATCACCTCCCGGAACATAGAAAGCTTCCTGGGGCCGCCCAAAATATTTAAAGACCAGCCTTTGAGAAAAGATCAAGTGGGAGTTGCTACCGGGCTGGCCTGGGCAGCCACTGGAGGAGAAATCCTTTTTGTAGAAGCCACCAAGATGAAAGGAAAAGGGAATCTGACCCTGACCGGTTCTTTGGGAGAGGTGATGAAAGAGTCTGCTCAGGCCGCTTTAAGTTATGCACGGACTCATGCTAAAGAATTTGGGATTGACATAAGAACTTTTACCCAGAACGACTTCCATATTCACATCCCAGAAGGAGCCATTCCTAAAGACGGTCCTTCAGCGGGGATAACCATCGCCGCATCACTGGTTTCCATCTGCAGCGGGAGAAAAGTCAAGTGGGATGTGGCCATGACCGGTGAGATCACCCTGAGAGGGAATATTCTTCCGGTGGGAGGTGTGAAGGAGAAAGTCTTGGCCGCCCAGAGAGTGGGTGTGAAGAAAATCATCCTCCCTCTTCCCAACAAAAAGGACTTGATAGACATTCCCAAAAAAATAAAAAGAGAGATGCAGTTCATCTTTGTGGAGGAAATCAAAGAAGTTTTCAAACATGCCCTGGTTTGAATTTCCTTGACTTTTTCCTGTTGAAAAAGAGGGACAGTCCCTCTTTGGAAAAGGCTTCCTTTCCTATGAAACTTGAATCTCTGGAAGAAAACGAGCTGATTTCAGCCATAAGAAGGGAGTTTTCCGGTAGAAACCCTGATTTGCTCCTGGGCATCGGTGATGATGCGGCTGTGGTCAAAGCAGGGAAGAAAAACCTCATATTCACCAAGGATTTGCTGGTTGAGGATTTCCATTTCAAGTCCTCTCTTCATCCCCCTTATTTTCTGGGAAGAAAGAGTCTGAACATCAACCTCAGCGATATCGCTGCCATAGGAGGGCGGCCCCGGTACGCGCTTCTCGGTTTGGCGCTTCCTGATAAGATGGATCCCTCATGGGTGATAGAATATTTTTCTGGTCTCAAATCTGCTGCCAGAGGAAGCGGAGTGAATCTTGTGGGCGGAGATATTTCTGAGGCCAAAAAAATATTCATATCCGTGACTGTGGTTGGAGAAGGAAAGAATATTTTGAAAAGAAGGGGTGCCAGACCAGGAGATTTGCTGTTTGTTTCAGGAACTCTGGGTGATGCCAAACAGGGATTGATTCTCCTTAAAAAGGCCTATGATCTGGGAAGGGATAGAAAGGCAGATGCTTTGTTGAAAGCGTTTCTGGATCCCCGGCCTCAAGTTTCGCTGGGGATGGAGATTTCGCGAAAAAAACTTGCTTCTTCTATGATCGATGTCAGTGACGGATTATCTGTCGATTTATCCCATCTCTGCCAGGAAAGCGGGTGCGGTGCTGAGATAGATGTCCGAAGACTGCCCCTTTCTCCTGAGCTTCGCTCCTGGCAGAGGAAGGCGGTTGATTTTGCTCTCCACGGCGGCGAGGATTATCGACTTCTTTTTTCCGTCCCTCCCGAGAGGGCTGGGTCCCTTTCCCTGCTGCAGAAAAAATACAAGCTGACTTTTATCGGCAGAATGATAAAGAAGAAATCTCTGTATCTGATCGACCAGAAAGGGAAAAAGAAACCCTTAAAAATCAGAGGGTATCAACATTTCAGGAGAATTCCAGACTTCATCCATCATCCCCAAAAATGAGATGGTAACATCTTCTATTAACGGTGATGAGTATAAATACATATATTGATGGAAAGGGGTGAGGGAAGGGGAAAGCGGAGCTGTTTCCCCTCCGAGGACTCGCTGGGGAAAATAAGCGTGCTGACGACCCCCCACCCTCACCCCCTATCACGGAAAAAGAAATGCTTACATATTGACAAACAGGATTGATTTTTATAATTGAATATAATATCCGGCAGAGAACCAATGTCCAGAGAGGAGGGATCCATATGAAAAAAAAGCTTCTCATTTTCAGCCTGTCCTTATTTTTGATTCCGGTTGGTCTTTGGTCAGGAGGATGGAATAACACCTTGATGGGCTGTCGGGCCCTTGCTATGGGCGGTGCTTTTGTGGGAATAGCTGACCACCCCAGTGCCATATTTCACAATCCTGCTGGTTTGGTTTTCCAACGAGGGAGTCTGAATTTTTCTGTTGATGGCTTCTATATCTGGCCCACCCATGACTATGTGATGCCCACGGGGTCAAGGGTTCAGAGCAAGTTCAACAACGCCCTGCCCCAGATTTTTGTGACCTACAAGACCAGCGACAGATTAACCATCGGATTTGGAGCCTATGTTCCCTATGCAGGAGGGGGAGTGGATTGGAAGAAAAACGATCTGGGTTTTCCTTTGAAATCTCACATGGGCATTTTCTCTTTGACTCCCTCTGTCTCCTACCAGGTCAGCGATAAACTTTCCCTCGGTTTTAACCTGAATTTTTACCGGGGTGTACTGGATGTGGATACGGTTATGGAGAATTACGGTCCCATGAGCACTGAGGAGAGCGGATCTGCTCTTTCCGCCGGTTTTGGTCTGATGTACAGGCCCAGCGAAAGATTAGGAGTCGGATTGAGTGTCAGAGGCCCGGCCAAGATGGATCTTTCCGGCACCACCTCCATAACCACCACTGCTCCTGGATTTGGACCGCTGGAATTGAACCTCGATTCACAGACAAGTTTCAACCTTCCCTGGGATATAGAAGCGGGAATTTCTTATCAAATCACCGAAGATTTCCTGTTTACCACCGGCCTCCAGTACACCATGTGGTCGGCTCTTGACAAAGTGGAGAAGACCATTGAGGACATCCCTTTCACCGGAGATCTTAGAAGAGAAGAAGTCATGGATTTCAAGGATATCCTCATCTTGAGAGCGGGTGTGGAGTATGTTATCGCTGGTGGACTGGCCCTTCGAGCAGGCATCGGTTATGATCCCTCTGCCACCCCTGATTCTTCGCTGAATGTGACCAACATAGACGTGGATAAGATCACCCTGTTGGGCGGCATAGGATACAAGACAGGAAGTATGCAGCTCGACTTTGTCTATATCCATGCTCAGGGAAAGGAAAGGGAAATAACCACCACTGCTTTCGGTCTGCCTTTGACCGAAAAATACAATCTCAACGTGACAGTCCTGGGGTTGGGGGTGACCTTTTCTCTCTGACCTGGTGATGTTTTTTAAGACCGCTTAGGAGAGAAAGTTCCCTTCAAACAGCACTTCAGAGGGTCCTGTCTGGTAAACAACATCTTTTTCCCATTCCACGGTCAGACTTCCCATGCTGGTCTTCACTTCGACCTTTTTGTCGGTCATATTTTTCAGAATCGAAGCGACCGCTGCCGCACAGGAGCCGCTGCCTGAAGAGAGTGTTTCTCCTACCCCTCTTTCCCAAAACAGCACCTCAATTTCCTGGCTGCTCAGGACTCTGATGAACTCGATGTTTGTCCTGTTGGGGAAAAAGGGATGGTATTCAATTTCTCTTCCTATCTGATGCCATTCGATTCGAGAAGGAAAACGGTCCACAAAGATGGCACAATGAGGATTGCCTAGAGAGACCACTGTGATGGGATAGATCTTTTGATTGATAGAGAGAGGGTAATCGATGATTTTTTCATGAAAGGCGCCGTCATCAAAAGGAATGTCTTGAGATTTGAGCCTGGGAGTTCCCATCTCAATTTTCAGGTTGAACAGGTTCTTTTCCTGCTGAATGAGTTCACATTTTCTTTCTCCGGCAGTGGTATGAAAAACGATACAGGGAGAGCTTAGTCTCTTTTGGTGGTAGAGGGAGGCTGCTGCACACCGCAGTCCGTTTCCCGAGACTTCAGCCTCGGTGCCGTCAGCGTTGAATATGCGGAAATTGACCAGTCCCTTGGCCTCGTCTTGAACGGATATCAAAAGCAGCCCGTCTGCACCCACGCCTGTGTGGCGGTCGCAGAGACTCCGCGCCAGATCGCCCGTTTCGGAGAGCTGCTTGATCTTGGAAGAATCAATGATCAGGAAGTCATTTCCCAACGAGTGGACTTTAATGAATTTCATCAGGGTATCCGCAGGGTCACCACAAATTCCTGCGCTCTTCCGTCCCTTTCTCTGCGTATGAGCAGGATAATGGGATCTCCGGAATCCAGCTTATCCAGAATACCTTCCAAATCCTCTAAGCTTTTAATTTTTATGCGGTTGACTTCAATGATGATATCTCCTGCCCGCAGGCCTTTCCTTTCTGCCTGGCTGTAGCGGGTCACCTCGGTGATCAGAAGTCCTTCTTTTGTCTGGAGCCCGTAGCGTCTGGCCAGGTAGGGATTCAGCTCCCGCACAGTTAAACCCAGGTCTTTTCCCGAGGGTGTGGGAGTCTCACGT
>JBKHJA010000092.1:0-10943 GCA_046538375.1 Candidatus Aminicenantota bacterium
GAGGGCTGTTGGAGGCGCTGTCGTCTGTGATGGTGATGGTTCCGGAATAAGAGCCTGCGCTAAGGCCGCTGATATCCACAGAGACGGTGTGGCTGTTCTCCTCACCTTGAGAACTTCCGCTGGTGGGGCTGACGCTCAACCAATCCTTATTATCAGAAATGCTGTAATTCAAAGTCTGTTCGCCGCTGTTTTTGATTGTGATGTCCTGGGATGAAGGATTTGAACTTGCTTTTTGGGCACTTAAAGAAAGCGAAGAGGCACTTGCACTGCCTTCCTGGGCGCTGAAGGAAAGCGAGGAAGTGCTGACCCAGATTTGAGGAGGCTGCTGCTGGCTTACAGTCAGGCTGACATCCACGGTTTGAGGGCTGTTGGAGGCGCTGTCGTCTGTGATGGTGATGGTTCCGGAATAAGAGCCTGCGCTAAGGCCGCTGATATCCACAGAGACGGTGTGGCTGTTCTCCTCGCCTTGAGAACTTCCGCTTGTGGGACTGACGCTCAGCCAATCCTTATTATCAGATATGCTGTAATTGAGAGTTTGCTCGCCGCTGTTTTTGATATCAATACTCTGGGACGAAGGATTGGAACCGCCTTCTTTGCCGCTGAAGGAAAGCGAGGTGTCGCTCACCCATATCTGAGGAGGAGTCTGCTGGGAAAGAGAGAGCGTCACATCCACTGTCTGGGGACTGTTGGAAGCCTCAGCATCACTGATAGTGATGGCTGCTGAATAAGAACCCTGGCTCAGTCCCGCGATATCCACAGAAACAGTGTGATTATTTTCTTCCCCTTGAGAGCTCCCGTTCTTGGGGATGACGCTCAGCCAGTCAGCATCATCAGAAATGCTGTAATCTAAAGTCTGCTCCCCGCTGTTTTTAACAGCAATACTCTGAGAGGAAGGACTGCTCCCTCCTTCTTCCCCGCTGAACGAGAGCGCATTGGGGCTCACCCGGATTTTCGGAGGCGGCTTTTCCGTAACAGTCAGGCTCACGCTGACTGTTTTAGGGCTGTTAGAGGCCTTGTTGTCGGAAATGGTGATGGTTCCTGCAAGTGAGCCTGCACTCAGCCCCCCAATGTCCACTGACACGTTGTGAGTCTTTTTCCCCCCGTCCGTCATACCGTTTATGGGCTTCACCTCCAGCCAGGCCGCATCATCCGATATTTTATAGTCTAATGTCCCTTCTCCTGTGTTTTTTACTTCAATACTCTGAGATGAAGGATTGTTCCCCCCTTGTTCCCCATTAAACGAGAGCTCATTCGTGCTCACCCAGATCTTCGGAGGTGGCTCTTTTTCTAGTTTCAGGCTCACCTTGGTCTGCTGAGGATTGTTATAAGCCTCTCCACAGCTAACAGTGATGGTTGCCGTGTAATCCTCATCTCTACCTTCCATCCCGCTTTTATCCACTGAGACCGTATGCTCTATGGTCTCGCCGGTGGATGAACCTTTCTCCGGCTCCACACTCAGCCACTCCGTATCCACCGCCACGGTGTAGTCCAGGGTTTTCTGGCCAGAATTTTTCACCTGAAGTGTCTTGGAGCCGGGATTCGATCCTCTCTCCTGGGCGGTAAACGATATTTCGGAGAGATTCAGCCATATCACCGGGCTGGTGAGGGACTCCACATCAGGAGTGGTGGGCGTTTTTTTGCAGCCCATACAGCTCATAATGGAGACGATCGCTGCGAGGGAAAAAATGCAGACTGATACTGTGATTTTAGTGAATAGGCTCTGGTCTTTATTTTTTTCAGCGAACATTTTCTTTTAAAATGTCGTTTTGAGTTTCATCAGAATTCAGCATTATGATCGAGCTCGCTCCTCCCTCTGCACTTTCTTCAAGTCCAATTTATCCTGTCTGCTTTCCTTCGCGCAATCCTATCCTCTACGGAATGCAGCTCTCATCCTTGAATTCCGCATGTTCCGTATATATAGTCGTTGATTCAGAACGAAAATACATCACCCCATCAGATGATTTTCAGGGTGATTTTTCTGAGGTTTTTTCCCCTTTTTAAGGGTAATCTTGTTCATTAAATGTTTTAAAATGAACAATCAGAAATAAATTTTAAACTCAACCCCCCTGCACAAACAAATTCTTAAGCATCAAAGCATCTTTTTCCAGGTTGGGGCTTTCGCAGATCACTGTTCCCTCTATCCCCAAATCTTTCAGCGTCTGAATCCATTCATCATACCGAAAATCAGACTCACGCAGGTCGATGTGCTTCATTTCCCCCTTTTCGCTGTACTCGGCTCCCGAGATATGAATATGCATATTCTTTAAGGCCTTTTTCCCCAGTTTTTTTTCGATCTTTCTAAAAATGCGCTGAAACTCCTCATACCTGTTGGCTCTCCCTTCCCTGGAATGAATATGTGAAAAATCGATACAAGGCTTGATCCCTTCGATCTCCCGGCACAGCAGCAGTATCTCCTCCAAAGTGCCGAACTGGGTCTTTTTCCCCATGGTTTCAGGCCTCAGCACAATCCTGCTTCTCTCCGCCCTCAGGATAGACACTACCTCCTCGATTCCCTTCTTTATGGTTTGAAAAGCTTTCTCAGGAGCTGTCCTCCCGTAATATCCGGGATGGAATACCACATTCTCTGCCCAGCACTTCTCAGCCATCCGGGCCGATGCCAGAAGCCGTTCCTGGCTGGCCAGCCTTTTTCCCACCTCTGGCGAGTTCAGATTCATGTAGTAAGGAGCGTGCACGCTGAGCTTCACGCCGCAGGCCCTGGCCTCTTTTTTTATCGCCCGGGCCAGGTCGCTGTTGATTCTTATGCCCCTTACGAACTCAACTTCCAGGCAGTCCAGTCCCAGTTGTGAAGCCTGCTTGATCCCGGCCAGAGTTGAGCCGGAAGGAGTTTTGTGGGGGACACCCGCTGTTCCGAACAGAAGGTCAGAAGCAGATGTCATCGGCCTCTCCATCGGAATTGAGGAATTCGCTGACGATCCTGAGGGCGCAGTAATCGCCGCACATGGAGCAGGCCTTAGACTTTGATTTTCTTTTTTTCCTGACTTCTTTGAATTTATAGGGATCCAGAGCAAGTCTCTGCTGCTTGCCCCAATCAAGATTTCTTCGGGCTTGAGAGATTTTTAAATCCCGTTCCAACGCCCCTTTTACCCCCTTGACGATATCAGCCGCGTGAGCCGCAATCCTGGAGGCCATCAGCCCTTCTCTCACGTCATCAGGGGAGGGGAGTCCCAGATGCTCGGATGGAGTCACATAGCAGAGAAAATCTGCCCCCGCCGCTGCGGCAATGGCTCCTCCGATGGCTGAGACGATATGATCATAACCGGGAGCAATGTCGGTCACCACTGGTCCTAAAACATAGAAGGGGGCTTCATGGCAGACCCGCTTCTGGAGTTTTATGTTCATTTCTACCTGATCGAGCGGAATATGACCCGGCCCTTCCACCATCACCTGGACATCGGCCTCCCAGGCCCGTTTGACCAGTTCCCCCAGGGTGAGAAGCTCTTCTATCTGGGGGCGGTCGGTGGCATCCAGAATGGAGCCAGGCCGCAGTCCGTCACCCAGGCTCAAAGTCACATCGTACTTATGGGCGATTTCAAGCAAACGGTCGAAGTGCTCGTAGAGAGGATTTTCCTTCTGTTTATGGAGCATCCAGGCCAGATGAAAGGCTCCTCCCCGGGATACGATATCAGCCACCCGCCCCTGTTTCTTCAGCCTGTCGATGGCTTTGGAAGTGAGGCCGGCATGGACGGTCATGAAGTCCACGCCCTCTTTGGCCTGAGCTTCTATGGTGGCGAAAAGATCCTCTTCTGTCATGTCCACGATGTTCCCCCGCTTGTCGATGGCGTTTATGGCTGCCTCATAAACAGGGACTGTCCCCAGAGGAATGCGGGCTTTGTCCAGGATCTTCTGGCGGATTTTTCTGATATCGCCGCCTGTGCTCAGGTCCATAAGGGTGTCGGTTTGGTATTTCAGGGATTCTTCAACTTTCTTGATCTCATCTTCCTCTTTGGGAAAGTCCACCGAGGTCCCGATATTGACGTTGACTTTGGTCCTGAGTTTCTTTCCGATGCCCACAGGATGAACAGGAGAGTGGCGGGGATTTTGGGGGATGACCACCTTTCCCTGGGCCACCAGCGCGATCAGCTCTTCGGACGGGATGTCTTCTTCTCCGGCTATTTTTTTTAGCGCCTCAGTCGCATTCCCTTTCTTGGCTTCTTCTATTTGCGTCATGGTTTCTCCCTGATTCCTAGATGAAAAGTATAGTTTACATCCTGAGGAGTGTCAATATGAGGGATGTTAAGAAAATAGGGACATGTTACCTATTTCCAAAAAAAATGGGGGCATGTACCTATTTCAGCCAATTTCTATCATATATAATACTAAAAAAAACACGGAAATAGGTAACATGTCCCCCTTTTTCTTTTACCCCCTTTTTCCCCCTTTTTTCTTTCCGTATATAATACTAAAAAAAACACGGAAATAGGTAACATGTCCCCCTTTTTCCTGTCCCCCTTTTTCTTAATTTTCTTTTTCCGTATTGGACGGGGAATCAACGATTTCGCGGACGTAATAGATGCTTTTTTTTGCCGACTCATGATAGATTCGCACCATGATTTCTGCCAGCAGGCCTAAGGTGACAAATTGAATGCCTATGACTATCAGCAGTACAGCCAGCATCAGAAGGGGACGGCCGCCGATGGCAATTCTTAAAATGATCCGCTGGTAGCCGAGGTAGAG
Source organism: Candidatus Aminicenantota bacterium (assembly GCA_046538375.1). Taxonomy (GTDB): domain Bacteria; phylum Acidobacteriota; class Aminicenantia; order Aminicenantales; family Aminicenantaceae; genus JBKHJA01. The sequence continues at coordinate 4,696 of JBKHJA010000092.1, forward strand.
AAGCAGGACACTCCCCACAGCTCCAGAAAAAAGGCCCAAAAGTCCAAAGATCTGGAGCGGCCGGGTGAAATAACTCAGCAGGAATTTTACCGTCAATAAATCCAGAATGACTTTGGTAAGACGGTTCAGCCTGTATTTGGATTTCCCGAAACGCCGCGCTCTATGGTGAACCTTAACTTCCCTGACGGTAACTCCCATCATGCTGGCAATGGCAGGGATAAAGCGGTGCAGTTCCCCGTAGAGTTTGATGTTTTTGGCCACATCTTTTCTGAAAGCCTTCAGAGTGCACCCGTAATCATGTAGTTTAACCCCGGTTATGAATGAAATAAGCCAGTTTGCAGCAGAAGAAGGAAGCCGGCTGGTGAGAAATTTATCCTTTCTATCCTGTCTCCATCCACTGACAACATCACAGCCCTGTTCAATTTTTTCGATAAGAATCCCGAAATCCTTAGGGTCATTCTGCAGGTCTGCATCCAGTGTTATGATGATATTCCCTTGGGCGTAGTCAAATCCTGCCGCCAGGGCAGCGGTCTGTCCAAAATTTTTCCTTAATCTTATGATTTTAACCTGGGGATCATTTTTTTGGATTTTCTTAAGGACAGTGAAGGAATTATCCGAACTGCCGTCGTCCACAAAGATGATTTCATAAGACTTGCCCAGCTCAGAACAGGAATCCGCTGTTTCCCTGTAAAGTTCAGACAGGCTGTCAGCTTCATTATAGACAGGAATAATAATGGAAATATCCATTCACTCCCCTTATTTTTTCCTGATTAATATACCACAATAAAATTTCCCTCTCAACAACTACGGCTTCATTTTTTTCTCGCTACATACATATATGAAATTCCAGGCATTTTCTAATTCATCTTTTGAAATGGAAAAATCTTCTGAAGTTATTTGGCCTATATCATCATAGTGTTTATTTCTTAATTTAATTCGCATTTTCGCCTGTAAGGAATTATAAATTTTAGTGTAAAATGATCTGGGAATAAATTTCCGCAGATTTAACGGATCGAATCGGATAAATGCGCGTGCATATTTCTGTCGATCCTCTCTATATTTTATTATTCTTTGGGTGATCCCTCGTAAGCCATATATATTGATGTTGATAAAGTAAGGCACAAGTATTTTCTTCAATTGGTAATGATCAAATTCATTATAGTGGAAAGCATCCTCATGGAGGCTCTGGCGGCTGTTAAGAGCTGACAAAATAAAAATTCCTCCGGGTTTTATAACGCGGGCACTTTCTTCTATATGCACGGCGTAGTTTTTAATATGCTCTATAACTGCCATAGATGTAGTCACATCAAATGATCCTTTTTCGAATGCCAGTCGAGCCGCATCCATAGTGCAGTATTTCAAATTTGCCTTTTTATACTTCTTTCTAGCTTCTTTTATGACATCATGATCCACATCAATGCCAATTGCTTGAAAAGCGTTTTGAGAGAAAAAGAATGTCCCATAACCGTCGCCACATCCTTGATCCAGAACCACCTTGTCCTTAATCAATCTATTGCAAAATTCATAGCAAGCCATTTCACGCTGAAATCTAGGCTTCATGATAGCTTCTTCAGGTGTGTCTCGTTCGCCAGTGTAGTGCATGATACTTTTCCCAATTATGAAAACGAGTGCTGAGGATTATATTAACTTGCTGGGATTCTATTTAACGATAGATAATCTTGGAAATGTACTGCTTTGGAAAATTATTTATTTTCGGCTTCTGACAATTTTCGCTGGAATCCCCACAGCTACCGAGAATGCAGGTATATCTTTAGCTACTACAGAACCTGCTCCGATGATGGTGCCTGTATCGATCTTAACACCATCCAAAACCTTTACATCAGCTCCCAGCCAAACATCGTTTTCAACCAAAATACCTCCTTTATGAATTTCTGGCTGCTGAATTATGGGGATATCCGTCCTTTTAAAGTCGTGACTGCCGCCTGCAATGAGGTAACAGTAAGCAGCAATCAGTATATTCTCCCCCAATCTAAGGGAACTTGCAGAATGCAGGAGGCAGTTGGTTCCTATGTTTGTGTTATCACCTATTTTAATACTGCCATTTTTACAGCTTAGAATTGTATTTCTATTGATTAGAACATTGTTTCCAATATTGATCCCCACTTCGAAATTTCCTTTTGCATCTAAAACGCAGTTATCGTCAATAATAACATTATCGCCTATTTCAATTTTCTTAGGATGTCGGATGGTTATATTCCTTCCAAATACAACATTGCTTCCCACTCGCTTGAAAAGCCTTTTAAAAAAAATTTTTCTTAAAAATAAACCGGCAGCCCCGGGCATCTGCCCAAACAGGGTCAATATGGTTTCATATTTAATAAAATACAGTAGATTGGAGCTCCCTATAAATATATCCTGATATTTCTTCATAGATGAGGCGGATCTGTTGATAAGGATTTCGCCAAACTCAGTTTGCCTTCTCATCAGTTGATCTTGTATTTTTAATTTGGTGTCTTTTTATCTTATAGGATTTATATAATAACAGGTAGTTGATGTCAAAAGTATTATTTTGAATTTAGAAGACCGTTTTCAATATACCATTTAGCGGTTTTATGAATCCCTTCAACACAGCCTACTTCAGGTTTATAGCCAAGCTCCCGCTTTGCTTTTGAGCAATCGAAAGCACGATTTTTGTAAAAGATATCTAATCGCCGCCGGAAAATTGGAGGTTGGATTCTAAGTGCGACACAAATTTTCTCTACAATAAATGAAGTTAAATAAAGAGGCAAAACAGGCAAATGGATACTTGGTGCGGGAACACCCAGCTCTTTTGCTATGGTTTGAGTGAATTGATTGAGTGTAATGTATTCATCACCTCCTATGATATAAGCCTGACCAACAGCTTTTGAGTTTTCACCAGCCAGGCGAAAACCTTCAACTGTATCCGTTATATAAGTTAAGTGGTAAAGAGTCTTTCCGCTGCCAAATATTATAAATTTTCTGTTTTGGATCAATCGATACATTTTTAGCATTCGAAGATCACCGGGTCCATAAATGCCAGTTGGCCGAACCACAGTAACAGGTAAACCTTTTTCCCGATAATAAGAGAATGCAATTTTTTCTCCTTCTGCCTTTGACTTTTGATAAATATCTCCAGGATTAAAAGGGGAATTTTCATCTCCGGGAGGAGTTTCGATGTGTCCATGAACGCCCACAGTACTGCAATGCACAACACGTTTTACATTCTTTTTGAGCGCAGCATTCAGCACATTTTTTGTGCCAAGCGCATTCACTGCCCAATATTCTGAATCCGGCAGATTGGCAGCTCTGTATAATGCCGCAATATGAAAGACGATGTCTACATCAGTCATGGCCATCTCCAAATCTTTCTCAGAGCGGATATCGCCAGTGGAAATCGAAATGGAAAGAGGTTTGAGCTTGTTTATTTTACTTGCAGGGCGGACGAACACACGAACATGGTAGCCATGTGCAATTAGATTTTTTACCATATAATATCCTGTAAATCCCGACGCTCCGGTTACTAATGCTTTTTCCGGCAACATAAGCTCCTTAATGGGTCTCTGAACCAACAGTATTATTATTCAATTTGTGCATCAAGAAGGAAGGCCTATATTTATTTCTCTTTTTTATCCAAATTTTAGCATAAATTATTCAAATAATTCTATTGACTCAAATCCATCATCCAGGAAGCAGAGAAGGTTCAAAAAGCGAGGAATGGTCTATTAAATTTATATGAACAGCAGGACGATTGCTGGATGGCTGAGAGTTGGCTGGAATTGCTGTTTGTTTACCATCACAACAGAGAAGCGTTGTATGCTTATTGATTAAATTTTTATCGATTAGTAATATATTTTTAAGATGAAAAGAGATATTTCCGGTCTAGCATCCACGGAATTCGATCTGGTCATAATCGGCGGAGGCATAACAGGAGCCTGCCTTGCCCATGATGCGGCATCAAGAGGGATGAAGGTGGCGGTTGTGGAAAAGGGGGATTTTGGCGGGGCCACTTCATCTGCCTCCTCAAAGATTTTACACGGTGGTATCCGCTTCCTCCAGCAGGGTCAACTGCGCAGGGTGAGGGAATGTGCGCGCGAACGAAGTTACTTTCAGAATCTGGCTCCGCATTTAACCACCTATGTTCCGTTTATTATTCCAACCTATAAGGGAATGAAAAGAAGCAAACTGCTTCTCAGCACAGCCATGGCCGTGTATGAACTGTTGTGCCTGGGGCAGAACAAGCACATAAAAGACTGCGCCAAAAAAGTGGCAGGCAGCCGCAGTCTCTCCAAGGCTGAAGTCCAGGAATTACTACCCGGTATAGCCTCCCAGAAAATGACGGGCGGCCTTTTGTTTTACGAAAGCCTTATGCACAGTCCGGAAAGGATGACCCTGGCTTTTCTGGAAACAGCCGCCCACAACGGGGCCGTGATTGCAAATTATATAAAGGCAAAGTCCCTGCTGAGAGTGGGGGATCGATTAATGGGGATATGCGCCCAAGATTTATTGAATGAAGAAGATATCGAAATACGCGCCAGGCTCGTGGTAAACGCCGCAGGTCCCTGGATTCCAAGTATCAACAAACTGGTGAATAATGACCGGATGACAGGTGTAGTGGCTGGCTTTTCAAAAGGAGCCCATATTATAACCAGGTCCCTGACTGATGAATATGGAGTTGCGCTTCCTACAAGAAAAAAACATAAAGCGCTCATAAGCCGGGGCGGCCGCCATATTTTTATTATACCCTGGCGGGGCCGTTCGCTCATAGGCACAACATACGCCCCATATGAAGGTCCCCTGGAATCAGTCAGAGCCACCGAAAGCGATGTGATGGAGCTTATCCATGAATTGAATACCGCACTGGAGGGAGCTTCTCTCAAGCGGCAGGATGTTTTGTTTGCATACGCCGGAATTTATCCGCTGGTTGAAGGACAGGTGAATCATGATGTTTATCAGGGGACGCACAGGGATAAGATAGTTGACCACGCCAGAAGTGACGGCCTGGAGGGGCTGGTTTCTGTTTTGGGAGCGAGATACACATCCGCCAGAGCCTTAGCTGAAAAAGCTCTTAATCTGATCGTAAAAAAATTCGATCGACCCTACAAACCATGTCAAACCCGGAGCACGCCACTGCTTTCCGGGAACATACCTGATCTCAATTCCTTTATAAGAGATAAAAAGAGAGAATATTCGCCGATTGTGGATGGTAAGATTACATCCCACCTCATAACCTATTACGGTGCATCCGTGGACAGACTCCTTTCTCTGATAAGAAACAAGCCTGAACTGGGAAAACGCCTGTCGCCCCGCCATGATGTGATAGAAGCAGAAGTCGTTCACGCAGTAAAATACGAAATGGCTCATCATCTGGATGACGTGGTGTTTCGACGCACTGGGCTGGGGACGCTGGGCAGCCCGGGATTGGATGTCATCAAGCGCTGCGCTGAGCTTATGGGCAGTGCTCTTGGCTGGGATTGGGCTGCCAGGGAACAGGAAATAAGCTCCACCACGGCAAAATTTATTTCCTGGAAAAATTCCTGTGAGATGGTTTGAATGCTCATAGATAAGAAAAAAGCAGAGCCTTTGAAATCTCTCACAGTGCTTCATATCGCGCCCACCCCGTTTTTTTCTGACCGCGGCTGCCATATTCGTATAAAAGGCATTATAAATGCGCTTAAAAAAAAAGGGGTGCGCAGCATTCTGTGTGCCTATCATCTTGGCCGTGATATACCTCATATCGAAACTGTAAGGACACCCCGCCTTCCCGGATTCACCAAAAAAGAACCAGGCCCCTCGCCGTTTAAATATCCTGCGGATATTCTTTTGTTCTTCAAGGTCTTCTCGGTCATCCATAAAAAGCGGCCCCATATTATCCATGCCCACCTTCACGAAGGCGCGCTCATCGGCTGGGCGGCTCGCGCCTTTTTCTTTTGGCGTAAAATTCCGCTTGTTTTTGACATGCAGGGAAGCCTCACCGGAGAATTGGAATCCCATGGATATTTTGATGGATTCAAGCCTTTGAAAAAGGTTTTCAGGACCATTGAATATTTAATAGCCCGCATGCCGGATTATTTCGTGTGTTCATCCCAGAGAGGTGTCGACATTCTCCGCTCGAATTTTCGCGTAAATCCAAATCGTATATTCCTGGCATACGATGGTTATGATATCGAGAGAGCAGATCCCGCGGCCTTAAACGAAATGAAGAACAAAATGAATCTTCCCAGCGGCACACCCATTGTCATTTATACAGGTTTACTGATGAAGGCCAA
>JBKHJA010000093.1:0-10607 GCA_046538375.1 Candidatus Aminicenantota bacterium
ACGCAGGCGCCGAGATGGACGGTGAGGGAACGGCGTGAAAAACCTGGACGGGAGCAAGGCCATTCCCAAATACATGTTCTTAGTATCTCACCCCGGAAAAAAAGAAGCTTCCGAACGAAGGGAAGTTCCTCTGATTTATGTTCTCTGATCCAATCCTATGGAAATGGAGAGATTGGACGCAAAACAAAATGGAAATGACCACACAGGTTTTTACATGATGAGAGGAGCAAACACAAGGCTTACCACCGCCATAAGCTTGATCAAGATATTCATGGAAGGTCCCGCAGTATCTTTCAACGGGTCTCCAACTGTATCTCCTATAACCGAAGCGGCATGGACTTCAGTCCCTTTTCCTCCCAAATTTCCTTCTTCAATCCATTTCTTAGCATTATCCCAGGAAGCTCCTGTATTGGCCATGAATATTCCCATCAGAACTCCAGTGGAAGTGGCTCCTGCCAGAAATCCGCCTAAAGATTCAGCGCCAATCGCAAAACCAATCAATAAAGGAACGACAATGGCAAGAAAACCGGGAAGAATCATTTCTTTAAGAGCGCTTCTGGTGACGATATCTATACACCGGTCAGAATCGGGCTTGGTTCTTCCTTCCATCAGTCCGTCGACCTCTTTGAACTGCCTTCTTATCTCCACTACCATTTTATCAGCAGCTCTGCCCACAGCATTTATAGTGAGAGAGGCCATAACGAATGGCATCAGGGCTCCGATAAGAAGACCGATTACTGTTTCCACCTGTGTCAAGCTGATAGCAGCGAGTTGGGCTGTTTTTTGGTAGGCGGAGAAAAGAGCCAGTGCAGTCAGGGCAGCAGAACCGATGGCAAAACCTTTCCCGATAGCTGCAGTGGTGTTGCCCAGAGCATCCAGCCTGTCGGTGATTTTTCTTACCTTTGATCCGGCCTTAGACATCTCCGCTATACCTCCTGCATTATCAGCAATGGGTCCATAAGAATCTGTGGACATGACTATCCCGATAGTGGCCAGCATCCCCACTGCGGAGAGAGCAATGCCATAAAGACCGGCTAAAGTGTAGGAGATATATATGGCTCCTGCAATAGTAAGGAGAGGAAAGACAGTACTCTGGAAGCCGATAGCTAAACCGGTAATGATGGTGGGAGCTGCACCTGTTTGAGATGTCCTGGCAATTTTTTTAATCGGCGGTCCAGAGGTGAAATATTCACTTTCCAGCCCGATCAACACCCCAGCAATCATTCCACTCAATATCGCCCAGAATGGACCCATTTCTCCTAATATAGTCCTCACTGAAAAAAAAGCAGCGGCCAGAAACAATACAGCGCTGATGTAGGTGGCATTTCTCAAAGCAGATTGAGGATTGAAATTTTTCAAGATATTGATGGAAAAGATGCCTATGATAGAGCTGAGAAGACCGATCACAATCAAAAGCAGAGGAAGGGACATGTAGTTCAGAGAAGGACTCAGGGTGGAGCCGATAGCTAAAGAAGCCACCACAGAGCCTACATAAGACTCAAAAAGATCAGCTCCCATGCCCGCTGTATCTCCCACATTGTCTCCCACATTATCGGCAATAACTCCTGGATTTCGAGGATCATCTTCGGGAATTCCAGCTTCCACCTTTCCTACCAAATCTGCACCAACATCTGCACTTTTGGTGTAGATGCCTCCTCCCACTCTAGCAAACAAAGCCACAGAGCTGGCTCCCATGGCAAAACCGTTGATGATTTTAGGATCCTGGGTGAAAAAATAAAACAGTCCAATCCCCACCACGCCCAGAGCAGCTACTGAAATCCCCATCACCGCTCCTCCTTGGAAAGCCACAGTCAAGGCTTGAGGAGTTCCCCCCAGAATGGCTCCTTGGGTGGAGCGGACTGCAGATCGGGTAGAGGCTTTCAATCCGATGAAACCTGCCAGCATAGAACAACTGGCTCCTGTTAAGAAAGCCAGGCTGGTATAAATTGTGAAAAGCCTCCACAGGATAATAAACAGGGCTATAACAAAAATGGATATATAAGTGTATTCTCTTCTTAAAAAAACCATGGCTCCTGAATGGACTGCTTCTGCAATCTCATTCATAAGTTCACTTCCCGTGGGATGTTTTTTGACTAAAAAATAGAGAATCAAAGAAAAAGCAAGACCTAAGATGCCGATGATGAATGAGTAAGGAATCAGGTCCATGATAACCATTTAAATTCCTGTCTGTTCAAAAATTTATGGGGATGTATAACATAAAAAATATGAAAATGCAATTATGACCTCGGGTTTACGTTGGCCCATTTATGATTTTTGGTAGGAATCTTGGCGGTTTCTTAATCCACAAATCGAGTTGAAGAGAGAAGATGGATTGTAAAGGAGAGACTCAACACACGGCTTCTCCTCTGAGACTGTACGGACCACATGAGGTAATGCGAACATCCACAAAATGTCCGGTAACATCATTATTTGATTTGAAATTGACCACCTGGAATCCTTCGTTCCGACCAGAATAAAAACCAGTATCTTTTTTGCTTTTTCCGTGGCAAAGGACGGGAATGATCTTATTGAGGAAGGTTTTATTGATTTCCATCTGAAGATTTTTTTGGAATCTCTGAAGTTTAATCAACCTTCCTTTTTTCTCTGCCAAGGAAACTTTTTCTTTTCTCTTGGAAGCCGCAGTCAAGGGACGCGGGGAATAACAGAATGAGAAGATGTTGGTGAATCGGACTTCTTCCAACAATTTCAGAGTATCATGGTAATCTTTTTCTTTTTCGCCGGGAAAGCCCACAATAATATCTGTACTCAAGCTGATATCAGGCATCAGTTGGCGGAGAAGAGAAATTTTCTCAAGATATTGCTCTCTTGTGTAACCTCGATTCATATCTTTGAGGATTGAATTCGATCCCGATTGTGCGGGAAGATGCAGTTGATGACAGACTTTGGTACATTCTTTCATGGCTTGAGCTATGTCCGAATTGAAATTCTTGGGGTGGGAGGTGATGAATCGAATCCTCTCGATTCCCTCTATACGGTTGACTTCTCTTAAAAGATCAGAAAAACATTTTCCTTCATCAGGGTCCTGGTAAGAATTGACATTCTGTCCCAGAAGCTGGATTTCTTTATACCCGGCCAGAGCCAATTCTCCTGCTTCACGGATGATATTTTTTAGGGGTCTGCATTTTTCTCTCCCCCTGGTGAAAGGAACCACACAGTAAGAGCAAAAATTATTGCATCCTTCCATAATGGTCACAAAAGCGGATATATGGCTTTCTCTCCCTGCGGGGGAAGGAGAGAATTCATGCCATCTTTGATGGAAGCTGGTGGCTATGGCTTTTTGTGGGCGGTTGTCAGAAAGAATATGAAATATCTCATGGTAACTGTGAGGTCCTGCAATAAAATCAATGAATGGCTTTTTCTCAAGCAAACGAGAACCATGAAGCTGGGCCACACAGCCAACCACTGCAATCCTCACTCCTGTACTTTTCTTCAGCGACTCTAGCCGTCCCAACAGGGAATAGAGTTTCTCTTCTGACTTCTCTCTCACCGCACAAGTGTTGATTATGATAAGATCGCTCTCTTCAAAAGAGGGAGAAATCTCAGCGCCTTTGGTGAGCAACATCCCCGCTATCCTTTCGGAGTCGTTTTCATTCATTTGACAGCCAAAAGTATGGATGTGGAATTTAATCGCTTCCGGATTCATAATCCATGCCCATCAGAAAATAAACTTTTTCCTTTAGAATAATAATATAATACAAAGGATAAATGATGGAAAGACTTAGATGCTCATTTTGGAATTGCTTTGGGGGCTGAAAATGGGAGTTGGGCAGATTTGGGATGAATTTTTTGTGCAGTTAAACTTTATCTCCATTCCTGAGACCAAGGTTATGAGAAAGGATTTCCCTGGCGTTCCGGAGGGCGGTATCAGTGATGCGGCTTCCTGTGGAAAGCCTGGCAATCTCATTTACCCTTTCTTCAAAAGCCAGCTTTTTTATCTTGGTGAAGGTTCTTTTCTTGGATATTCTCTTTTCGATCCTGAAGTGTTGAGTGGCAAAAGAGGCAATTTGAGGAAGGTGGGTGATGCATATAACTTGGTGTTGATCAGAAAGAGCCCGAAGTTTCTGAGCCACAAATTCAGCCGTTTTCCCACCTATGCCTGAATCGATTTCGTCAAAAACCAGAGTCTTCAATCGTTCTGTTTCTTTACCTATCGATTTTAGCGCCAGCATGATGCGAGAAAGCTCTCCTCCCGAGGCTATCTTGCGCATGGGTCTAAGCTCTTCTCCGGGATTGGGGCTTATAAGGAATTCAACATCCTCGGTGCCACTCTCTTTTATCTTGGCCATGGCCTCCAATCGAAGTGGAGAAGAAGTGATTTTTATCCTAAATTTTGCTTTTCTCATTCCCAACAGATTGATTTCTCTTTCCATCTGCTTTTCCAGCCGGCGGGAGCTTTCCCTTCTCATCTTGGAAAGTTTGTCTGCCCGTGATCGGTAAAGGTTAAAAACTCGGACAATTTCCTCCTGCAAATCCTCAAACTTTTCTTGGCTGGTGCTGAGCTGTTGGTATTCCTTTTTTGCTTTTTTCAAATAATCCAGTATCTGTTTATCGTCGCTTCCGTATTTTCTCTTCAATTTTTCTATTTGGCTTAGTCTTTCCTCAATAGTCTCCAATTTCTCAGGTGAAGCGCTCTGTTTTTCCTTAAATTTGATCAGGAAATCAGAAAATTCTTCCACCGTGATATGGAATTGGTTAATGGCTTCATCTATCTCGCTGAAAGCTTCATTAAAAGCCGAAAGTTCTCTTACTATAGGCTGAAGCTTAGCCAGAAGGGGAGACAGCGCGTTTTCCTGGTTATAAGAGATATCCAAAGCTTCTTCCACTAGAGTGTAAATTCTCTCTGCATTTTTGAGTATGTTTCTCTCACCAAGCAGTTCTTTCTCTTCGCCTTCTCTCAGCTGGGCCTTTTCGATCTCTTTTATCTGAAAATCAAGAAAGTCCAATTTTTGTTCCCTCTCTCTTTCTTTAATTTCCAGTTCCTCTTTTTCTCGAAGAAGCTTTTTGAGTTTCTTAGCCAGCCCAGAAACTTCTCTTCTTACATAGAGGGCATTGGCGTAATGATCAACATAGTTAAGCTGGTTTTCTGTTTTTTGGAGAAAAACATGATCGTTTTGGCCATATATATCCACCAGAAAGCCGCTCATTTCTTTAAGCTTTTTGATAGGAACCAGGACTCCGTTCAGATAACTTTTTCCTGTTCCTTTTTCCAGGATTTTTCTTTGTAAAAACAGCTCATTTTCAGATTCTGCAGGTTGTTTGGCCTGAGGAAGATAAAAAATAGCCTCCACAGTGGTCTCTTGTTTTCCTGTGCGGATGAGATCGGTGGTCGCTTTTTCCCCCAGAACGAGCCTAATACCATCGATGATAATGGACTTGCCCGCACCTGTTTCCCCGGTAAGGATGGAAAAGCCTTTATCCAGACGCAGTTCCAGATCTTCGATAGTGGCCAGGTTGCTGATCCGAAGGGATTTGATCATCTGTATCTGTTCATTCTAAAGAAGTGATTTTTATAGGAACCAAGGCCTTTTCCATGTTCATCCGGCCGTAGCCGATAAAATCATCTTTTCCTGAATGTGTGGAAGAATTCACATCCTCTGCTGAATAGCGGATAATTTTCATCAGGTCTTGGGCCTTAAGCCATGGTTTTATGCTCTTGATCAAAGCCGCTAATCCCGCCACATGAGGAGTGGCTACCGAAGTCCCGAAACCATAGGCATAGGGAAAAGAGCCAGGACCCCAGAACCAGGTGGGGACAGGACCGGCCACCCTTTCTCCAGGAGCGGCCACATCCACCTCCGGGCCAAAGTTAGACCAATCTGGGCGTCTGTCATTGTAGTCTGTAGCCGCAACAGCCAGACAGTATTTATCATAGGCAGCAGGATAAATGACAGAGCCAGCATCATTTCCTGCTGCCGCTGCTATCACCACATCTTTGTTGAAGGCGTATTGGAGGGTATCCTCTAAGCTTTGAGCTGGAACATCGCCTCCTAAGCTGAGATTGATGACATCGGCGTCATTATCCGCAGCCCAGATGATTCCCTCTATGATCCAGCTGTAGAAGCCAGAGCCTTCTTCATCCATGGCTTTTATGGGTAAAATTTTACAGTTCCAGGCTACACCGGCTGTGCCTTCATGATTGTTGGTTTCAGCAGCCGCGATTCCAGCAACCAGAGTCCCATGGCCGTTATCATCAACGGCCTCATAATCATCATTGGCAAAATCACGACCAGAAGAAAGAACTTTGTTTTTTATGTCTGGATGTTCCAGATCCACGCCAGTATCAATCACTGCTATCACCACTTCCTTGTTCCCTTTGGTCTCTTCCCAAGCGGATGTGGCTTTGATATCAGCACTGGCTTTACCTTGAGGACTTCCAGGAGGCCCTATTTCTTGGCCTGAATTATGGAGAGCATACTGGTATCCGAAAAAAGGATCATTGGGGATTACGGTGATGTAAGCGACAGGATTGGGTTCAGCATATTCAATATGAGGATTCTGTCTTAGAATAAACAGCATCTCTTCTACTGTGAACTCCTTTGGAATCTGCAGCTGATAGATGTCGATTCTGGGTATTCGTCTGATTTTGTGGCTTTGATATGAAGCAATGGTGGCTTCAATCTGTGGGGCAGAGAGAGATACTTTGAATTTGACCAGCACTTGATGGGGAGCATAAGCCTCCCCCCGGGAACGGAAAGGCAGACCATGGTTAAATAATTTGAGGTCTTGATCAAAAAGAGGAGGCCGAAGCTTTTTTTCTCTCTCCAATCTCTGATTTTGAAAACTTGTGGAGAAGGCAAAAACAAATGTTATAAACAAAAGAAAAAATATTCTGTGTTTTCTCATTTTTTCCATTTCTTCCTCCTGACTAAAAAGCATACACAGCTCTGATCATGACTCCTATATCCACTCCATTTTTGTAAGGCATGATATTGGTTTCCCCTTTGAAACCAAAAGCCTCTGTAACTTCGTATACAGCTCCCACTACAGTGCAAAAAAGGCTCTTTCCTGTTATTTTTTTATGTTCGCTGCCTTCCAAGTCCTTGATGGTTTGATCCATTTTAAATTTTCCCCAAAGTCGATTGTAACTCAATCCCAGATAAGGACGGAAGTTTTCCATCCCTCGGTAAATGAATACGGGACCAGCCAGGGCTCTCAACCAGGAAGGATTGCCCTCCGCCGTTGCTTCCACCGCCAATCCAGGAATATCCCATTCTTCTTTCCCTCCAGAATAATAGACAAATTGGCCTACCACTCCTATCTCAAAATTTCTTACAAAAAACAGACTTTTTTTCAATTCTGCCCCAAAAATGATCCCCCCGATTCCGCCAGTTTCCAGTTCAAGGGAGAAGGGCAATTCCCGGAACACCATAGCCTGATAATCGGAAAGAGAATAGCCGATCAGGGCACCCAGGGATAATCCTGGCTGGAGTTCGAATTCTGTATGAAACGTAAAAAAATGAGATTTCAGCTTAGAGCTTGCTTCCTCTCCATCCCATTCGATTGTCCTGGTAAAATATTCAAATCCCAATCCTGAGGTCATGGATATACCCCGGCCAGTTCTTTCCTCCCGGAATTGAGCAGGAGCCACGGATGTGAGGAAAAACAGGAACAGGATACCCACCAAAACATAAACGCTTCTTTTCATCCAAACCTCCACCAGTGACGTTTATTTCTCTTCTTCTTCTATTTCCTTCAGCTTATGTTGAGCTTTTTTGGCATAATCACTTTCCGGAAAATCTGAAATCAGTTTGGTGAAATAGGGAACACTTTCCTCCACCTTTTTCCACTTGTAATAAGAATCAGCCAGATGATAGTAAACCTCATCCATCTTGGAATAATTGGGGTACTGGGTGAGAATTTCTTTCAGTCGGCTTACTGCAGCCTTGTAGGCTCCCATTTTGTAGTAAAGCTCACCGATGCTGAAGGTGTGTTCAGCCAATCTTTCTTCACACTCTTCAATTTTTTCCTGAGCCAATTCCGCTTCTTCACTGAGAGGATAATTGGTGATAACCTTCTTGAATTCAGCTAACGCCTGCCTTGTTTTGGTCTGATCACGGCCTGGTTTTAAGGCTTTTTCGAAGTAGGTCATTCCAATCTGATACTGAGCATAGGCCGCTGAAGGGCTCAACGGGAATAGGGAGATAAACTCCCTGTACTCAGAGGCGGCCAAAATCATACTGCCTTCATCTCCCTTCTCAAAATAGGAATCGGCAATGGCCAACTTGGCTCTTTGGGCGTAGAAGCTTTTAGGGAAGGAATCGATAACCTGCCTCAAATAAAGCCGGGCTTTCTCTGGATCTTTGTCCAGATATTCCTGGCCGAGTTTGAATAAAGCTTCATCAGAAGAAGCAACCTCAGGAGAAATCTCGGTTTTTTCTTTCTTGCAGTTTGAACTTATCATAAGGGATAGGAAAGAGATGGCAAAAATCAAAAACGCTTTTCTCATATTTTTTTCCTCTTCAATCCAATGTATCGGATGTGCCTACAAAGAATAAAGATGGTGCATCCAGTTCCATTCTTCTCTCAATCCGTCAAGGAGATTGATGCTGGGGGAAAAATTGAGATCTCGTCGAGCTTTAGAGACATCAGCAAAGGTATGAAGGACATCGCCTTTTTGTTTTTCCTCCCACTTTATGTGGATCTCTTTCTTACATATATCCTCTAACATGGGGATTATTTCCTGAAGTTTCTTTCGATTGCCTCCTCCGATATTGTAAGTCTCACCATTCTTTGCTTTTCTTAGAGCCGAAAAGTGGGCTTCTATAACATCGTCGATGTAAGTGAAATCTCTGGTTTGGCTGCCATCTCCGAATATGGAAATGGGCTTGTCCTCAGCGATGGCTTTAAGGAATTTATGAAAAGCCATATCCGGACGCTGTCGGGGTCCATAAACTGTGAACAGCCTTAAGGCGACACAAGGGACTCCGTAGTTTTTAAAATAAAGAGAGCAGAGATGTTCAGCAGCCAGCTTGGTTACCCCATAAGGAGAAAAAGGATAAACAGGGCTTGTTTCAGACATAGGAAGATGGGGGCAGGAGCCGTAAACTGATGAAGAAGAGGCATAAACGAACTTTTCAATACTGTTTTCTTTGGCTGCCTCAAGGAGTCTTTGAGTGGCTTGAATATTGTTTTGGGTATAAACAGAAAAATTTTTTCCCCAACTTGTCCTCACTCCAGCTTGAGCAGCCAGATGGAAAATGGAATCAATTTTTTTTAGAAACTTTCTTAAATCCAGCTGGTTCAGGTCTTCTGGAGCGAAGTCAAATCTTTCATGTTTCAGCAGAGGTCGAAGGTTTTTTTCTTTTATCCATCGGGGATAAAAATCAGTGAAAGAGTCTACACCTTTCACTTGATACCCTTCCTTGAGAAGCCGCCAACTAAGATGAGATCCTATGAATCCAGCGGCTCCTGTCACCAAGCATATCATGAGAGCTTCATCCTGGCGGTCAGTTTATCCCTTTGTCCAAGAACATCCCTTAAGTTTTTTGCCGGAAACCCAGAAGCTTCCCCCAAAATCCCAGCAAGCGTGCTTAACAGCATTATTTACTTACCTCCAGAGTAATGAGATTTCTTTTCTGGATGCGAAAACCTTGAGGGGGAAACTGCTTGATGATGATGCCAGATTCAAGACCTGGATAATAAGAATAGCGCAGGTCCTCCACCCTGAATTCCATTCTTTCTAATTTTTCAATAACTTTATGGGCACGTTTTCCGATCAAGTCAGGCATCAGATATCTCTTTTCTCTTTTTCCTTGACTGACTAGAAAGTTTATACGGGAATCTCTGCCAATCTCCTGACGGGGCTGAGGCTGCTGAGCTATAATTTTCCCGGCAGCATATCGAGGAGTGTGCACTTGAGATATGCTGCCCTTTCTTAGACCAGCTTCGTGGATAAGGGAATCCACAGATTGAAGATTTTTTCCTATCAAATCAGGAACCACAACCTTTTCGCTCCCGGCACTCAGCACCACCCTAACCATGTTGTTAATTTTTATCTTAGAGCCAGGAGAAGGTTGTTGGAAAATGATTCTTCCTCTCTCCCAACGGCTATCAAATTGAGTCCCTTTTTGAACCAACAGCAGCTTTTTTTTAGCCAGTTCTGTCCTCGCCTCATCCAGAGTCTTCCCCATGACATCAGGAACAGAGACCATCTCTCCCTTTAAGACAATCTGATAAGATATATTGGCACTCAAAAAGAAGATGACCAGAAGAAGAAGGAAGTAAAATATATAATCATAGAGTCTTTTCGGGGACATATTTCACAGTCAATATCAGAGTCACAAGATCAAATTTATCTATACCATATATCATTAACCAAGTAAACACGGAAAAAGTTTCAGTAAGCATCCTATTTTTAGCAATCAAAGTTTCGGCTTATTCTCAATGAGGAGCAAACATCTCGCTTTCCGTGATAAAAGAGAATATTTTTTTAAAATTAGGCTTTGTCACAAAGTTGCTGGATAAAGCACCCTCAATAGCATTGGTACTCATCGGAATCCATTTCTTTCTCTCCCGTTGGATCTCCCGTTGGATCCAGCTTGGCTGATATATATTGCTGAAATAGAAAGAGATCTTCCCTGGGGGTT
>JBKHJA010000006.1:0-40136 GCA_046538375.1 Candidatus Aminicenantota bacterium
CCCAGGAACATCCTATAATCTCTTTATTTTTCAACAAGTTGTATTATTTTTGCGTTCTTATTAGTTCCGATTAGTTCCGATTATTTCTTATTAAATATTCACAATTTATTCACATATGCTTTTTGGTCCAATATTCTGTTTAAGTACAATGGAATAATCTGATAAGATGTCTATCATGAGGATTTAAAAGATGACAAGAACTCTGTTTACCAAGGTCCCACACTTTCTCGATGAAAAAGGGGAGTTGCCGTCGGATCTTCCCAGTCCAGCCAGAAAGCTTGCTGAGTTTATTTGTTCAATCGTAAAGGCCATAACCAGTCACTCTTTTGAAGCTTTGGCACGAACAGGTATCTGCTGCCGTAGAAGACCGATGCGAATACCATGCGAGGGAGAGATCCTTGCTTTCCTGAATGAGGAAACAAAGGCCATTCAATGGGATTGCCCAGTATGTGGAGACAATGGATTTATCTATGATTGGAAAGGCACTAATTGGGATATGAGATTCTCCGATGCAATCCCTGTAAGACTCCATATAGAAGAAAAGGACCTCATTCTGAATGAGACTTTTATTGAGCCGGATCTTACAGATAGACTTGAAACTGCAAAAGAAGTGTCAGAGGTTGTGGTTGTTTATTTCAGTCCTGATGAACTCGATGATCTCCTCGGCCATATTGCTGCTGCGGTAAACCACTGCCATGACAGAAAAATTCAGGACGCCCTAGACAAAATTTATGATAGCCTGTCTGCACTTTTAGAGTTCTACTTAGACCGAGAGAATGATTCGGATGGGGGAGAAGACAATTGAAAGAAATAAACAGAAGCGTCCTCATTGTGAGGTCAAAGGAGCCTTTTCTCCATTGGATGAATTCTCTCCCTGATCCCGGCAACTACACACTCCAAGATATAAACGAAGATCAATCTGCATTCCTATTACCGGAATATGAAGATGATAGCGGAAAAGAAAATATCCTAAAGAAATACTTTAAAGAGATATTTGAAGAGCAGCTTAATGGATGGTGGACAGATCCGGATGCATGGCCTTCAAAGAGAGACTTAAAAACATTCAAGAAATGGTTTGAAGTTGAGTTTCATTCCCTAGTTTTTGACCTAGTCGATAGACCGATAATGGTTATTGAATAGAGAAATTCAGTTCTATTGGCTTTGATCTGGTGAACAATGAAAAATAAGAGTATAAAAAAGAGTCCATTTGCTGCATTGACTTGGCAGGATCTCGAATCCTGGGTGGGGGTGAAAACCCTGTCGAGGGGGAAGGCTTACCAGAAATCTTCAGCCGTGCAGGATCTCGCACTTGCCGGGAAAACCAGATTGATAGCCTGGGTTCAGGGTACGAAAAGATACGCGACCGAAGTCGAAATCATCGGAGGGGAACCAAGCTCGGGATGCACATGCCCGGTGGGAATAGACTGCAAGCATGGAGTTGCTGTACTGCTTGAGTATAGAGAAGCTCTGAAACAAGATAGAGAGGTCCCACAGATCGATCCCGAGGATCCCAGGCTAACACTTCTAGATGAGGCCATGGAGGGAGATGAGGATGATTTTTTAGACGAATATGATGAGCAGGCCGACCACGATTTTATCGATGATGAGTACGGCTATGACTCAAAATCGCCAGAAGAAGGATCCCAGAACCGTCCTGAAAGTAAAGGCCGTGTGAACCTGAGAGCTTTTCTTCGGAATAAATCCCGGGAAGATCTGATCGCTCTTGTGGAAGAGCTCGCGACCACTCATGCAGGGGTCAGACAGGATCTGTGGATCTGGTGCAGCTTGGCGGCCGGACAATTCAAGGAGCTGGTCCAGTACGTCCGTAAGGAGATCGATGTTGTCACGGCAGAGGAAGCCTGGTATGACCGCTGGCGGCAGCAGGGATCTCTCCCCGATTATTCAGGAGTGCGTGACGGGCTTAAGCAGCTTCTTGACGCTGGCCGGGCAGATGATGTGCTCGCTCTTGGCAAAAGACTTTTCAAGAGAGCCCATGAACAGGTCAGTATGTCGCACGATGAAGGGGAAACCGCAATGGAAGTCGCCGACATCATGAAAATTGTGTATCAGGCACTTCTGAAATGCTCGTTGTCCGACGCTGAAAAGATGGAAACAGCGGTCAATTTCGAGCTGGAGGATGAGTTTGACCTGTTTTGCGAGAGTGAGATTTTCTGGAAACATTCTTTTCCCCGCGAGGCTTGGAAAGGACTGGCCGACCGGCTTCTTGGACGACTGGAAAGCGGAAGCGGGGTGCCCGGGCGTACGCTTTCCGAATCCGGATATAAAAGGACCATTTTGTCCAATCACGTGATTCAAGCCTTGAGAAAGGCGGGACGTGATTCGGAAATTATCCCCTTATGTGAGAGGGAAGCCAAGAAGGCCGGAAGCTATGAAAGGCTTGTCGAGCTGCTCATGAAAAAAGGACGACTCAAAGAGGCTGAGACGTGGATCAGGAAAGGAATCGCCGATGTGGGGGAGAAGTGGCCCGGTATTGGGGCGGCTCTTCGAAAAAGGCTGGGTGAAATCATGACGAAACAGGGAGACTGGGCCTATGCCGCCGCACTTATTACCGAGGATTTTTTTGACCGGCCTTCGCTGCATCTCTATAAAGAGCTGAAGAAGATGACGTCCAAACAGGGTGAGGCATGGAAATACATCCGCGAGGCGCTTCGGGAATTCCTTGATAAGGGAAAATGTCCGCAGCAGGGGACAGGCGGCTGGCCACTTCCGGATACCGGTTTGGCACGTAAGGAAGAGGAAAAGACCTCTCGGCCTGCCAAAGCCGAGGTGCGTATTGAAATAGCACTCTTTGAAAAAGAGATTGATCGTGCGCTTTCGATTTATAAGGCAGAAACAAAATCGCTACATACCTATTGGGGATGGGGAGGTGCTTTGACAGGGGGTATTCACGATGAAGTCGCTCAGGCTGTCGCCAAACGCTATCCGGATGAGGCCTTAACCATATGGAAGCGATTGGTCAAAGGGCTTATTGCCCAGACAAAACCGGCGGCTTATCGGAGCGCTGTGCCGTATTTGAAAAAGATACGGGCCTTGCTGGAGCGAACCGGCAGGAAGAGCGAGTGGGATCGGTTTCTGAATGTCATCCGGGTAGAAAACGCCAGGAAACGAAAGCTCCTGGAGATTCTCGATGGATTGGAGGCCAAGCCGCTCATCGAATCCTGATACAAGACCGAGCGAATATATGACTAAAATTTCATTATTGGTAAAGTGATCTACATAGGTAAAATAGTCCTGATAGATTTATAGTATCAGCTCTAAACGTTAGTCCAGTGATAAGATAAGCCAATTCGCCCTCTTGAAAAATAAATATACTTATGAGTATAATACTCTAAAGTATAATAATTTATCATCGAACGAGGTGATTATGTTCATCGATAGGGAAAAAGAACTCACATTTCTTGAGCAGAAATGGAAGGAGCCTAAAGCCCAGATGATTGTTCTCTGGGGAAAAAGAAGAATCGGAAAAACAGAGCTTGCTAAACAGTTCATAAGAGATAAATCACATGTCTATTTCCTTGCTGAGAGTACTCATGAGAAGGAGCAGCTGAAGAGATTCTCTTCGGCAGTTGGAGAATTCTTTAAAGAGCCTCTTCTTTTAACAAGAGGGTTTGACAGTTGGGAAGAAAGCTTTCGCTATATAAAAGAAAAGAAGAAGAGATTTGTCCTTGTTATTGATGAATTTCCATATCTTATTCAGTCCAACTCTGCTATACCAAGTCTTTTTCAAAAGGCCTGGGATGAATACCTGTCTCAGAGTATGATTTATATCGTATTGCTTGGGTCTAGTGTTGCGATGATGGAGACAGAAGTGCTTGGCTATAAAGCTCCTCTCTATGGAAGAAGAACAGGGCAATGGAAGATTCAAGCCATGCCTTTTACTGACGTTAAAGAATTTAGACAAGCAGCATCTTTTGAGGATCAGATTATGCATTATTCGGTATGCGGTGGGACTCCAGCTTACTGGCTGTGGTTTTCAGACAAGCGTAATTTTTATCAAAATCTTAAAAATCATGTCTTGAGGAAGGGTGAACCACTCTATGAAGAAGTGTTTTTCATCTTAAGAGAGGAATTGCGAGAACCCCGGTATTATTTCTCTTTGTTACAGGCGATTGCTCAGGGAAAGAGGAGGCTCTCAGAAATAGTCAATGCAACAGGTATTCAACAGCCTACATCTAACAAATATCTCGGGGTGCTTTCTGACCTCGATATTGTTGAGCGAGAAGTGCCGGTAACAGAAGATAAACCCATTAAAAGTAAGAAAGGTTTGTATAGAATCAAGGATGAATTTTTTCAGTTCTGGTTCCGGTTCGTTTTTCCGAGAAGAGCAGAACTCGAGATGGACAATGTGGATAAGGTCATCGAAAGAATCAGACGAGAAATGCCTGATTACATTTCTTTTGTTTATGAAAAAGTTGCTCGTGAAATTGTCATGAATAATTCTGGTTTATTTTTCTCTTTTGAACGTTTGGGAAGATGGTGGGATAGACATAATGAAATTGATATCGTCGGGGTAAGCAGCGAGTTCAACGCCATATTGTATGGTGAAGTGAAATGGAGAGGGAAAAGAATAGGCGAAAATGTCTTTTTGGAACTCAAATCAAAGGCTAAAAAAATTAAATGGGGTGATACAAAAACTAAACGTTTCTATGTTCTTTTCTCGAAGAATGGATTTACCAATGAGATGCTTTCCCTGGCGAAGAAAGAGGGAGTTTTCTTATTCCAGAATGATAGAAGAGTCACTTAAATGTATATTTCCTTTAACAAAAGAAAAATTCGTATCTACGATTATATAGATTTGAATATTAAAATGATTGAGAGGATGTATAAGAAAAGACTACGCGGCTATCGTTCGATAGGATATAATGTAGATTGAATGTTTGAATGTTTAAACCTAGAGTGGGGTTATAGATTGTGTAATAATTTCACTCCAAATCATTTGGTGCATAAATTCTCGCTGCCGGGGTGGCGGAATTGGTAGACGCAAGGGACTTAAAATCCCTCGGGAGGTAACTTCCGTGCCGGTTCGAGTCCGGCCCCCGGCACTCTTTTATCTCTTGTTTTTCTCAGATAAGCAGTATCTGTTTTGGTGTTATCAGTTTGTAAACCCATGCCCAATTTTAAATATTATTCAACAAAATGGAAGGAAGGATACGGCTTTCTCGGTTATATGTTCTCTTTTAAATTTAGAAACCCTTTCGTTTTTTCAATAAAGGCAGGAAACAGCAGGGAGGCATCTTTGATAAACTTAGTTATTTTTTCCCATTTCATATCCAGGTACTCATGGGCTAAAATATTTCTCAATTCTGTAAATTGAGAAAATCTTCGTGCAGAATCTTCATCTAGAAATCCTATGGCAAAGCGCAGCAAAGTTTCTCTGTAAGTCTGGGGAATCTCTTTTTTTTTAGAGGCAAGCATTATTTTTGAAATATCAATGGCAGACATAACTAAATTCTCCACCCATCTTTCAACATTTCTTCTTTTATCATTGTTCTCCATATATTCCTGTCTGCTTAATCTTTCAAATTTTATTATATCAGCAAATTCGTTTTCCAAAAATCTGATATGAGTACGCAAAACAGATTTGTCTTCTTCAGAAATGGATTCAGCCCTTCCAGCTATCTCGTAAAATTCCTTAGTGAACTTCCACCAGTCAACAGCCTCATAATGGGTTTTAATCAAAAGGATCATGTATAACTTTCTATCTTTAACCACAAGAGGAATGCCAGAATTCAGAATTGAGAAAACCAAAGGTGGTTTTGCACGATTTAGTACCAAAAGGTCAACTTCATTAGATTTTAGGATATTCTCCAAATCTTTCCATATGGAATGTTCTTCAGGGTATTCCCTGTTAGATTCTAACTCATAATATCGGTTGGTCCTTAAATAGACTGCAATATCCCAGTCAGAAAAAGATCTTTGGGTACCTTTGGATTTTGAGCCAAAAACATAGGCTAAAATGACAGAATCTTTGCTTTCAAAATATTGTTTAAGTTGTTCGATTTTATTCTGCTGATCACTCATGCTCATAGGATACTCGAAACATAAAAATTGTTCAACAAACAGGCCCCAGGTCCAGAATTTCTTAGGTATAGGTTATCTGTAATTTTCAAGATTATACTCAATTTCTTTTACATCGAACTTGGCATAACAAAACTCTCCTTGGGGAGTGTGCCAAATTGCTTCGCCATATGTGGGAATTTTTCTTCCATTGAAATCTTTGTATCTATTTACGGGAGTACTCCATTTATAATTTACATATTTATCTCCTTGAGGCTGCAATTATATAAAAATATTTTGACAATTGAAAAACTTTAGCGCCGGATTATAGTGGTGTTATCAGTAATAGATATCAGAAGTTTTATGACCGCAGGTTCCTGAAAAGCAAAAATATGATATAAAAGGAGAGGCGGGCAATCGATTTCAAGCGCATATCCTTAAGGCATATTGCTCCAGAGTCGGTTTCTGCCGATCTATCGCCAGGGAAGCCTGGTCACTTGTTCTGGTTCCCCTGGGCAGCAGAGGCTTGAAAGAAGCCTCTCCTTTTGTTTTCTTATTCTCTTTTCTTCTTTGTAAAACAATTATACAGCAAGGCGAAAACGACACCCACAACCCAGCCGTCTATAACCGCATACAGAGTGGCCACAGCCACGCCGCCAAAGCCCCAGAGGCCGTGATGGTAGCCCGGATAGATAGAATCAACTATTTTCAGAAATTCCACTCCGTAGCCAGGCCAGATTAGATTGGAAATACCGACCAATAAGACCAACAATCCCCAGACTGCGGAAAGAGCACAGCCAAACAAAATTGCATTTAATTTCATGTTTCCCCTCCCATTTTTATTATTGGTACGGAACCAGGCTCTGAAGAAAAAAGGGGGAGACAATTCCCCTTATTTCCCTGCTTGGAACATTTCATTGCCCACGGACCCTTTTTTGCGTAGGTATAAGATAATTATTAATCAGAGGAGTGTCAACAGGAAATATGGTTGGAATTGATTCTTTCTCCGGAGGATTGGTAAGGGCGATGGTTCTAAAAATAAAGCTTCTAGATTTTTAGTCTTCTTGTTTTATATTCAATAGGAATAATGGTAACAGCCTTTTTCTCTGGCCACAATGATATTTTTAGCGAATCTTTCCAAGGATGGCAGCAAATTTATTTGCTCAGGAGAAGTGGAAATTTGCGGATCAGATAGGAGAGGTGGCCCATGGCGATAACGATCAACCCGCCCACCACGATGTACAGAGGCCAGGCGATGGTAAGACCTTCACCAGGCAGAATATCCTGAACAGGTCCCTTAACCAGGAAAAGAAGGGCAGTCACTCCCGAGAAGAACCCCACTGCAGCGTCCATGTGCCGCAGCTTTTTAGAAAGGATTCCCAGCATAAAGGCGCCCAGAAGCCCTCCGTAGGTGTAAGAAGCGATTCCCAGACCCAGCTCCACCACAGCCGGGCGTTCTCCATGAGAGCGAAGCTGAAGGAAGGCAAACAAGAAGGCAGAGCAGGTTATGATGATTCCCCAGAAAATGGAGATCATCCGGGATATCTTCAGGTCTTTCTCCGGGCGATTGTTCCTGCCCCAGTAAGGTTTGTATATATCCATGGTGGTGGATGAGGCCAGGGAATTGATGGAGGAAGAAAGGGTGCTCATGGCGGCAGCCAGGATGGCAGCCACGATCAAACCCGAAACTCCTGCCGGCATTTCCTCCACCATAAACTTGGCAAAGATTTCATCTGTGGTGGCCAGACCGAGCTGGGAAGGATCCAGTCCGCTGTAAAAGCCGTACAGCAGGACTCCGATAAGCAGAAAAAGGGCAAACTGGAGGAACACCACTAGGCCGCTGCCGATGAGGGCTTTCTGGCTGGACCGGAGATTTTTGGTGGCCAAAAGGCGCTGGACGATGAGCTGGTCTGTGCCGTGGGAGGCTGTAGAAAACACAGCTCCTCCCAGGAGAGCCACAAAAAAGGTGTAGGGCTGAGCAAGGAAATTCCTGAAGCTCAAGTCGAATCCCAGGTGGAAGAATTCTAATTTTTGTGCACTTTGAGCCATACTGACAGCGCCTTCCAGGCCATGAGGCAGGCGGGTTAAGATTATTCCCGCAGCCAGAAAAGCTCCTCCTGTGTAAACTGCCATCTGGATGACATCCATCCACACCACAGCCCTGATTCCGCCCAGAAAGGTATAGATGAGGGTTACACAGGAAATCATCAGAATGGAGATAAAATAGATGTTCAGGTCAGAGGCCTTGATCCCGGCCAGCCGGAGAATAATGGCAATGGGAATGGCAGAGGCAAATAGACGTACTCCGTCAGCCAGAAGGCGGGTCACCATGAAGGTGGAACTGGTGATATTGCGCATGCCGGCGCCAAACCTGGAGCCAAGAAACTGGTAGGCTGTGGAGAGTTGACCCTGATAATACCGGGGCAAAAAGAGAATGCTGACTGCCGCCCGCCCCAGGATATACCCCAGAGTGATCTGGAGGAAAGTCAGGTTTCCTCCATAGGCCAATGCAGGGATGCTGATGAAAGTCAGGGTGCTTGTCTCCGTGGCCACTATGGAAAAAAGCACCGCCCACCAGGGAATTTGATGCCCGCCCAGGAAATAATCCGAGGTGGACCTCTGCCTCCCGGACACCAGGAGCCCGGATACCGTCACTCCTGTCAGGTAAAGGGCAACAACGAGATAGTCAATGGTGGTGAAACCCATTTTTCCGCTTCAGTTATGGAGAATATAACGGGTTACCCGTCATTTTACAACTTGCGCCGTAAAGCAGAGTTGTGTTTTTCCAGATAGTTTTCAAGCCCTGAGGTTTCGGAGACAGAAAGGGCTTGCTGCCAGCTTATGAAACTCTTCTTTCTTAAGGCTTCCAGAATTCTTATGATAGAAATTTCCACTTCACTGGTCTGTTCTCCCCGGGCAGCCGCAAAATCCATGGCCTCAAAAAGCACAGCATTGGCCTGGGAATAGGTGAGAGGATCTGATTTTCCGTTCTTTTTGATCCATTCCTTCTGCATGATGGTGTCATTCACATGGCTCATGATGAGATATGTGGCCCTGCCTATAAGCTTGAGATTGCTGGGATGGACATTGGTCATGGTGTTTCCCACCATCCTTCCCATCCTGGCCATCACTGCGGATGAGTGCGCGTTCAGGAGCATTTTTAGGGCAGTCTGTCTTTTCAGACCAAGAGGATCGCCTTTGAGCTTCATGAAGATAGAAATAACAACATCTTGATCCTGTTTAAGCGGCAGTGGGCTGATTATATTTTCAACCTCTTCTGGGGCTTTATCACTGACTGAAATCAGGGCAACATCAGCCTTCTTCTCTTTAAACAAAGAAATGAACTTCGCTGGGGAAGAATCACTGCGGGCGAGATCATCGATTTCCTCATCCTGGAAGACAACCACGCCCAGGTCTCCCTGCTGCGGCCCTCTTCTTTCTGTGTTTTCTCTGGAAAAGGAGAAATCAAAGAGTTTTTCCTGGTCAGATCCGGCCCGGGAAAGACTCCTCAGGGCTGCCTCCTTGAGGTAAGAATCTTCAATCTGGCTTAAAAAATGATGTTCATAGAATGAATTATCCAGACCCCGGAATTCCCTTCCCAGGAAATTCTGCCAGGCTTCCTTGTAATTCCCTGCTTCTGTCCACACCTGCCACCAGCATTTTCTGTTTTTCTGTTTGACTGTATCCAGGGGATAAAGATGGAAGGTGGGGCTTCTTTCTGCACAATCGATAAACACTGTGATCAACGCTTTTTTGGCGAAATAGGTGCTCCGTTTTCCCTTTCTGTATGTCTCGGACTCCAGATGGACGAATTCCCTTAAGTTTTTTAATGAATCTAGTATTCTCTTTCTTACATCATCAAAGGAGAGAAGTGTTTCTTTTATACTCTTATTTATTGAAAAACCGAGCTGTGCCATTTCTTCCCCAGATAAAATTTCTTTAAGCATTTTCTGTATGCCGGCTTCCAGGATGGCGCCCATGACGTACGTTTCGGATGTGGCCGCCTGCATCCGGGTGGACCCGGCAACCGCCTGGGGGCCGGTGGAGAGGTTGATTTTGGTGATGGCAGGATTATCCAGCACCGATCGGCTTCTCTCCAGTGGCTTGAGGACTTCATGGGGATTGTTGTACAGAAAATAAAGATGCTTTTTGGCGTCCTCAATGCTGTCTTTGTCCAGCGCACCATACTCTTCGCATGCGGCTCTCACAGCTCCTATGACAGAGGAGGTTTCACCCCCTTCTGTGATGCAGAAAACCACATCCCCTCTCTCCACCCTTCTCTCTTTGAGCTGGAGTTTTCCCACAAGCTGCAAATCTTCGAATCCTTCCAGAGCGCTGATGAGAGCCCGGTCTCCTCCGGTCATTTCCCCGATGAGGCGGTCTTCGATAGCTTCTGTCAGGGCATATTTCAATTTATCCCATAAGGGACTCTTTTTTGCCTTCCTCCAGAAAGGACGCCAGAGGGAGCTTTCCATCTGTTTGGCCAGACGGCCTGTCGATCCACAGCCGTAGATGAATATTTTTCTTCCTTCCTTTACGGCGCGGCTCACAGCGCCGGCAGCCTGCTCCAGGAGAGAGGTGTCTTCAGCCAGCCGATGAAATGTCCGGGAAATATCTTGGTCCACACAGAGGATCTGGCGGAGGCCTTTTTCCACGTTATCTTTTATGTTGAAACTCAGGCTCCAGGTATGCGGATGCCTTTGTTCAGTAAGCAGGGTGTGCAGTTGGAACGGCTTTTTGTTTTTCACGTAATCCATGGACTTAGGGGAAGGTTTTATTTTCAGAAGCCGCAAAATATCTGGGTGGTTTGCTTTCACCGGTTAATCTGTTCCATTATGCCTCATTTGTGGAAAAAAATCTCCCTAAAATTTGACCTTGTCATGGCCCCCTGAATTCCTTTCCCATTAACATAAGCTTAAATCTTTGTTTGATATTTGGTTTTCTGTTTGCTATAAGTGGTAAAAATAGAGATGGCAGGAATAATCATCTGCAGACAGGAATTTTTGATCAGAAGCCCTTTTTTCTAAACCTGAAATTATAAAGAGAGGAGACTTAAATGAGCTTTATGAAAACATCCGTTTTTTTCCTGGTCATTTCCGGGACATTGTTTTTTAGTGTGGTCTTCTCTGGTCAGGTTGATCAGTGTTCATCCTCCCATAATTTCTCTCTCAACTTGATGCCTGTGCCGGCCCACATTTCTATGGGACAAGGAAAGCTGGCAGTAGATCCGGGATTCCGAGTGGCTCTCACCGGTTACCTTGAACCCCGGCTGAAGAGAGCGGCCAGGCGCTTGATCCTTCGCCTGAGCGCCCGAACCGGTATTCCTTTGCCTTCTGATACGGGAAAAGATGCCTCTGAGGTGAGTCTTGAAATCAACTGTCAGGGGCCAGGAGAAGAAATCCAGTCTGTGGGAGAGGACGAATCCTACTTCCTGGAGGTAAAATCCAGCCGCGCTTATTTAAAGGCTGCCACTCCTGTGGGTGTGCTGCGGGGAATGGAGACTTTCCTGCAGCTTGTCAGCCTGGATGATGAGGGATTTTATATTCCATCGGTCAAAATCCAGGATAAACCTCGCTTTCCCTGGAGAGGACTGCTCATCGATGTCTGCCGCCACTGGATGCCGGTGGAAGTCATCAAACGCAGCCTGGATGGAATGGCTGCGGTCAAATTGGACGTACTGCACTGGCATCTCACAGAAGATCAGGGTTTCCGGGTGGAATGTAGGAGTTTTCCAAAACTTCATCAGATGGTCTCAGATGGCAAATACTA
The DNA here is from genome assembly GCA_046538375.1 of Candidatus Aminicenantota bacterium. Lineage (GTDB taxonomy): Bacteria > Acidobacteriota > Aminicenantia > Aminicenantales > Aminicenantaceae > JBKHJA01. The sequence continues at coordinate 11,788 of JBKHJA010000006.1, forward strand.
CACTCAGGACCAGATACGGGAGATTCTGGACTATGCCCGGGACCGCGGCATCCGGGTGGTCCCTGAGTTTGACATGCCCGGCCACACCACTTCCTGGTTTGTGGGTTATCCGGAGCTGGCTTCAGCTCCGGGTCCCTACCGCATAGAACGCCACTGGGGAGTTCATGACCCTTGCATGAATCCTGCCCGGGAGCAGGTGTACACCTTCCTGGATAAATTTCTGGAAGAGATGGCCGCTCTGTTCCCGGATGAATACTTACATATCGGCGGCGATGAAGTCAGCGGAGTGCACTGGGACAGCAATCCTGAAATCATGGCTTTCAAAAGAAAACATGATATGAATGATAACCACGACCTGCAGGCCTATTTCAATAAGCGGGTTCAGGCTGTTCTCCGCAGACACGGCAAGAAAATGGTGGGCTGGGATGAAATCCTTCATCCAGAACTCCCTAAAGATATTGTGGTTCAGAGCTGGAGAGGGCAGGAATCTCTGGCCAAAGCTGCCGTTGAGGGATACCGGGGAATTCTTTCCTATGGCTATTATCTGGATCATATCCTGCCCGCCTCTTTCCACTACCAGGTCGATCCCCTGGAAAAAGAGGCCGCCGGGTTGAGCCCTCAACAGAAGGCACGTATTTTAGGGGGAGAAGCCTGCATGTGGAGTGAATTCGTGAATCCGGAGACCATTGATTCCCGCATCTGGCCCCGGTTGGCGGCCGTTGCAGAAAGATTGTGGTCCCCGCAAAAGACCAAAGACACAAAGGACATGTACCGCCGCCTGGAAGTGCTGAACAGGAACCTGGATTGGCTGGGCCTCAAACATCGGTCAAACTACCCCCGGATGCTGCAGCGGCTGGCAGGTCCGCGTCCCATCGATTCGCTTAAAGTGCTGGCTGACATAGTGGAGCCCGTCAAGTTCTACACCCGCCCTAGTACCAAAGAATACACCCAGATGACTCCTCTAAACAGGCTGGTGGATGCAGCCAGGCCTGAAAGCGGCAGGGCGCGCCGGTTCAGGAACATGGTGGAAGAGATGCTCGCTGATGCGCCTGTGTACAGGACCCACCGCAAAACCATCAAGGAGTGGCTGAAGGAATGGCGCTTCAATAACCAAAGACTGAAACCTTTGCTCGAGCGGTCTTTTCTCCTGAGGGAGGTCATTCCTGTTTCTGAGGAAGCGGAAGCTCTGGCCGAAGGAGGGCTTCAGGCCTTAGATTGTGTTCAGAATGGCCACCAGCCCTCCTTGTGGTGGCTGGATGATATCTTATCTCTTGTTTTTCAGCCTGAAAAACCCAAAAGTGAACTGGAAATCATGATTGCTCCTGCTGTCAGCAACCTGGCCCGGGCAGCTCTGCCTCCTTTATTCACTGATGACTTTGAAGACGGAGATACCCAGGGTTGGAAGCCCAACGTCCCTGAGAACTGGAAAGTGGCTGAGGAGGAAGGCAGCAGGTTTTATGGACTCACTGCTCCGGGCCCTCCCGGGAAAGTCCGGGCTCCCACCTCCTGGTCAGTTTTGGAAAATTTCGATGTCTCCAGCTTCATCTTTACCGGCCGGCTGAAATGCACTGCCCCTGTTGACAACAAATACCGCAGCGTGGTGGTCGTCTTCCATTACCAGGATCCCACCCACTTCCTGTACGCCCACTTCGGGGCTGTTTCTGACCCGGTGCATAACATCATTGGATTGGTGAACGGGAAAGACAGGGTGAAGATCAACCGCCAGCCTGCCGGCCGGTCCGAAGCCAGGTTGAAGGACCTGGAATTCCATGATTTTAAGGTGACCTGCAACGCCCAGACAGGGGAGATCAAAGCCTTCCTGGATGATATGAGAACCCCCATACTGACAGCCAGGGATAAAACCTTGAAACACGGCCTGGTGGGAGTGGGATCGTTCGATGACACGGGAAATTTTGATGATATCACACTGTGGGGGGAGCTTTTAAAATAATGGTGCCAAAAGATCTTGTGTTTGGTCATACAAGGGATATTTTGGGAAATGGAGGAAGAGAAGCGGGGGATATCCAGATAAAATCAATTCCTGTTTGATAAGGAGGTTTGCGGTGAAGAATGAAACTATGGAGCGTCGGGATTTTATAGAAAGATGCTTCAAGGTGGCTGCTTTCAGCACTCTTTCTTATGGCCATCTTCTCTCTGCCAATGAGGGAGAGGTCTATGACGCAAAAGGCCTGCCCACCCGCATTTTGGGGAAAACAGGAGTGCGGGTGCCCCTGGTGGTCATAGGCGGCGGGAGCCGGTTTTGTACCATCAAGGATCCGGAAAAGAGTGTGGAGCTTTTGAGTTATGCTCTTGACCATGGTTTTTATTACTGGGATACGGCCCATGATTATGTGTTCGACCAGGTGGTCAGCGAGGAACGGTACGGCCTGGTTCTCAAGGAGCGGCGGGATGAGGTGTTTCTGTCAACAAAAGTGGCTGACCGGACTTACGATGGGGCCATGCGCCATCTGGAAGAAAGCCTGAAACGCCTGCAGACCGACCGCCTGGACCTCTATCAAATCCACAGTGTGGAATCCCTGGAAGATGTGGAGAAGGTGGGTGCTCGGGACGGCTCTCTCAAGGCGCTTCTCAAACTGAAAGAACAGAAAGTGACTCGGTTCATCGGCTACAGCGGCCATCGTTCAGCAGAAGCGATGAGCGCTATGGCCGCCCGTTTTGATTTCGACACCATGCTCATCGCTCTCAATCATTACGCAGAACGTCAGGGAGATTTTGAAAAGCAGGCTATACCTCAGGCAGCCAAAAGAGGGATGGGTATCCTGGTGATGAAAGTCATCCGGCCCCGGGAGACCGTGGAAAGCGTTACCGCAGAGGAACTGATTCGCTACAGCCTCAGCCTTCCTTATGTGGATGCGGCAGTGATCGGCACAGACAGCCTTGAAGTTCTGAAGAAAAACATCCAGTTGGTGAAGGATTTTAAGCCCATGAGCCAAAGAGAAAAAATCGCCACCACCTTGAGGCTGAGACCTTTTTTCCGGGGTCAAGGAGCGGCCTGGATGAAGCCAGGCTATGTGGATGGCATTCCGGCCTGACCGGTTAAAAGTGCCATTTAAGATGTGAGGCGGTCACGGCGGACGAAATCACTCCTTTGATCCAAATTCTTTGAGGGCCTGTTCCATGATTTTCTCAGTCTGGGAAGCTCCGAATCTGGTGCAGCCGAGATCCCTGACCTCCAGGGCTGCTTTTAAACTCCTCACTCCATGAGCGGCCTTGAGGTTCAGGTTCGGCGCATATTTCCTCATTAACTTCAGATCTTCGGGAGTATAGCCTGAGGGGCCAAACCCGGTGGAGGTTTTGACGAAATCGGCGCCCACTTTTTCGCAGATCTGACAGGCCTGGATTTTCTGTTCTCTGTTCAAGTAACAATTTTCAAAAATAACCTTTACTATGGCCTCTCCAGAATGAGCCAGATCCACCACTTTTTTGATGTCCTTTTCCACATATTCCAGGTTTCCTGAAACAAGGGCTCCGATGTTTAAGACCATATCCAGTTCCTCGGCTCCGTCTTCCAAAGCCTCTCTGGCCTCACACACTTTGACCTCGGTTTTGTGGCTGCCGTGGGGAAAGCCGATCACCGTACCCACCTTAACCGAAGTCCGGCGGAGGAGTTCTTTGGCCCTCTGGACATGATAGGGCTTCGTACAAACAGAGGCCACCTGGTATTTTTTCGCTGTTTCACATCCCTGTTCCAGCTCCTCATCGGTGAGGAAAGGCTTTAAAAGCGAATGATCAATCATTTTGGCTAATTCTTTTACCATACCATTCATATTTACACCTCTCTTTGATTCCCTCCTTTAAATTCTCACTCCACCTTGACCCACCTTTTGGAGTCTGCGGATTCAAGCACGGCATCCAGAACCATCTGGTTCCGGAGCCCGTCTTCCAGGTTAGGGGTGGGCATTTCCCCTTGGGCATAAGCACGGGCAAAGTCCACCAGGGCGTTGATGAAGGTGTGTTCATAGCCCAGGATGTGCCCCGGCGGCCAGTAGCCCTTCAGGTAAGGATGGATTTTTTCGGTGACCAGAATTTTCCGAAATCCTCTTATGTATTCCGGGTCTTGGTGCGAATAAAATTCCAGGACGTTCATCTCTTCCGAACACCAGACCAGAGATCCTTTAGAGCCGTTAACCTCGATTTTGTTGTGGGCTTTTCTCCCCAGAGCGAACCTGGTGGCCTCAAATACTCCTGCCGCCCCGTTCTCGAATCGACACAAAAAGGCAGACATATCATCCACACTCACTTTCTCCTTTTTTCTGGGATTTTCAGGCAGTGGTCTTTCCTTGATGAATGTCTCTGCCAGGCCGGTGACTTCTCTTATTTCACCCACCAGATACCTGGCGCTATCGATAATGTGGACACAGATATCGCCGTGGCTTCCACTGCCGCTCAATTCTTTTCTCATCCTCCAGACCAGCGGGAATTCCGGGTCCATAGCCCAGTCTGAAAGAAAGAAAGCCCGGACATGATATATTTTTCCGATTTTCCCCTCATCAATCAGCCGCTTGGCCAGAGATAGAGCAGGGGCTTTCCTGTAGTTGTGCCAGATCATGTGAAAGACTTTCGCCTTTTTTACCGCTTCCAAAGCCTTTCGGCTTTCTGAAGCTGTCATCCCCAGAGGTTTTTCACACAGGATGTGCTTTCCTGTTTGGGCTGCTTCCACAATCATGGGAACATGCAGATTGTTGGGAGTGCCAATGCTCACCACATCGATATCATCTCTTTTCAGCACCTGTTTCCAATTGGTGGCGTATTCTTCCCATCCCCATTTTTCCTGCATCTTTTTTACTCTTTCTTCAGTGCGGCCGCAAATGATTTTCATGTTGAATTTTACAGGCAGGTCAAAAAACTTGTTGGCACACAGGAAGGCATTGGAATGGGCTTTGCCCATGAATCCATATCCTATCATAGCCACGTTAAGCTCTGATTTGTTTTTCATGGGGAAATCCTTTCCTTTAAAGTGATGGATGGAAATATATGTTGATGGCCGCCATCCTGTTCCAGGATGAGAAACGGAGACCTCAATTTTCTAGATTCCTCTTTTTATTAGGTTCTTGTAAAGGGCTAAACCTGACCCAGCGGATATCACCAGAAAAACGACACCTGTTTTGAACTCCAGCAGGATGATTTTGCCTATGCCGAAGAGAGCACTGTACACAACAGCGGTCCCAAATATCCAGTTTAATAAGTCAGATAAAATTTTTGTCTTTTCTGTTCCCTTCTTTGAGATGACAGGCTTCCATAATCCTCCTGGTCTTGTTTTTTGGTAAAACCGCAGGAGGTGATCTTTATCCACGGGCCTGGTTAAAAAAGTCACTGCCAGCCACACAAAAGTGGTTATTCCCACCGTTATGAGCATTCTGCAGGCCCAGTTGAGGTCTCCTTCTTGCCCCAGAGAAGTCCATCTCAATAAAATGATGGCCGCCACAAAAGAAGAGCTCATAGCCGCAATTTCACTCCAGGCATTGATTCGCCACCAGTACCATCTCAAAATGTACACCAAACCCGTTCCCGCTCCTATAGCCAGAAGAAGTTCCCAGGCTCCCTTGATGCTTTCCATCCAGTAGGCGGTGAATCCGGCCAGAACCATGATGAAAATGACCGTTATCCTGGATATTAAAACATAATGAGAATCGGGGGCTTTTTTTTTGATAAATCTTTTGTAGAAATCATTGACTATGTAAGAGGCTCCCCAGTTGAGATGGGTATCGATGGTGGACATGAAAGCCGCAAAAAAGGCGGCAATCATCAGGCCTTTTAGGCCGGCAGGCAGGAAGGTGATCATCATCTTTGGATAGCCCATTTTGGGATCAGCGAGATTGGGAAAGACCACAAGAGAAACCAAAGCCACCAGAATCCAGGGCCATGGCCTTAAGGCGTAATGGGCGACGTTAAACCACAGGGTGGAGGAAACAGCGTGTTTTTCGTTTCTGGTGGCAAACATCCTTTGAGCCACATATCCTCCGCCCCCAGGTTCAGCACCAGGATACCAGGTGGACCACCACTGGACAGCGATGTACACGAAAAAGGTCAGCAGGGGCATGGTGGCTGAGCCGATTCGGGGAAAGAAGCTCAATGCCCCGGGGTCAGCAGCCAGGATTTTAGATTTAAGGGCTTCTATTCCCCCCACATGATTCACCGAGATTACAGCCAGGGAGATGGATCCAACCATGGCGATGATAAACTGGAGGAAGTCAGTTATCACCACCCCCCAGAATCCTGACAAAACAGAGTAGATGACAGCGATAAGGAGAGATATCACGATAGCCTGCCATTTGGGGAAAGCCAGGGTGACTTCCAGGATAGAAGCCATGGCCAGGATGACCCAGCCCATGATGATACAATTGATAGGAAGGCCTAAATAGAGCGCCCTGAATCCCCTCAACATGGCTGCTGGGCGCCCAGAATATCTCACCTCAGTCAGCTCGATATCCGTGATCACTTCAGATCTCCGCCAGAGTTTGGCAAAAAGAAAAACAGTCAGCATCCCCCCGAACACAAAATTCCACCACAGCCAGTTGCCGGCCACTCCGTTTTTGGCCACGATTTCTGTCACCGCCAGAGGTGTATCGGCCGCAAAGGTGGTGGCCACCATAGAGGTTCCCGCTATCCACCAGGGTAAACTGCGGCCTGAAATAAAAAAGCTCTCTATGTCTTTGCCGGCTTTTCTGGAAAAATAGAGCCCTACTCCCAGGGCAAACAGGAAGTAGCCGATGATAAATGTCCAGTCAACAAAGGGAAGATTCATCTGATCTTTTTGAATCCCTGAGGATTTTTTTTGTTGTGAGTCTCTCCAGCCTCAAATTTTTAAGATTATATTAAAATTGTTGTTTTATTAAATCAAGCAAGAAAATTGAAAATATTTCTTTTTTTGTTTGACAACAATTTGCATTATTTTATATTTTGCAGGAAGGACGAGATGGAAGTGATGACCGGAGGGATGGGAACATAATGCGCTTCTTCATACCTGACCTCCGCAGTCAGGACCATTCCCGAATCCTCAGCTTTGATGATGAACGTTCAGTTTCGCTGAAGTGCGAATATGTCAGGGAAAAACAGTGCGGCAGGAATTATTATCTGGGAGCTGAGTGAGGATTATTATCAGCAGGAGTCAGTGCTGTTAGAAGTGGTAGGCAGAGGAGAATTCGTAAAGAAAGCCTTTCTTCGCAGATAGAGGGAGAATGAGGGAAAGAAAAAATGAGGATGAAAGGAGAACTTAATATGTTAAAAATATTCAAGAGGAGACATTCCGTATATTTTTTTCTGTTCATGATAGGAGTCTGTTTATTTCTTTTCGATGCTTCGGTCATTTCCTCTGATAAGAACGCAAGCCATTATCCTGTCTCTGTGTGGTACGCAGGAGGCAAGGCCAGGGCTCCCATGCTGGAGAAAGTTAATCCTGAAAAAATACCCTTATGGAAAAGGGATTTGCAGCAGATAAAAGAGCTGGGCTTCAACACTGTCCGCTGCTGGGTGGAATGGACCCGATGCGAACCGGAAGAGGGGAAATACGATTTCAGTGCGCTTGAAACCCTGGTGGATCTGGCAGGAGAGGTGGGTTTGAGAGTGATTGTTCAGGTTTATATCGACTCGGCGCCCGATTGGGTGGGGCAGAAATACCCTGATTCGAAGTTTGTAGCCAATAACGGTCTGGCGGTGGAATCGCAGGCTTCCCCTGGATTCTGTTTTGATCATCTTGGAGTCCGGCAGAAAATTTTAAAATTTTTCTCTGAAGCGGCCAAGGTGGTTAAGGACAAGCCCGCTTTTTATGGCTGGGACTTGTGGAGCGAGCCCCACCTCATCAACTGGGCTGAGGTCTATCATCTGGGAAATGCGGAATATTTAGAATTCTGCTACTGCCATTCCACTATATCCCGTTTTCGGGCCTGGCTTCACCAGAAATACCACACCCTGGAGAATTTGAATGAAGCCTGGCACCGGGAGTTTCAGGAATGGGAACAGGTGGAGCCTCCTCGGTTTGGGACCATCCTTTCTTACACCGATTATATTGACTGGAAGAATTTTATCTCAGATAAATTGGCTGAAGACCTGGCGCTGAAAGCCCGGGCCGTAAGATCGGTGGTTCCTCGAGGTGTGGTGACCAGCCATTCAGCCATTCCAGGCCTGTTCACCAAACCGAACTGGAACGGCACTCCGGATGACCGCAAGATGGCTGACAGGGTGGATTATTACGGAGCCTCCATTTATCCCAAGCATGCCTGGACTGTCAAACCCTGGCCGCCTTTTTTCCGTGCCTCCGGGCATGATTTTATCCGTTCCATGAATCATAAAAACAAAGGATTTTACATCGGAGAACTTCAAGCTGGCTACGGAGTGTTTGGGATGAAATTGAGTGTGCCGGTAACCGGAGACGATCTGCGGGATTGGATCTGGACGGCTGTGGCCTACGGAGCCAGAGGGATCAATATATATGCCTACTATCCGATGAGTTCGGGCTATGAGTCGGGCGGCTACGGCCTGGTGGAGCTGGATGGAAAAATCACCCAAAGAGCCAAAGCTGCCGGCAGGGTGGCCGAGGTCATCACCACTCATAGTGATTTACTCCTCCAGGCCCAACCTCCCCAGGCAAAAATAGCCATTCTGTATAATCCTCTCTCCCACATGGTGGGGGGGCAGCAGCAGTACACCGGAGAAGGGCAGCCCATCGGTTATAACAACCTGAGTGAATCGCTCCAGGGAGTGTACAGAGCCTTTTATGAGAGGAATATACCGGTTGATTTCCTCCATGTCATGGATCTTGATTCCGAGAAAATCAGCCAGTACAAGCTGGTGATCGCTCCTTATCCGGTGATGATGTCCACAAATCACATCAAGAAACTGATCGAGTTCGTCAGCTCAGGAGGAGTGCTGGTGGCTGAAGCGCGATGCGGCTGGAACGATGAGCGGGGGTTTTCCAGCCCTGTTATTCCTGGAGGCGGACTGCATGAAGTCTTCGGATGCAGGGAGACGTATGTCACTCCTCTGCCAAAGACTTCCAGAATGAGGATCAAGGCCGCCCATCCCTCCCTTCCTCTTCTTCAGGAGGGAGACACTCTGGATACTCTTTTCTTTGAGGAAGCCTTTGAGCTGATCGGAGAGGAAAGCGAGGTGCTGGCTGAATTTGAAAACGGAAAACCAGCCATGATCTATTCTCCTTACGGGAAGGGAAAAGCCATCATGGTGGGGTCGTTTATAGGGTCAGCCTATCATCACTTTAAAAATCCTCATAACGGCGAATTTCTGGCCGGACTGGCCTCCTGGCTGGAGATTCCAAAGCCAGTGGAAGTGAGTTCGTCCAGAAATGAGGTGTTTGTGGATGCCAGAGTCCTGGAGGGAGAAGATTATAAGGTTTTATTCGGGTTTAACCGCGGTGAGGAAAAGACATCATCCAGATTCGTGCTGCGGGTGAAGAGAAAAGGATGGACGGCCAGAAATGTGGAGACAGGCCGGGACATCGCTTCTGTCTTTGCCCAGGGGAAAATGGTTTTGGAGAAAGACCTGGATCCCCAGCAGGTATGGGTTGTCCTATTAGAAAGGAAGTGACATCCAGGACGTGATGGCTGGAGGTTGATTTGAGAAACAGGCCGGATAAGAGATTCTGTGCTGCAGTGGATGTGGGGGGCACAAAAATATCTTCAGCTCTTTTCACCTCCCGGGCTCAGATGCTTCACAAAAACAAAATTCCTGTCCACAAATCAGGCGGTGAGCAGTCTGTCCGCCAAATCATAAAGGTCATCCATCGTTTAGAAGAATACGCCCGGGCACAGGGAGGGAAAATACTGGCTGCGGGCATAGCCATTCCCGGAGTCGTTTATCATGAGACCGGGCTGGTCTGGGCGCCCAACATTCCCGGCTGGGATCATCTGCCCCTGCTGAAGAATATCCAGAAGGAAACAGCTCTGCCTTTGATCCTGGAGAGTGACCGCAGCGCCTATGTTATGGGAGAACAGTGGTCCGGGATTGCCAGAGGTTTCCAGGATGTGGTCTTTTTAGCGGTGGGAACAGGCATCGGAGCGGGAATCATCACCGGAGGAAAACTCTGCACAGGAAGTGAGGACATTGCCGGGGCGGTGGGATGGTTTGCTTTGACCCCTGAGTATAGAGAAGAATACGGGCATCGAGGCTGTTTTGAAGCTGAAGCATCAGGGGACTCGGTGGCCCGGCGGGCTGTCGGTCTTATCAGAACTGGCGAATCCTCGCTGATGAAAGAAATGGCAGGCGGTCAAACAGAAAAAATAACCGCTGAGACAGTTATGGAAGCTGCACGTAAAAACGACCCTCTGGCACTCAAGGTGGTGGATATGACCATTCAATATCTGGCCATGGGCATAGCCAATATCATCAGCATACTGAATCCAGGAATGGTGGTGCTGGGAGGAGGATTGTTCCAGGCTTCTGATTTGCTGCTGGAGCCGGTGCGGCGGGAGTTTAAAAGGTGGGCCCAGCCTTTGGCCGCTGAAAAAGTGAGGATCGAGCTGTCCCTTCTGGGCGAAGACGCCGGACTTTACGGAGCAGGTAAGCTGGCCTGGAACCATCATGAATATCATAAATAAAAGAGGAGTGGAGATATGTCAGCCATAGCGTACTTAAACAAAATTCAGGAAATTCTGGATGAGATTAAAACCAGAGAAATGCCAAAAATCAAAAAAGCGGCGCAGATCATGGCTTCATCCATACAGAAAGGGGGAAGAGTATACATGTTCGGAAGCGGGCATTCCATCATTCCGGTCATGGATATTTTTCCCCGGTATGGAAGTTTTGTGGGATTTTTCCCGCTGTATGATCCAAGACTGATGTGGCACAACGTTATCGGGCCCGGGGGGGCAAGAGAGCTTCTGTGGCTGGAGAGGCAGGAAGGGTATGCCAGGGTATTTTTGCAGAGCTATCCTCTGGAGCCGAGGGACTGTATGCTGGTCTTTTCTCACGGCGGATTGAATACAGCTCCTATCGAGGTGGCCCTGGAGGCCAGGGCAAAAGGATTAAAGGTCATCTGCGTTTCCTCTCTTGAGAATCAGAAAACAGCCACCAGGACTCATCCCTCAGGCAGGATGCTTCCCGACATTGCTGATATTGCCATCGATAACTGTGTCCCCCCTGAGGACACCCTGGTGGATGTGGGCCGGGTGGAAAAGGTTGCCGCCGGCTCCACGGCGGCAGCCGTGTCTGTGGCCATGTCTTTGGTGGCTGAGATTGGCTCCATCCTGGCCAAAAAAGACAAGCTTCCCCCCACCTTTGTCTCTCCTAATGTAAAGGGAGTGGAAAAAGATCATCTGCAGAAGGTCTATCAGGCTTTCACCAAATTTTATTACAGCCGGCCCGCAGAATGATGCAGCATCATTTGGGAATCCAAACGGAGATGCTTCCCATGAAAGAGGATGCATAGGTATGCTTGAGCAAAGGAGTCAGAATAAAGTCAGCACCGCAGGATTGATGTCTTCTGCCTGTGCGGGGATGTTTGTGTTCGGTATGGCCATGGCTATTCTGGGAGCCATACTCCCGTCTTTGTTCGCCAAGATAGAATTTGATAAAAGCGAAGCCGGGAATCTCTTTTTTTACATGAATCTGTCCATGCTGATCATGTCCATTGTTTTTGGCCCCGTAGTGGACCGGTTCGGGTATAGGTTTTTCCTGATAATTTGTGCCCTGCTGGTGGCCGGTTCGCTTTTTATGTTAACCGTGTCCGCCTCCTATATCATGGTCCTGACAGCCGCTGTCATTCTCGGATTTGGAGGAGGGGGGTTGAATGGAGGGACCAATGCATTAACCAGCGACATTCATCCTGAAAGAAGAGGTTCTGCCCTGAACGTGCTGGGTATCTTTTTCGGTTTCGGAGCCCTGACCATACCTTTTCTGATCGGCACTTTGCTGGAGATTTGGGGTCTGAATCTCATCCTGCTCTCTGCCACTCTGTTGAGTCTGGTTCCTTTTATTCTGTTTTTGGCATTCACCTTTCCCCAGCCCAAGCATGATCAGGGATTTCCTCTCGGTCAGGCCTCCAAAATCATCGGAAATCCGCTTTTATGGCTGTGCGGTTTTGTGCTTTTTTTCCAATCCGGTAACGAATTCACTGTGGGGGGGTGGATTTCTACCTATCTCCATGAACACTTCCAAGTGACACCCATGCTGGCTTCCTTAGTTCTGGCCGGATACTGGGCGGCCATCATGAGCGGCCGGCTTCTCTCCAGCAGAATAGTGAGCAAGGTGGGGAATGAATTCATGGTCCTGGCCAGCGCTTTTCTGTCTTTGATCGCTGCTTTTCTCATTGTGACCTCTCCCTCAAAAACTCTGGCTTCTCTGGGAGCGGTGTTGATTGGCCTGGGCTTCGCGGCTGTGTTCCCCACCACTTTGGCTGTGGTGGGAGGAGCCTTTCCTTCTTTTTCCGGAACCGCCTTCAGTGCGGTCTTGGTCATCGCTTTAGCCGGAGGGATGACCTGTCCCTGGCTTGCAGGAAAAGTGGCCCAGGCCCACAGCATAAAACAGGGATTGTTCATTCCGGTGTTCAATTGTAGTATGATTATTGTCCTCCAGGTAGTGATCATCAAGATTCTGCGCGGCCGTGGTTCTCCGGATAGAAAGGACAGACCATGAGGCGAGCCTTGAAAAACAATGCCTTGAGAATCTTTCAGGAAAGGTACCACATGAAAAAACTAAGCCTAATTTTTATGTGTGTCCTGGCGGCCGGCTTTCTCTGGATAAGCTGCGGTCCCCGTCTAGAGATAAGCCCACAGCCCATCCAGTTGATTGTGCGGGGTGATGATATGGGCATGACTCATGCCTGCAATCTGGCTGTAGCCAGGAGTTTCCGTGAAGGAGTACTGACCTGCGCTTCCATAATGGTGCCTTCGCCTTGGTTTGAGGAGGCTGCCCGGATGTGCCGGGAACATCCCCAGTGGTGCATCGGAGTCCACTTGACACTCACCGGGGAATGGCGGGATTACAGGTGGAGGCCGGTTTTACCGGTGACCGAAGTTTCCAGTCTGGTGGATGAAGACGGCTATTTTTATCAGACCACGGAGGCTTTTTTGGCCGCCCGGCCCGATCTCCAAGAAGTGGAAAAGGAACTGCGGGCCCAGATGGATTTAGCCCTCAAGCGGAAGATTGATGTTCAGTACATCGATACACACATGTGGACTGCTCGAGCCACTCTCCAGCTTCATTCTGTTGTTGCCCAGATTTCTCAAGACTACAGAGTTCCTCTCTCCCAGGATTCAGGAGAGGAGGTGTTGAACATTTATGAGGTTCCTGCCCAGGAAAAAGAAGATGCTCTGGCCGAGACATTGAAGCAAATAGGTCCGGGCTTTTATCTGCTGGTGGTCCATCCCGGCCTTGACACGCCCGAAGAGCGGGCTCTGGAGGACTTCAATCCACAAGGCTTGTCCAATGTGGCTTCACACAGAGCTGCCGTCACCCGGGCACTGACCAGCCAGCGAATAAAGAAAATCATACGGAAAAGGGGCATCCAGCTCACAGATTACCGCCCCTTGCGCCAGCAGATGCGCTCCTCAAGCGGCGGTCAATAAAACGGGTTAAAACCCAATGAGAACTATTGTCAAAGGGAATGTCATCCTTCCTGATAAAGTCCTGACCGGGGGGATGGTGCTGATGGAAGGAGAGAGGATCTCCAGCGTTTCAGCCTCAGGAAAAGAAATTCCAGATAAGAATATTCCATGCCTTGATTACGGAGACAAATTCATCAGTCCCGGCCTTATAGATTTGCATCTCCATGGAGCCCTGGGAAAGGATGTCATGGATGGAAAGGTAGAGAGCCTGAAAAAAATCGCCTGGCATCAAGCTGCCTGTGGAGTCACCGGCTTTCTGGGCAGTACCTCTTCAGCTTCTATGGACGCGGTCCTGAAGGCTGTCGAAGCCATCAAAAAGGCTCAGAAGCTTCAGCTTTCCTCAGAGCTGCTGGGCGTTTATATCGAAGGGCCTTTCCTGAACCCCAAAAAAAAGGGCGCTCAAGACCCTGCTTACATCCAGGCCATGAAAAGAGAGGATGTGGACATTATAGTCAAAGCTGTCAGAGGGCTTAAGACTATCTTTGCTATGGCCCCTGAAGTGAACAATAATCTGAGGTTCATTCCCGTGTTGAAAGAAGGAGGCCTGGTGGTCTCTATCGGCCATTCTGATGCCACTCACCAGCAAGCTGTGGAAAGCTTTAACCAGGGGATCACTCACGCCACTCATCTCTATAATGCCATGAGAAAATTTCTTCCTCGAGAGCCAGGAGTGGTAGGAGCGGTTCTTGACTCTGCACGAGTTACAGCAGAAATCATTGCTGACGGCGTTCATGTCCACCCGGCTTCGGTCAGGCTGGCTGTTTTCCGTAAAGGGAGTGATAAAATCTGTCTGATCACCGATTCCGTAAAGGCTTCCGGCCGGGGAGATGGAATCTATCAGATGGGGGATCTGGAGATAGTGGTCAAAGGAGAAGAAGCCAGACTGCGGAAAAGTGGTGTTTTAGCAGGCAGTGTTTTGACTCTTAACCGGGCGGTGAAGAATGTGGCGGCCTGGACGGGATTGCCGGTTCATCAGGTGGTGGGGATGGCTTCTTTGAACCCAGCCCGCGTCCTGGGCATGGAAGATAGAAGGGGAAGCATTCAGGAAGGAAAATTAGCCAACCTGGTTGTTTTTGACCGGGAGTTCAATGTCCGGGAGACCATTCTTCGGGGCCAGCGGATTACAAAAAGCTAAAAAATAATATAGTGAAGGAGGTTGCGATGAATCCAAAAAACAAAAAAAGGCTGGGGACCCTTCCACAAATTTTTTGGGGAGTTTTTCTGGGCGTCGCTCTTGTTTTCATGTTAAGTCCGAAGGGACTGCTCGGTGCTGATATTGGTTCTCATCCTCAGGGCCAGGAAGATAATATAAGAGAAAAACTCCAGACCCGGTATATCCAACTGTTGATGGAGAAAGGAATATGTGATGATCAGGGCAGGGAGATAGAGGGACGGATAGGAAAGCTGATCCAAGAAGCCAGGACAAGCGGATTGGCAGACTCAGAGGAAATTCTCGCCCATATTCTCAGGAAATTGAACTACGCCAGAGAAAACCTGGGGAATTTTCCTCCCTGTGCTTTTGACCGCCCTGTGGGATACAAGCTGACTCTTTTCGGCCGGACCAAACAAGCCGGCAATATAGAGGCCCATGCCGAAGGAAGCGCATGTCCAGTGGGAGGCATGGGGGCCGGTTCTTTTGAGCGCACCATCAGCGGAAATTTCAGATACTGGTTTCTCAAATCAGGATGGATGGTGGATGACACTCTGTGGGCGAACCAGTTCCACATTTATATGAAAAAAGGAGAAAGGATTGTGGCCCAGACTCTTTCCACTGATGAACCTCCCGCGGGTGAGGGACTGGGAAGCTGGAAGTGGAATTATCGGGAAGGAGAAGGAAGTTATTATGCCCTCTTTCCCAAATCCGGGTTTTCTTATGAGAGAAACCAGAATCTTCCAGCCCGAATAGCGGTGACTCAGTTTTCCCCCGTCATTCCTCATAATTACAGGGAGACCAGTTATCCGGTGGCGGTGTTCAAGTGGATTGTGGAGAATCGGACAGAAGAACCGGTGGAGGTGAGCGTGATGCTCACCTGGCAGAATATGATCGGATGGGAAGCCCATGCGCCCAGTCCGCAGACCCACCCCAATGACTTCGCCTGGGATAGAAAAAGCCGGGGAAATTTCAACCAGTTTGTCCAGAAATCCCAGAAAAAGGGGATTGTTTTCAAGAAGGAGGACATGGACATAAAGTCCGGGAACGCTATGACCGGGACCATGTGCATGGCGGCTTCAGAGATTACCGGAAAAACCAGAGTCTATTGGCACACCGATTTTGATCCTCTGGGAGAGGGAAGGGAAGTGTGGGAAACTTTTTCGGCCGACGGGACACTTTCCAATTCCAGAGATTCAAGGACAGCCGGCGAGGAACAGGCATTGGCTGCAGCCCTGGCCGTCAAATGCACCCTGCAGCCCAAGGAACATGTTGAATTTCCGGTGGTGGTGGCCTGGGATTTTCCCTTTTATGAATTTGAAGAGAAAGTGAAATACAGAAAAAAATACACCCGGTTTTTCGGGGACACAGGTGAAAACGCCTTCGCCGTGGCCTCGGAAGCCCTGGATAAATATCAGGAATGGGAACAGGCGGTAGATAAATGGCAGCAGGAGATTGTTGAGGATACTCGATTTCCCGATTGGTTCAAACAGGCTCTTTTTAACGAGCTCTACGTTCTGGCAGAGACAAGCATCTGGGATGCGTACACTGACCTTCATACTTATCTGGAAAGTGTGGATTATCTGATGTACGGCACCTTTGATGTGGACGCCTATTCTTCCTGGCATCTTCTCAAGTTGTGGCCGGAGCTGGAGAAAGATAACATGCGCTTTTTTGCCCAGACCGTGGATTGGGAGGATCCCACCTACAAGGCCTACAATTACCCCATCATCATGCCCGGGGAAGTTCCTGAAGAAAAGATGGGCTATTATTGGAACACCAACAAGGTTTGCGGGATGGTTCCACACGACATCGGTTCTCCCCGTGCTCGCCCCTGGATAATCCTCAACGCTTTTGACTGGCAGAATGCAAATGTGTGGAAAGATCTGAACCCCAAATTCCCTTTGCGGGGATATCGTGATTTTCTGTACACAGGTTCCAAAGATTACACTTTCCTGAAAAAAATGTTTAAATCTGCGGTGAAAGCCCTGGATACCCTGGAGAAAAGGTTTGCTGATCCGGAAAGTCATCTTCCCTTGAACGAGGGAATTCCGGACCAGACATATGACACCTGGAAGATGAAAGGGGAAAGCGCTTTTGTGAGCATGCTCTGGCTGGCTGCCTTAAAGTCCACTGCGGCCATGGGGCAGACCCTGATCGGCCAGGGGCTCCCGCCGATGGATGAAGAAGCTGCGGCCGAGACCATAGCCAGATATCAATCCTGGCTTGAGGCCGGCCGCAAAGCCCTGCAGAAGCTGTGGAACGAGAAAGGAGAGTATTTCAACATCGATGCCCACACCGATGATATCATGACCGATCAGCTATTTGGGATTTGGTATGCAAGGATCCTGGGCTTAGAGGAAGAGAGCGGCCGAATTATTCCCCTGGAACAGGCCAAGAAAGCTCTCAACACCATCTACCAGAAGAATGTGCTGGGTTTTGGGGATGGACTGATGGGTGCTGTCAACGGCCGCAGTGCAGAGGGGAAACAGCTTTTCGGCCAACAGGGAGATGAAGTGTGGACCGGGACCAGCTATGCTTTTGCTTCCAACTGTATTCTTCATGGCATGGAAAAAGAAGGGATGCACACCGCATACGGTGTGTATTATGTGGTTTACAGCCCTTATGGGCAGGGGTATTTTTTCAAAACGCCTGAAGCCTACTGCAATCCAGAAGAATCGGTATGGAATAATCCTGACCAAAAGTACGGGGACAGGCTTTTCCGGGCCATGAAGTACATGAGGCCTGGAGCGATCTGGGCCGTGCATGAAGCCTTACTCCAGAAGCAGGCTCCTGCGGGCCGTTGAGGACAAGCTCATACCCCTATCTCTTTGCCGTCATTTTCCGTAGGCCTCTTCATTTCTGTGATGGGGGATGAGGGTGGGGTGAGGTGGTCATCCCTTTCCATTAGTACGGATATTTACAGTCATCATGGTTTTGGAAATGCTTCCCTGGAAAGGGTGGTCAATGATGCCCCACATATTCTATAATAAATTGTTCAGCCATGGTGTTTGATCTTATGTGGTGAGAAATGCGTAAAACCATCATTTTTATCGGAGCACTCACAGGAGCAGCGGTTGCGGGAATCATTTTATTCCTTATTTTTAGGCCTGAGAAAGAGCCACAGCGGGAATTTTCCAGGCTGATTTCTGACCAGGGCATAGAGAAACCCAACATAATCTTCATAACCCTGGACACCACCAGGTCGGATCATCTGCCCTGCTACGGCTACACAAAAGTCAAAACCCCTCATCTGGATTCACTGGCCAGGAAGGGAATGGTGTTTGAGCAGTGCACCGCTTCCTCTCCCTTAACCCTCCCTTCTCACGCCTCCATGATGACCGGTCTGTATCCCACCTATCATGGAGTAAGGGTCAACGGCAACACCGCCCTATCCGGTCAGCACTTGACCCTGGCAGAACTGCTGGCAGGGCAGGGATATCAATGTGGTGCTTTTATCGGAGCCTTTGTGCTCGACGGACGATGGGGACTGAAGCAGGGATTCCATCATTATGATGATCAGTTTGATCTTAAAAAATACAAAAAGCTCGACCTGGCCATGGTTCAGCGTCCCGGCAATGAAGTGGTTGATGCTGCTTTAGCCTGGCTGGAGAAGAATAAGAAAGATCCCTTTTTCGCCTGGATTCATCTGTACGATCCGCACGCTCCCTACCAGCCCCCGGAACCCTATTTGTCCCAATACAACACTGGCCTGGTTGGGTTGTATGACGGTGAAATTGCCTTTACCGATGAACAGATCGGACGGTGTGTTTCCTGGCTGGATCAGAATGAACTGGACAAAAGCACCATTGTTGTCATCATGGGAGATCACGGAGAGGGATTGGGAGATCACGGCGAATTGGCCCACGGCTATTATGTCTATGATTATGCAGTCCAGGTGCCCTTTTTGGTCATCACTCCTTTTGAAAGGTTCCAACATATCAGAATATCAGGCCAGGTGAGAACTGTGGATGTGTACCCCACATTATTGGAAATGGTGGGGATTTCCGTTCCAGAAGAGAACCAGGGCCAATCCTTGATCAGCTTTATGTTTCATCCTGAGAAGGAAAAGGGCTTTTATGCTTACAGCGAATCCCTTTCACCCAACATCCATTATGGATGGAGTCCTTTGCACAGCCTGCGAAGCAGCCGTTACAAGTACATTGCTGCTCCTCGAGATGAACTTTATGACCTTCAGGAGGATCCTGAGGAAGAGAACAATATAAAAGGCAAGCTCCCAAAGATGGCCCAAAAAATGAAAAACACTCTGGAGGAGGTCATACAGCAAACCAGCAGAGAAGCACCGCAGCCGGAAGCTGCCAACCTGGACACAGAGACACTGGAGAGACTGGCTGCTCTGGGCTACATCGGAGCGCCTGTGTCCAGGAAATCAGCATCAAAAGGAGGGGAATTCCTGGCTGATCCCAAGGATAAGCTGCATATATATGAGTCGGTCCAGAAAGCCGGGGAATTGATCAACCATGAAGAATACGGCCAGGGAGCAAAAATTTTAGAGTCCGTCCTTGAAGAAGAACCGTCTATTCCTCAGGCCCTGCTGCTTCTGGCTACCTGTTATGTGGAATCGGGAAAGATGGAGGAGGCCAAACATCAATTTGATCTCATTCTGAAGGATGATCCCCACAGTGTGCAGGCATTGATCGGAATGGCCAACCTGTTGATGGGAGAAGGCCAGACCGATGATGTGGTTGCACTTTGCCAGCAGACCCTGGCTGTGGACGAGATGAATACTCAGGCCTACACTCTTCTGGGGGAAGTCCACATGGCTGAGGATAATCATGAACAGGCTCTCCCTTACCTGAAAAAAGCTGTGGAGATCCAGCCGAAACTGACCCGGAACCGTTTGAATTTGGCTGCCTGTCTGGTGGGATTGGGGAACTACCATGAAGCAGAGGTCATCCTTGAAGATATCTTGAGCCAATACCCCAAATTTCCGTTGGTTCACTACCATATGGCTCTCCTTTATGAAGAGCAGGGAGAATTGGAGAAAGCCAGGGAACTCTACACACAAGAAATCCAGCTCTATCCAGAGAACTTCCGGGCCCGCTTTAACCTGGGCAAGCTGCTGTTTAAATTCGGTGACAGAAAGGGGTACCTGGAGCAGATGAGGGAGGTCATACGGATTGCGCCCCGCAAGGCTGAGGGCTACCTTTTTCTGGCCCGGGGTCTGCTGTATGAGTCAATCCCTATCGACCAGATCCTCGAATTGGTCCAGAAGGGTCTGGTTTTGGCTGAAAAACCGGAACTTAAAGCCTTTGCTTATTTTCTTCTGGCTGATATCTACGACAGAAAAAAGCAGCCAGATAAAGTCAAAGAAGCTTTGAGGAAGGCCAATGATTACAAATCAAAATAGGAGGACGCATATGCGGTGCCGGGAAATTCTGTCATGGATTATATTTTTTCTTTTTGTGGGTATAACCTTTTATATCCCAGGATTCAGTCAATACCGGGAATATTATATTTACGGAAAAATCGTAGACACAGAGAATAAGCCTCTTTCCGATGTGGAAATCTTCCTCAGAGACATAAAGTCGAGCAGGAGCTACAGAGTGACCACCGATGAGAAAGGGGAATACAGGCTGGTGGGTTTACCCCACGGCGTATACGGAGTCACTATACAGAAAGAAGGATATCAGACCAGAACCGATGAATGGAATTTCAGCACTCCTCAGGATAGGATGCAGAAGGTGGAGGTGTCCACCGTTGTGATGGTCACTGAAAAGCAGATCCAGGAAATGGAGCGTGCCGAAGAGGCTGAGGCCGAATTGGATAGGGCTACACAGAAACTTCGTCAGGGAGATATTGACGGAGCTGTCGAAATTCTCACCAGGATGATAGACCGCAATCCAGAAGATGCCAACGCCCATTACCTGCTGGGGATTTCTTATCTTAAAAAAGAGATGATCTCCGAAGCCATCCGGGAATTGACAAAAACCACAGAGTTGAGTCCTTCTTTCCCCGGTGCCTACCATCAGTTGGGGCTGTGCTATCAGCGGAAAAATGAGCCGGAAAAGGCTCTTCAGTTCTATGAAAAAGCTCTGGAACTTGAACCAGAAAGCACCGAAAGCCGGTACAACGCCGGTCTGATTCTTTTTGAGATGAAGCGTGTTCCAGAAGCTTTGTCTCGTTTTGAGAAAGCCCTGGAAATCAGGCCCGACGAGCCTGAATTTTTGGAAATGGCTGGCCGCTGTCACATTCACCAGGGAAACCTTGACCAGGCCATCCAGTATCTGGAAAAAGCCAAACAGGCTTATTCAGACCAGCAGAAGACCGGTTTTCTTGAGGAATTGATCAAGAAATTGAAGGAACAGAAATCCTCAATCCCTAAGCACTGATCTTTTGATGTTTTCTGCCCGTACTTGATTCGCGGATAATCAGTTGAGGAACAAAAGAATAACACTTCTGTTTCAACGAACCCTCTTTCAGGCTTTTTATCAGCAGCTTGCCGGTGAATCTTCCCAATTCCTTGGGCCTCTGATCGATGGTGGTTAAAGGAGGGTGAGTGTGCTGGGCCATGGGGATATTGTCAAACCCCACCACCGAACATGCCTCAGGGATAAGAATCTTTTTTTCATGAAGATATCTGATGATGCCTATGGCCAGAAGATCACTGGCAGCGAAGTAAGCGGTGGGAGGATCGGAGGAACCCATGATTTTCTCTGTTTGTGTGTAGGCTTCTGCAGGTTGATAAACATCTTGAAGGTTCATCTGATAATCAGCATAAAGAGAAGGATCAAAGGATAACCCAGCTTCTTCCAGGGCTCTGAGGAAGCCTTTTCGTTTATTGAAATAGCTGGTATAAAAGGGATTTCCGTTGACGAAAGCAATCCGTTCATGTCCTTGATCGATAAGATGCTTGGTGGCCAGGTAGGCGCCTTCTTCTTCATCGTTGTAGATGCAGTATGCGTTGTCTTGGGGGATCATGTCATTGATAAAAAAGAGAGGAATGCCTCTCAAGATATTGGTCATGAAATGTATCTTTTTCTGGGCGTACTCTCTGGTTCCGATATGAACCAGGGCATCGATTTTCCTCTCGGCAAAGGCTAATATGCTCCGCAGCTCTTCTTTGTCGTCGTAAAAAGTATAAGAAAGCAGGGCGATATAGCCGTGCTCTTTCAGGACTTCCTCCAGTCCAAAGGTGACTCTGGGGATGAACATGTTCTGGATTTCTGGCAAAAGCAGGCCGATTGTTTTTGAGGTCCGGGTTTTGAGTCCTCTGGCTAAAGCATTGGGATAATAATCAAGAGCGAGAATTGTCTCTTTCACTTTCTTTCGAGTTGATTCCCGAACCTGAGGATGGTTGTTCAAAACCCTGGATACAGTGGCTGTGGATACACCGGCAATTTTAGCAATTTCTTTGATAGATGCCATCATATGCCCCGAATTATGAGGATATCTAGAATGTATACCACAATCTGCAAGTTGTCAAAAATTTTTCGAAAAAAACATGAAGAAAATTCTTGACAAAGAGCGGAAAATCAATAAATTTAAAGGAACGATGTAATCGTTTACAAAATAGCAAATGAGGGAGGTGGTAATCAGGATAAGATTAAAAAAATCATCAGGTTAAGGTTGTTTCTTCTGGATTCTACAGGAAGAAACAAAGAAAGAGGGTAAAAAACAAAAAAAGGAGACAACAGATGAACAACTTGAAAAAGAACTTAATGGCTATATGTCTCGCTGTGGGAGTTATCGCGTTTTTCTCCGCAGATTTCCTCCAGGGGCAGTCCATCATCTACGGAAAACTGACCGGAACCATAACTGATGATACAGGTGAACCGTTACCAGGAGTTACCCTTGACTTAAGCAGTGAAGCCCTGATCACAGGAACACGCTCTACAGTCACCTCTGCCAGAGGAACCTATGTCTTCCTCAATCTTCCTGGGGGTGAGTACACGTTAAGAGCCACTTTAGAAGGTTTTAAAACCGCTGTTCAGGAAAACATAGGTGTTACGGCCGGTTCTTCGCTGGTGGTCAACCTGGTGATGGAACCCGGGGCTATTGAAGAAGAGATCACTGTCACCGCTGTACCTCCGGTGGTCGACGCCAAATCCTCCACCATTTCAGCCGACATCGGGAGCGACCTTCTGGAGAAAATGCCCACCAGCCGGGATGCTTTCTATGACCTTTCCCTTTCCACTCCTGGAATGGTTGCTCAAGGGAAAGACGCAACCTGGCTTCCCAGCCCCAGTGCTTACGGGAGCACTTCAAACGAGAATGTTTTCCTGGTCAACGGTGTCAACACCACCAATCCCCGTCTGGCCTCCCAAGGCTCACTTGTCCAGGTCAATTACAATGCTGTGGAAGAAGTCCGGGTGATCGCTTTGGGGTCCAAGGCAGAATACGGAAATTTCTCCGGTGTGGCTATTGATGTGATCACTAAATCTGGAAGCAATAAATTCCACGGGAATGCTGCTTTTTACTCCATATTGAGTAAAGGAGCCAATAACCAGCCAGGAAGAGAGGATTATGATACTCTTCCCCAAGAAAGTTTCGTGGTGGATGATTTTGGTCCTGCTGAGTTCGGAGAGAAGCTTTTTGTGGGAGCAGGTGATGATATTCTGAGATACCAAAAGGAAGATTGGGAAGCGAACTTCACCATCGGCGGGCCGATCATGAAGGATAGAATCTGGTTTTACGGGGGTTTTGATTACATCAAGGCAGAAACCAAAGAACCTTTCTGGGAAGTGATGAACCGCTACTGGGGACGCTTCGGAGACATCAAGATATCGGCTGAACCGTGGTTGAACCACAGGGCCTGGGCAGCTTATCACTACGAGAATAATGACGGTGACGGCTGGACCTGGAGTCCCCACTGGGATCCCACCATGACTTACGGCCAGGCCTCTGAGACTCACAGCATCTCTTCCCAATGGCAGTGGCTGGCCAGCGGCAGGACCATTCTGACTGCCAAATATCTGGGTTTCTGGAGGGATGACAAGCCCCATATACCGGATGATGCTCCTGACAATCCAGGCTATATCAACTGGTGGAAATGGAATGTGTACGGTATAAACGGTGCCTTTCCTTATGTGGAATCTCAAAAGTCAAGCCGGAACACTGTGCAGGCCGATATTTCCCACTATGCCGAGGATTTTCTGGGTGAACATGACATCAAATTCGGTGTCCAGTACACCCGGGGTCGAGGCAACTGGATGGGAGGATATTTCCATGGTTATGCCAACTTCGTATATCCTGCTCCCTGGGTCAATTACATTCCCTGGCTCAAATCCTGGTATGGGGCCACTGGATTGGTTTTTTACAACAGGCAGACCCACCTCAATCCTTTTCTCACCGTGCGCACCTCTAACTCGCTGGGCTTTTTCTTCGATGACCAGTGGTCACCAACCAAGCGGCTGACCATAAACTTTGGACTCCGCTTTGACAGGATGACCGCCAAATACGGGGAAGGAAAAGTCTATGAACACCCCTCCACCCCGGATGCCATCAATGATCCTCCCCCGGTTATCCGTGACCGAGAGGGTACAGACAATATATTCGATTTCAAAACCCTGGCACCACGCATCGGAATCACTTACGCCCTGACTCCTGATATGAAGACCATTTTTCGGGCAAACTACGGCCGTTACTTTCTGCCTCTCAACGTGGAATACCTGAGAAGATTCGGTCCTGATATGCCCCAGGCTGAATACCATTGGCTTTACTACAATGTTCCTTTTGAATACGTCGATTTAAACGGAGACAACTGGATTGATCCCAGTGAAACCACAGAAGCAGCCAGGCTGATAGAGCAGTATCGTGATGACAGCCTCAGACCTTCATGGCAGCCAGCCGTTCAAACTGTTGATTATTCCTGGCAGCTCAATGTCGCTGATGACCTGAAAAACCAGCACACAGACCAGATCACCGTGAACCTGGAGAGGGAACTTTTCCAGGATTTTTCAGCCAGTGTCACCTACATCTACAAGAGAACAGACAACATCTATGTCCAGTGGCCTTTAAACCGGGCGACAGGTGAAGAATGGGAATATGAAAGAGTTTCCTACACCACCCAGTACGGAGAACAAGTCGATCTCTGGGGGATAGTCTGGAAGGATTACAACGGCGACGGCAGCGTGGATAACGCTGACATTGGCTGGGTTGGTACCAATCTTGACCGGGAAGTGAGGAATATGCCGGAGATAGACGGAAAAAAACCGCGCCGTACCTACCAGGGTCTTCAGTTCATGCTGCAGAAGAGATTCTCCAACCGCTGGCAGATGCTGGCTTCTTTTCTGTACGCCACCTCAGATGGTATGGCCGCCCGGTCTATCCGTCAGGATTTCAACGTGGAAGGCCCCATGGTTTTTGATACAGCCTGGTTGGCCGGTTTGAACCAGACCATAAATTCCATGGAAGGTCCCTTGCCCCACACCCAGAAATATGAATTCAAGCTCTCCGGTTCCTACAAGATTCCGGTCATCGAAGTTGACGTGGGCTTGCGCTTCCGGTTCAATTCAGGCCGGCCTCTCTGGCCGCTGGAAGTGATACCTGCGGCTACCCAATGGGGAGGAAAGCCACCGGGAAGTGTGATCCTCACCGGAGACAGCAGGATTGTGTCTATCGATCCCAACGAGCCGTGGTATCTTCCCTCAGAAAAGATTCTGGATCTCAGACTGGATAAAGCCTTCAGTCTTGCTGAATATGGTTCCCTGCACCTGGCTCTGGATATCTTGAATGTGTTCAATGAGGATGCGGTCACCAATGCCGGCTACGGCGGTGCCCATGAACCGCTCATCGGTCGGATTTCAGGCGTCACCTTTCCTTCCAGAAAGATACGGTTGAGCGTCCGTTTTCAATTTTAAAAGCGGAAATTGATTTTACGGCCCGGGGGGCAAAAGCCCTCCGGGCTCCCATCAAAAAAGAAGGAGAGGACTCTTTAGGTCATTTTTTCACTCATCCACCTAATACAAACGCACGCATTGCTGTTACATGGTCATGGTGGGTGGCGAAGGGAAAGGGAGCGCGGTCATTCAATGCTGCGAGCGCAAGCGAAGCAATCTCTTTATAAGAAGAGATCACAATGCCGCTTCGCTCCTCATGATGGCACTGAAATTACTGCGTTTGTATTAATATAAACGCATCAAGTAAAGTGTCATCGCAAGGAGCGAATTGAGGAAGCAATATCGTCTCAATATGGTGAGATTGCCGCGCTCCTGATGGTCGTTCGCAATGACTTTGTATTTTTTTTAATTGTGTTAATAGTAGTTCATGTTGAATAAGAAAAATGGTCCCGCCTCACATGCCCTTTATTATTCTCTTCTACTGCATAAAAAGGAGTCTGTCTTTTTCCACGTTTTTCCACTTTTTTAGCGGAGAGAGGTTTTTATGGTCGTTTTCGGCTTTTTAGACTGGTTCTGGCTGGTTGTGTTTATTGTCCTCATGGTGGTTTGTGGAGTCCTCTTCTACAGATTGGGAAAGAGGTCCATGTCAGATTTTTTCCTGGCAGGACGCGGTTTGCCCTGGTGGCTGCCGGCTGCTTCTGTGTACGCTACCCATTCTGCCACAGATACGCCCATCTGGGTCAGTGGAGTGATCTACAAATACGGCCTTCGGGGTATCTGGTACACTTTTTTCTCTGCCTGGTGCGCCATATCTGCCTTTGCCTCCACCCGAATCTTCCGCCGCTCCCTGGCCTATACCCAGGCAGAATGGCAGACCCTCCGCTTCTCCGGCCTGGGGGCAGAGCTTTTGAGGGGATGGCTTGCTGGCTGGCAGGTGTTCATGAACATGTTTGTGTTGGGCTGGGTGGGCATAGCCATGGGCAAACTCTGTCATTTTCTTTTTGGCTGGCCGGATTGGGTGGGATTGGTTTTGTTTTCATCCCTGTGTGCCATCTACGTGCTGTCTGCCGGCTATTGGGGTGTGGTCATGGCTGACTTCCAGCAGGGAGTGATTGCCTTTGCGGTCATTGTCCTTGTTTCCATATGGGGAATTGCAGCCGCGGGCGGTCCTCAGGGAATCATGACCAAACTGGACACCCTGGGTCAAAGCTGGCGTTTGAATCCGTTTTCTTTTTCAGGCCTGACCTCGGGCGATTTTCCTCTGGTGTGGTTTCTGACCATGCTGGTGATAGCGGTTATCGGGGGATTCGGCATGGGGACAGCCATTGACTGGTATCCTGAAGCCCAGCGCATCCAGTCCGCTCGAACAGTGCGCGATGCCAGCTACAGCATCTGGTCAGGCTCAGCTTTAATCGTTGTCCGCAACTCCCTGTGGGCGGTGGCTGTCCTGGCCTTCTTTACCCTGTATCCGAATATCAAATCTACGGCTGAGTACGAGATGGCCTGGTATCGACTGGGATTTGAATTCCTGCCGGTGGGATTGGTGGGTTTTTTCTTTGCCGCCATCGTGGCCATTCATCTCTCCACCATTTCCACTCATCTTAACCTGGGCGCTTCCTATGCCACCCGCGATCTCTACCATCATTACTTCAATCCTAAAGCCAGTGAGAAAGAGTTGGTCTGGGTGGGAAGGATTTCCACTCTGATTCTCCTGGTGGGATCTTTCATCTACGGGTTGATGATGGAGGAGATAACCCAATGGCTCATTTTTGCGCTTTGGATCATGGCTGCCGGCATCTGGCTTCCTTCCATTCTTCAGGTGGTGTGGTGGCGGTTCAATTCCTGGGGATATCTTTCCTCATGGATTGCTAATCTGGGATTGAGCTGGCTGGTGGTCTGGGTGCTGCCTGAGTTTCAGGTAATTCCTGTCCTGCCGGATTATCTTCAATTCTGGCTCATGATGGTTTTGGGAGCCTTGATTTATATCCCCATCACTTTTCTCACTCCTCCAGAAGATATGGATAGACTGGTCAAATATTACGTGATGTCCAGGCCCCTGGGCCGGTGGAAGCCGGTGCGCCAGGAGGCAGAGCAGAGGGGTCTGCTGCGATTTGTCGGGAAGCACCAGGAAGGAGGGAATTGAATGAGTTGGATTCAAAAGAAGTGGACGGCTGAACAGGCCGACCGCTGGAGTAAAGAAGACTACCTGACTTTCCTCATTTCCCCCCTGATCTATTTTTTATTGGCTTTGGGAGTGGCTTTCAGCCTGCTTCTGCTTTGGTATGGCTGGATTATCCTGGCCGTGAGTGTGGCTTTGTTGGTGGTTATGATCAGAATCATCGATCCTAAATTGAAGGCCATATCAAAGGACTATGAAATCAAGCAGAAAGGATATCTTGAAGATTTAGAACGAATTGCCAGATGGGAGGAGTGAATGAGTCAAAGCTTTGCAGTGGTCATTGGCATGTCTATTGCCTATTTCTTTTCTTTTCTGGGTCTTTTGCTTGCTTATTTTTCTTACAAAAAAAAACACAAGCATAAAAAGGATTGATGATGCTGGGAATCATATTTCCTTTGATTATACTCATCATTTCTTTTGTGTTGACCTTTCTGCTTTACCGTCATTTTTCACGCAAGCCGTGATCTTTCCCAGAGTCATATCCTTTATGATGATAGAAGGTGAGGATTTGGGAATGGCTTCGCTCCCGTCCAGGTTTTTCACGCCGTTCCCTCACCGTCCATCTCGGCGCCTGCGTAACTGCGCACATGTCAGTTATCCTGCATTATCCATAAATTGAAGATTTTCCCAGAAGAAGTCAT
>JBKHJA010000094.1:0-10291 GCA_046538375.1 Candidatus Aminicenantota bacterium
GGTGGGCGATGCAGGATTTGAACCTGCGACTTCTACCGTGTGAAGGTAGCACTCTACCACTGAGTTAATCGCCCAGTCTATTTATTTTTATTCCATTTTGGCGCGGTTGTCAATTTTTCTGTTTTTCCTTTTTCCTGGTAATCACTTTTTTCAAACCAATCAGAAGTCCAGGAGTTCCCCCAAAAACTGATGTAAAAAAACTTAGCGGATTCATTTAGAGTCGGTCAGATAAAAGAAAATGGGGACACGTGACCAATTTCTGTCGTTGATTCAGTGTTAATACATGATTGAAATTGGCTGAAATTGGTACATGTCCCCATTTTCTAAGCTCAGCCGCTTCGATCATTAAATTTTTTGGAGAACTCCTATCAGAAGTCAGATTGACAAGGCGGCTTTTTCCCGATATAAATAAGTTGATGGCTCTGAGAAGGTGTCCCTACTGCAAGGCAATCATAGACGAGAATTCCGAATACTGTTCTAACTGCGGCACCCAGCTCCTTTTTCCAGAGGATGAGCATATTGAAGAGCCTATCCCTGGAGAAAAGATCGTGGATGAGCCAGAGGAAGAAGAATCCGTCCCTCCCCGGAAAAAAAGATCAAGAAAAAACAAATCCCCAAGACAAAAAGAGAGTGGAGAATCTGATGAACCCAGGGAGGATGATCAGGAGCTGGAAGAACCGGAAGAATCCGCAGAAGAAGAGATAAAACAAAAAGAAAAGCTCGAAAAGGAGCAAAAAGAGGAAGCGTTCCTGGAGGAAACAGAAGAAAAGGAAAAAAAACCCCACATGGAAGAAACTGAAGAAACGAAGAAGGATATCTCTCCTCCTTCTGCTGAAGATACAGAAGAAAAAAGAGAAGAAGAAGGGATGGGAGAGCCTTTTCCAGAAGAAGAGGTGGAGCAGGAAGAGGAGATATCCGGGGAAGAAGAACCTCAGAAAGGATTCGATTTTAAAACAGAAGAGCTGGAGAAAATGGTAGATCCCGCAGAAAAAGAGAAGGAAGAGATAGAACGGTTTTTGGAGTCCATAAAAAAAGAAAGAGAAGACAAATCTCATCCGGAAGAGAAAGAAATGCCAGAAACACCGGAAAAAGAGGAAAGCCCGGATAAAGAGGAGGAGTTTCCTCCCTGGGCTTCTCAGATCAAAGAATCCTCATCTGAGGAAAGACCTCCTTCCTCCGAGGAATTCGAACAAGAGCCACCCTACGAAGAAGTTAAAGAAGAGGAAGGTGAGGAGGAACTTCTCCAAGAGAGCGAGGAACTTTATTATGAAGAAAGGACCCCCACCTTTGAATCAGGAGTGGGTATTCCTGAAGGAGTGGAACAAAAAGGTCTTCCTTTCAAAGAAGAGACGGTTGATTTAAAAAAGGAAGCCAGGGAGATAATAAAAGGGATCAGGGTTAAGCCGTCTCCCCGGGTTTCAGTCTGGCTGAAATCAAGAGTCTTTGATATTCTTTTTATCGGAGCGCTCTGGCTTGCGGCTGTCTGGTTTGCTTCCCGGTTCTTAAAAGTTTCTCTTTTCAAATTGGTCTCTGCTTCGGCCCTTTCTGTGGGCATTTTTTACTTTATTCTCCTGATCTCCTATTTTTTTCTTTTTCTTTACTTTTTGGGAGAGACCCTGGGCGAGCATATCTTTTCTCAAGGAAAATAGAAAATCCCTCATTTTCCTGCGGCGAAGTTCTTCCCCAGAAATCTTTCCCTGGCCATCTCGTCACAGGCTACTTCCTGAGGGCTGCCCTGGGTGAGAATTTCCCCTTCATCGATGATGTAGGCGCGGTCGGCAATCTTAAACGTATCACGCACATTGTGGTCTGAGATGACCATGCCTATCCCTCTTCTTTTCAGTATTAACAGAATTTTTTGAAGCTCTTTT
This sequence comes from Candidatus Aminicenantota bacterium, assembly GCA_046538375.1. Classification (GTDB taxonomy): domain Bacteria; phylum Acidobacteriota; class Aminicenantia; order Aminicenantales; family Aminicenantaceae; genus JBKHJA01. Next base: position 1,872 of record JBKHJA010000094.1, read on the forward strand.
ATGGTCAGCGGATCTATGCCGGTAAAAGGTTCATCAAGCAGCATGAATTTGGGCTTGAGGATCAGGGAACGGCTGATTTCTAACCTTCTTCTCTCTCCACCTGAGAGCTGATAGGTGTGCTGTTTCGCCAGGTGAGAAAGGCCCAGTTCCTGGAGCAGCCTGTGCCGGATTTTCGTTTGTTCTTTTTTGCTGTAGGGCAGAAGTTCGAGGACAAGCTTCAGGTTGTCTTCAACCGTGGCTTTGAGAAAGACGGAGCTTTCCTGGGGGAGATAAGTGATGCCTTCAGCTGCCCTGAGAAAGGTGGGATAGCGGGAAATGTTTTCCTCATCCAGATAGATGCTTCCTCTGTCAGGCTTGACCAGACCCACGATCATCTGAAAAGTGGTTGTCTTGCCCGCTCCGTTTCTCCCCAGAAGGCCGATGATCTCCCCGGAGTTGATTTCGATATTCACCCCTTTGACCACCATACGGCGGTCATAACTTTTGGCCAGATTCTCTGCTTTGAGCAAAGACATTGCCCCGGTTTTCCTCATCAGCTAAAATACTAAAGTCAAAGCCAGACAGTGTCAAGATGCGGCCATGAAAAGAGTTATCAGTGCCTCCAGAAGGACCGACCTGGTGGCTTTTTTCCCCGAATGGCTCTCTTCGGTATTAAAAGAAGAGAAGGCCTTCATCTACGGCCCCTCCGGCCATACCTATACTGTGGATCTAAATCCAGAACATGTTCACAGCCTTGTGCTGTGGTCCAAAAATTTTTCCAACCTCATCCAGAACCAAAGCTCCCTCAAGCACATCCTCAAGAAATATGACCATCTTTATTTACATTTTACCATCACTGGCCTGGGAGGAAGCTTCATAGAAAAAGAAGTACCCCCTCCCGCAGCGGCTCTCACCCAGCTTGAACCCCTGCTGGAAATGGCGGGACTGCCGCAGAGGATTTCTGTCCGGTTTGATCCTGTGGTTTACTGGAGGGAAGGAGAAAAGATCCACACCAACCTTACGTTTTTTGAAAAACTTGCCCCCGGGCTCAAGAAGCTGGGAATAGAAGATGTCAGGTTGAGCTTTGCCCAGTGGTACAACAAGGCCAAAAGGCGGGCGGCAAAATACGGATTTTCCTATGTTGACCCTTCCCCGGAAGAAAAAAAAGAAGCCGCCTGCCATCTGGTCCAGGTTGCCCGGGCGTGGGATCTGAGTCTTTTTTCCTGCAGTCAGGATTTTCTGGCCGAGGAGCCGGGAATTGTTCCCTCAGCCTGTATCGACGGCAGCCTCCTCAACTGGCTTCACCCCCACCAGGAAGAGGCCTCGGTGAAAAAAGACAGAACTCAGCGTGCCCAATGCCGCTGTACAGAGTCAGTGGATATCGGAAGCTACACCCAGTTCTGTCCCCACAGCTGCCTTTACTGTTATGCCAATCCTAAGATCTAGGCCGGAATTTCACACCTCTCCCACCGCAGCAGGTAGTCCTTGAGTTCAAGCCCTGCAGAGAAGCCTCCCAGGCTGCCGTCAGAACCGATTACTCTGTGGCAGGGGATGACCATGAGCAGGGGATTTCTGGAAAGGGCCTGGCCCACGCTTCTGTATCCCCTGTGGTTCAGTCTGAGGGCCAGTGATTTATAGGTCTCTGTTTTCCCGTAAGGAATTTTTCTTGCCTCCAGCCATACTTTTTTCTGGTAGGGCGTACCGGTGAGAAAATCAACAGGAAGGGATGTGAAATCTTCTCTCTGCCCCCTAAAATAGCGGAAAAAAAGTTTTTCTTCCTCATAAAATCGTCCTTTATGGTAATCCACCTCAGGAGCTTTCTCTCTCAGCCCATCCAGCAATTTCTGGATTTGGGAGGCTGATTTCGCATACCGCACAGCACTTAAACCTTTATTGGTTTTGGCCAGGAATATATTCCCCAGGGGGAATTTGATGATGGTATAAAACACCGGTTTCCTAGATTCCTAAAGAAAGCCTTTCTGCCAGGGCAGGGGGAAGATTCGCCTCCAGAATCTTTCTTTGGGCCTCTTTTATATCGTACTCCAGGCGGAAGAAATTGATTTTTCTTGTCCTGGAATCATAGATGGCACAGGCGGCCCGGGAGTTCCTGTCCCGGGGCTGACCCACAGATCCGGGGTTGATCAGGTATCTTTTGTCCTTTTCCAATTTGACTTCGTTTGAGTTTCCGGTGAGGAAGGTCCCTTCCACCAGGCTGTCTTTTTCTGCGTAGACAAACGGAAAATGGGTGTGGCCAAAAAAGCAGACCGGAGTTTTGATATGATGGAAAGCCTCAGCCGCATCAAATTCTCCGAAGATATAATGGTCTTCGTCGAAAGGGGCACCGTGGCAGAGGGTGACATGATTATGGATGACCTGGGGGCCTTTTTTGAGCCGGCACAGATAATTCTGGCTTTTTTTCAGGAGATGGGTTTTGGTCCACTGGATGGCGGAGGCGGCAATGGGATTGAAAGTCTCCACCGAGTCCAGCCCGCAGACAGCCTTGTCGTGGTTGCCCCGGATGATATGCAGGGGTCTTAGAGGCTGAATCTTCTGGATGATTTCATTGGGGGAGGCCCCGTATCCCACCAGATCGCCGAGGAATATATAGTGGTCAATTTTCCGTCTCTTCAGGAATTTAAGCACCACCAGAAATGCTTCCAGGTTTCCGTGGATGTCAGTGAAGATAAAATAGCGCATTTTTCACTCAGCAATCAGACCGATGGTAGGAGCGAAACATTTTATGGGCTTTATAGGAGCTCCTGACAAGGGGGCCTGATTCCACCTCTTTGAAGCCCAAATCCAATGCCGCCCTTTTCAACACCTCGAATTCTTGGGGAGAGTAATACCGTCTGACCGGTACCCTTTTTTTGGAAGGCCGCAGATACTGGCCTACGGTCAAAAGATCACATCCCACTTCTCTCAAATGGGCAAAGGCTCGCAGGATGTCTTCCTTCCTCTCGCCCAGTCCCACCATAAGCCCTGACTTGGTGACCGCTCCCATCTCCCGGGAATTTTTTAGAACTTTAAGAGAGCGTTTATAGTTGGTTTGGGACCGGTTGATCTGGGGATAGAGGACTTCCGGGGTTTCAAGATTGTGGTTGAGAATATCAGGATGAGCTTCCATGACTGTTTTTAGAGCCTTTTCATCTCCTTTAAAGTCAGGGATCAAGGCTTCCACCCTGGCTTGAGGCACTCTTTTCCTTACGGCGGCTATGGTTTTGGAGAACAGGGGGGCTCCTCCATCGGGGAGGTCATCACGGGTGACTGAAGTGACCACCACATAACCAAGGCCCATCAGTTCTGCGGCCCTGGCTACTCTTTGCGGCTCATCAGAAGAGGGCGGCAGCGGGCTTCCTTTTTTTACCGCACAGAAACCGCAGTTTCGGGTGCAGGTATCACCGAGAATGAGAAAAGTGGCTGTTTTCTGAGACCAGCATTCGCCGATGTTGGGACATTTTGCGCTCTGGCAGATGGTGTGGAGATGTTCCTTTTTCAGGAGATTGGAGACAGTGAAAAAATTTTGATGGGAGGGAAATTTTACTTTCAGCCAGGAAGGTTTATTTATGGTTTGTGTTTCAGGTTGATGCACGTCTCTCTCTACAACTAAAAACCTGGTTGTGACTATTTAAAAGCGTATAAGTTTTTATGATCGAGAAAGAGGGGAGTGTCAATAATAATCGAATCCCTTTTCTCTTTTAAGGCGTCTTCTCATCCGCTTGCGGGCCTGGGCTTCTTTCATCCGTCTTTTCTCACCCGGCTTGTAATAGACGGAGTGTTTTTTGATCTCTTTGATGATGGCTTCCTGCTGGACTTTTCTCTTGAACCTTTTTAAAGCACTCTCTAAGGACTCGCCTTCTTCAACAATGACAAAGGCCAAGTGTCCTCACCTCCTTGTGGTCGGGTAAAAGATTTATATCGAAATCCCTCCCTCATGTCAAGAAAAATAAAGTGAGAAAAAAGAGCCTCTCTGCTTCAGAAAAAACCATTCTGGCAGAACAATTCAAGCCTTTGTGTAAGCTGGTATCTCTTCATTTCTGAACCTTGTGAATCACTCTTCCACAGGCGCAGGGACTCCCGTCCATTCCAGTTTATCCAGGTAAGTGAATTGAGGTTCGATGTCCACCGGGATATGGTCGAGCCTGTTGATCATGTTTTCTGTGATCTCGTCCATCTGGCCGTAACGGGAGATGAACTCTGCGGCTTTCTCATAGTCTCCATCACCCTGGAGGAGGAGAAGCTTCTGGGCCAGGTTTTTGATACCCTCCTTGATTTTGCCCGTATCCACATTGAATTTTTCCGAATCTTCATCATAAAGGAAAGCTCCGTTTTCCCGGAGGAAATTGAACTCCATCAGGGTGGCCAGGCCATGGGCCTCATGGACTCCGAACCTTAAAGACCTGAAGATTCCGGCCAGATAAGTGGTATAGATTTCTTTTTCCTTTTCAGGCGGAATCCAGCCCTCCTCAATCAGGAAAGGCACCTGATAGAGGCCCACGATGGTGGCCTTGGCCTCTTCCAGGGGCGAGTAATGTTCCTTAAGAGCTTTGTTGACTGTGGTCTTTGTCCCGTCAGGCAGGGTGGTGTAGTTGACCCCCAGTGCATGGGCGATTTCATGGAGGATGGTTTCGGCAAAATAGGCGTAGAAACTGACTGATTCCGCATCCTGGGCCCAAAGGACCCGCTGAGAAATAGGGATCAGGGATTTGTTGAACTTGGCTTCCATCACATTTTTGAGAAACACTTTTTTGGTGCCTTTCTCCTCCCGGACCCTCTCATCATTGGGAAGGACAAAGGCCGAAGTCTGCACCCCGGCTTTGGTATCGCCGGCGGTGAACACTTCCATGACCACATTGAGAGGCGATTTCAGGCCGCCCACTTCCTGGTCTTTGTATTTCTTTTCCACCGGCAGATTTTTCTGCATCTCTTCCAGGTAATCCAGATAACCCTTTATTTTTTTCATCTCATCCCGGTCGTTTATGTACACAAAGCTCTCGTAGGCAGCTTTAAGTCCCATCAGATTGTCTTCATAGACTTCATAAGGGCCGATCACAATCTCCACCAGATTATCATGAAGATCAATCCAGTCACAGTCGCTCTGGTAATAATGGTTGCTCAGCAAATCCTCGGCCCGCTGGAGGAGGTATTTTTTAAGCGATGGATTGGTGGTTAATCCGGCCGCTTCCCTTAAAAGTTTTGAGGCAGGCTCCAGATCTTCTCTGTATGCCTGGTTATAGGGAACGGCCTTAAGCCCACTGTTTTCCCTCCTGATCACTGTATAATGGCTTTCCAGTTCTTCTTTGGCTTCTGGATGACGGGCGATAAACTCCTGGAATTCCTGCTTGGTGAGATCAGCGGGATAAAAGCCGGCTCCTGGAGGTTTGGGTTCTGAACCGATAAACGGCCTGTTTTCATCCAGGCGGTCATAAGGGCTGAAGTTGATTTTCAGATACTGGAGATAGTCCCTGTCAGCAGGGTCCCCGGATTCTTCCAGTCTCTTTTTTACAGCCAGTCCTTTGTGGGAGGCCTGCTTCCAGAAGATATCATCCATGTGCCTGGCAGCCAGGATGAGCTTTTTCAAAACTCTTTTCTGCTCTTCGTTCAGCAGGCTTTCATCAAAGGTGATTTCTGTGGGAGCGTACTGGGCCAGCCGCTCTTTTATATCAGGGGCTTTGGCAGGTGGAGCCATCTCTTCTGCCTCCTTTTCTTTTTGGCCCTTGCAGCCGGAATTAAGACCCAGAATAAAAAAGAAGGAACACAGGGCCCCCACGGCAGCAAGATTTTTACTTTTTCTTTTCATCAAGACCTCCTTACTCACAGTAATACACTTTCAAAAAAAGCCGATTTTTATAACTCACAGTTATAAAATATAGACTTAAGCACAGAATTTTTTCTGGGCTTTCCCGCCTCTCAGTTTGCGCCCTGCTTTCAGGATACAGGCTTCAGCGGCGATGCTCAGCGGTTCGATCAAAGGGACAGAAATATCTTCCTGTTTTAAAACCAGGGGCACTTCGGTGCAGCCGGCGATGACGGCCTGGGCTCCCTTCTGGATGAGCCTTCTGGCTGTATCTATGATGATTTTTTTAGGTTCTCCAGAGGTATATCCTGCCTTTATGCCTTGGTTTCCAAAAATGGCCTCCATCACCTTATCCTGCTCTCCCTCCTCAGGACCCATAATTTCGATTCCATTTTTCCCAAAAGCCTCATGAAAAAGCCTTGATTTTAAGGTGCCGGTGCTGGAGATAAGACCGGCTGTTTTCAACCGGGGGATGTTCCTGCGGGCCCAGCCGAGCGATTCCTCAATGAGGCTGACCACCGGAAATTTTTCCTGAGCCAGAACTTCGGGCAAAAAATAATGAGCTGTGACACAGGGCATCACCATAAAATCAGCCCCTGCCCGCCGCAGGCGCCTCAGGCCGTCCACAAGCAGCGGCACAGGGCTGGGGCCCTTTTTCATGAAAGCATCTGTTCTGGGTGGGACCATGGGATTGCTGTACATAAAAACCGGAATGTGGTCCTGGTCTCGTTTGACCTCTGTCTTTTTTATGATCAATTCAAAAAAATAAGCGGTGGCTTCCGGACCCATCCCTCCCAGAATGCCGATGGTCTTATTCATTATTTTAACCCCTGCTCCATGATCTTTTTGACTTTATCCAGAGGAAGAGCCTCAATTCTGCGGCCGTCTTTTCCTTCCATGGCTCGGGCCTTGAACATGGAGTTCAGGATAGCCTCCTCAGCCGCCTCCGCAGCAGCCAGAAAAAGAGGTGACATCTGTCTGTTCCTGAGGATTTCCATATTCTGGGTGGGGGATTTGGCTCTATGGGGCACTCTCAGGCCTTTGGCCGTGGAGAAGGCAATGGCAAAGTCCCCGCTTCCGTTTGAGTAAAAGCCGCCTGTCCTGGGTATCCCCAGAAGAGCGCGCTTGGCCAGCCGCTTCAAATTCCGGCTGTCAAGCGGCGCATCTGTGGCCACCACCATCATACACGAACCTTCCCTCTCCTCTTCCAGATCCTTCTTCATGTAGTATCTTCCCAGATTTTTTCCCAGGGGAAGGCCGTTGATTTGAAGGATTCCTCCGTGGTTGGTTTGGACGAGAACCCCCACCGTATAGCCTCCTCTTGAAGAGGGCAGGACCCGGGATGAAGTGCCGATCCCTCCCTTGTATCCGTAGCAGATGGTGCCTGTGCCTGCTCCTACACAACCTTCTTCCACAGCTCCTGATCCAGCCTTTTTTATGGCCTGGATGACATGCTCCTTTTTCACATGTCTTCCCCGGATATCATTCAGCCAGCCGTCGTTTGTTTCCCCCACCACCGCATTGACAGAAAAGACCCCTTCATTTCCAGGAAGGGAAAGAGTGTATTCGATCAGGGCTTCGGCTGCTGTGGGTACACTCAGGGTGTTGGTCAGGATGACAGGAGTTTCCAGATTTCCCAATTCTTCGACCTGCGTGAATCCCGTCAGTTTGCCGTAGCCGTTGGCGATATAGACCGCGGCCGGCACTTTTTCCTGGTAGATGTTGCCGTCATAGGGAAGAACAGCGGTAACACCTGTCCGGATATTTTTTCCTTTGATGAGGGTGACATGACCGACTTTGACTCCCTCCACGTCAGTGATGGCATTCCATTGGCCCGGCTTCAGGATTCCAGTTTTGATGCCCCATTCTCTCATTCTTGGTCTCTCTTCAGAAGAGTGCGAGAAGAGGCCAAAAGCAAAGAAAATAAGCATTATGAAAGCAGTGTTTCTCATCCTTCTTCCCCTTGATTTCGTTCCAAGTGAGAATAAGATGGTATTTTATTCGTCATAAAAAATCAATGGTTTAGAAATAAATCAAAGAGTGAGGAGGGTATGATCAAGAAGGTAAATCCAGGTTTTTTTATTCGTTGACACAGAAGAAATTTATATATATAAATCCAGAAAGCAAAGGGAATGAACATTAAAAAAAGAGCCTTGTCATCGATAATATTTTTCATATTCCTGTTTTTTATTTCCTCGGCCAGAATCCAGAGCGAAAATAGATTTGGGAAAACACAGCTTACTCATCTTTATTATTCTTTAAAAAATTCAGCAGAGGAATATCTGAAAAAAGGACGTTTTCAGGAAGCGGTACAGGCATTTCAGCAGGCCCTGATGTTAGCAGAAGAAGTAAAGCACCATGAAAAAATAGAATGTTATATGCGATTGGGATTACTGTACTGGAATACAGGCAAGCTTAATAAATCTTCCAGTAACTACACTAAGGCTCTTTCCCTGGCAGAAAGGTTCGATCAAAAAGATAAAGTAGAGGAATGCCGCAAAGCCCTAGATATTTACAAATTGTATATGGAAGGAAAAAGATGTCGTTATTCAGCCAATTATCAAAAATCAATAGAGTGTCTTCAAGAAGCTATTAATCTAGCCCGACAATTAGGAAGCAAGGAGCATGAAGTTAAGTGTCTTCGTCA
>JBKHJA010000095.1:0-10288 GCA_046538375.1 Candidatus Aminicenantota bacterium
CCATAATGTTTGTTCTTTTGCCGCTATCGGAAAGTGGAGAAATTGAACGCACAGCCTCTGTTCCCTCAGGCAATAAGCTAAAAACACACTTCAATCCCTACGGGGATGAGACAGGGAGGAAAGGATGAACGAGAAAGAGAAAAAAGTGTACCAGGTGCTGGAGAAATTGGGGATCTCTTTTGTCCGGCATCAACATCCCCCGGTCTTCACTGTGGAACAGGCGGAGAAGCACTGGGAAAAAATAACCGGCACCCATTGCAAAAATCTGTTCCTGCGCAATAAGAAAGGAAGCCGGCACTACCTGGTGATTATGGAGGCAGCAAAAAAGGCAGATCTTAAGGCCCTGACCAGAAAGCTGGAGGAGGACAAACTCAGTTTTGCCTCTGCCAAACGGTTGAGCCGGTACCTGGGCCTGGAGGCTGGCTCGGTTTCTCCTTTCGGGTTGATCAACGACAGCCATAAACAGGTTGAGGTTATCATTGATTCTGATTTGAAGGGATCAGATCGGGTCAATTTTCACCCCAATGTGAACACCGCCACGGTGGGAATTGATTTTGCAGATTTTGAAAAATTTCTCGGCTGGTGCGGAAACAGAATCCGCTATCTCCAGCTGGAATAGGGGAACCTGATAAACGCCGCAGCGGGAAGTTGAGCGGAGACATTTACCCATCGAAGAGCAGGGATTTTTTTTTAGGAAGTGAGACGGCGGGCCACATCCACCGCTGTGGCTGCATCCGGGGCATAGTCGTCAGCTCCAATTTTTTCCGCGAAGGCAGGAGTAACCGGTGCTCCTCCCACCATGATTTTGACTGAATCCCTCAGGTTCGCTCTTTTTAAGGCCTCTATGGTGTTTTTCATCTGGGGCATGGTAGTGGTAAGCAGGGCGCTCATCCCTACGATTTTTGGCTTATGCTCATTGACCGCTTTGACAAATGATTCAGGATGGACATCTGTACCTAGGTCTATCATGTCGAAGCCAGCCCCTTCCAGCATCATCTTGACCAAATTTTTTCCTATATCGTGGAGGTCGCCTTTCATCACTCCTATCACACACTTTCCTCCACCGGGAACTTTGCTTTTGACCAGCAGCGGCCGCAGAACATCCATGCCTGCCTGCATGGCCCGGGCAGCGATAAGCACTTCAGGCACAAACAAATCTCCATCCTTGAATCCTTGGCCAACTTTGTCCATGCCGGCTATCAGACCTTCGTCCAAAATTTGGGCGGGCGAAAGCTCCCGGTGCATGGCTTTTTTGACCAGATCAACAACCTGGTCCCTCTGCCCATCATAAAGACAGGAAGCCATTTTCTGGAGAATGTCGACCATTTCTTTTCTCCTTTTTTATTTTCCGAACCTCTCCTGGAGATTTTTTCTTCTTTCCAAAAAATAAGGCTCAGCATCCTCCAGGGAGAATGTCCGCTGTCGGAAATTCCGTTTGAGCAGGTTGGTGAGGAATCTATTTTCAAAATCAGAAAGGCGCTTGCCGTAAATATGGAAGGAGTCGGATTGATCCATGTACCGGCCGATTTTTATTTCCTGTCCTGTGCGTTTGCTCACTTCCTGGGCCACATATTCCATAAGGTGGATGAAGGCAAAGCAGTTCATGAAAGAGGCGTCATAGGCATCACGGCTGCGGAAGCGAATATTCATGTTCAGAGTGGGCGTGCTGTTTTCATCATGGAGAATTCTAAACCACATGCTCTGCAAACAGGCAGGATCGTAGATGTCTGTATCCATGAAAGGCTGCCAGGTGATGGCCTGTGCCTGGCGGGTAAAAGGCTGCTGGGAGAGTTTTTCGATCACATACTGAATTTGGTTAATCTGAACAAAGGTCTGTTTTTTGCCCTTGATCTCTTTCTCTGTGGTTTTGACATAGTCATGATCCAACAGAAAATGAGCGGTTTCGTTTTCATAAAATATTTTCTTTTCCTTTTCAGGGAGCTGGCTCAGGAACCGGTCATATTCACTCAAGGGCAGCTGGTAGCTGAATAAACGCTGATGATAGGTGTACTGCCATCGTGTATCGTGGGGGTCAAGGGGATCTCTCACCCAATGGTCTTTGATCCCGTCCCGGACTTCCTGCACATACTCTTCCAGGTCTTCAAATCCACCGGGGATGCCTCCCAGATGGATCATAGGCTCGGTGGTCGGGTTCTCTATGGACATCATGATGGTGCAGTCTTTGCTGGGAGGATGGATATAGTTTCCCTCATCATCCAGGGCATCGTATTGGGTGCGAATTTCACAGCCGTAAACATAAAGGCCGATCATGGCGTTTTCCCACGCTTCGGCCAGAGATTCTCCTGCAGCAGCCACCACCGGAATATGGCCGTGCCAGGCGGGGCTGACAAGATGGATTTTGCCTTTTTTCTCATCAATAATTTGATTCAGTTTTTCTTTTTCCATGGATTTCCCTTTCTTGACCTTCAAATCTTCCGTGGACATCGGGGTGAGGCTTAGGAGAAAAGAGTCAAAGTATTTTGAGTTCCTATTATAAGAAAAAAATGAACAGCAGGAAAGCAATAAACAAAATGAATATTCCTTTTTATAAAAAAATGGATATGATATCTTGGATGAGATATAAGGATTGATATCTGCATCACCATGAGAGATCCATTACCTGCTTTTGCTGCTCCTAAAAAACATACCCTGCGCAGGGTTCTGGGTGTGCCCGATGGTGTGGCCCTGTTGATCGGAATCACCATCGGCGCTGGTATATATTCCACGCCTCAGATCATTGCTGGCTACCTGGAATCCTTCAGGATGGTCATGGTTTTGTGGATCCTGGTGGGCCTTTTCGTTTTTCTCAGCGGCCTGATCTACGCTGAACTGGGAACCCGGCTTCCTTATACGGGGGGGGAATACATCTACATCAGCCGGGCCTTCGGGCCCTATGCTGGTTTTATGTTCGGCTGGGCCCAGCTGTTCATCATAAGAACCAGCCCCGCTGCCGGACTGGCCATTGTCACCGCCGATTACCTGGAATTTTTTGTCAGGTTGAGTGGACTGGCCCATACTGTGGTGGCTCTATCTGTGATTGCCTTGCTGGGAATACTCAATTATGTTGGCGTACGATGGGCCAGTGTTTACCAAAAGTTTTCCAGCGTTTTTAAGGTGGGAGGACTTTTTGCGTTGGTGGTAGTGGGATTGATATTGGTTCACAGCCATGAGAATTTGCTGTCTACAACCGCCCCGGCAACTGGAGGCCTGGGGCCTGTGGGCAATGTGGTTGCCGCCTTGATGATGGTTTTTTTCGCCCATACGGGATGGGACCGGGTGGGTTATGTGGCTGGAGAGATGAAGCGGCCCAGACGGGTTATACCCCTGAGCCTGATCATGGGCATAGCTATCATCGTGGCAGTTTATATCCTAACCAACATTATTTATCACCGTACCCTGGGCATGGAGGGTGTGCGGGGAAGCACTGTGGTTGCCTCTGATGTGGCCAGCCAGCTTGTGGGGCCTGTGGGAGCAGGTTTCGTTGCTTTGCTGGTCATCATATCAGCCACCGGGAGTATAAACGGCACCATGATGTCAGCCACCCGGGTTTATTATGCTATGGCCAGAGATGGTTTGTTTTTCAAGTGGTTTGATTTTGTTCACCCCACCTACAGAACGCCGTCACGTGCCATCCTCATCCACTGCGGCTGGGCGGCGGTGATTCTGATGGTGAGAGGGACATTCGAGACCATCGCTGGTGGCATGGTGTTCGCTATCCTTATATTCTTGACTCTCAATACCCTCGCCCTTTTCAAGTTTCGAAAGAAGGAAGGGGAAAAGAAGGATATTTTCAAAGTCCCTTTTTATCCTTATCTTCCGGGCATCTTTTTTATCGGAATTTTGGCTCTTCTGATGTTCAGAGCTGTATTCGAATGGCAGAAGTCTCTGATAGATATAGCTTTCATCGCCACCGGGCTGCCTTTTTCTCTGATCTGGTGCCGGAAATCCAGAAGATTGAGTTGATCCAGTGATCATGAATTGGTTATGATGAGAGATCAGTCTGGCTGAATACTCCTTTCAGTGGAGAGAAAAGGCACAACAGACACCTGAAGAAAATAGCGGAATACGAGAGGGAAAAATGGAAAAACTTATCATCCCCGCGGTCATCGCCAAAACCCAGGAAGAACTGGATGATATTTTCAGGAAGATAGGCGGTCATGTTTTTCTTGTCCAGCTGGACATAATGGATGGCCGCTTTGTCCCTAATCATTCCCTTGATTTTGATTTCAAGCTGGCCCAGAGAAAATATCAGTATGAAGCCCATTTGATGATCGAAAACCCGGAAGAGTGGGTGGAGAAAAACTGGAAGAAGGTGGATACCATCATCGCTCATTTCGAAGCTGTGAAGAATCCCCCTGGATTCATAAAAGCCGTAAAGAGCAGGGAGAAAAAAATAGCTTTTGCCTTGAATCCTGAGACAGCAGTCAGCCGGGTCAGGGATTATTTGTTTGACATTGATCAGGTGCTGGTGATGACCGTGCATCCGGGTTTTTACGGCAGTCAATTTTTGCCCCAGACTTTGGAGAAGATAAGGGAATTGAGAAACCTGAAACCTGACCTGGATATAGAAGTGGATGGAGGGATCAATCCCCAGACCATTGCCCAGGTCGATCGGGCAGGAGCAAACTTGTTTGTATCTGGTTCTTATCTCATTGGCTCCCCTGATATCAGAGAGAGAATAGACATTCTTAAGAACAATTTGAGGCGGGAAGAAGATCAGAGTGTTGAACTGGGAAGATACCAAAATAAACTGGAGAAGAGACTGAACTCCTGGAAAAGAAAAAACTTCATGCGGAGGCTGTGGGCCAGAGATCATACCCTGTGGTTTTCTGAGCCCAAACCTGAAATCAAAGACCGGTTGGGATGGCTGGTGCTTCCGGAAATGATGCAGGAGAAGCTGGATGATTTTCTCTTTTTTGCCCGGAAAGTGAAAGATGAGGGAATCTCCCAGGTGGTGCTCCTGGGGATGGGAGGGTCGAGTCTGGCCCCTGAAGTTTTCCAAAAAACATTCGGCCGGGCACCAGATTACCCGGGACTCAAGGTCCTGGACAGCACTCATCCCCAAGCGGTAGCGGCTGTCAAGGATAACTTTGATTTGAGCCGCACTCTGTTTGTTGTTTCCAGCAAATCCGGCACCACCCTGGAAACGCTTTCCCTCTTCCGGTATTTCTGGAACCAGATGAATCAGGTGACGGATGCTCCTGGGCGTCATTTTGTGGCTGTCACCGATCCACACACTCCTCTTGTGGAAATGGCCCAGAAGAGAGGATTCAGAGAGGTGTTTCTGGCTCCCTCTGATGTAGGGGGGCGGTATTCTGCTTTCACAGATTTCGGTCTTGTGCCCGCTTCGCTCCTGGGAATGGATATTCATCGGCTTCTTGACAGGGTGGGGATGGCAGCTGAGAACAATGCTTTCTGTGTGCCGGAAGACCAGGCTTCAGGTTTGATCTTGGGGGCAGCTTTGGGCGAACTGGCAGGAGATCGGGATAAGCTGACTATTATCACCTCACCATCACTGGCAGATTTTCCTGATTGGATAGAACAACTGGTGGCTGAGAGCACCGGAAAAAACGGACAAGGGATCCTGCCAGTGGTGAAGGAACCCCTGCTTTCTCCAGAGTATTATGGAAAAGACCGCTTCTTTATTTTTCTGTCCCTGGAAGGAGACCCTACCCGGGAATTAGAGGAAAAGATGTCTGCTTTGGTAAAGGCAGGACATCCTGGGGTCCGGATTAACCTGAGAGATAAAATGGATTTAGGTCAGGAAATGTTCCGCTGGGAAATTGCGGTAGCCTCAGCAGGCTCGGTTTTGGGCGTTCATCCCTTCAATCAACCGGATGTCCAGCTGGCTAAAGACTTTACCCAGAGGGCCGTGGAAAAGAAGGAAACCTATGAGCAGGAGGATGCTCCTGAGCCCATGGTTTTCACAGAAGAGACTGAAAGGTTAACCCAAGCTCTGGCCAACTGGCTGGAAAAGGCCGGTCCAGACCACTACCTGGCTGTTCATGCCTATCTGGCTCCCAGGCCAGAGGTAACCACCGCTCTCCAGGATCTTCGGTTGGCGCTCCTGAAGAAGAACAGACTGGCCACCACTGCGGCCTATGGTCCGCGGTTTTTGCACTCCACAGGGCAGCTGCACAAGGGAGGACCCAACACCGGACTCTTTCTTCAATTGGTTGATCAGCCAGGAGATGACATAGCTGTTCCTGAGACAGATTACACCTTTGCCCGATTGATCAAAGCTCAGGCTTTTGGTGACTTTCAGGCCTTAACACAAAGAAAGAGGGAGGTGCTGCGGATCAATCTGGGCAGGGATATCTTGGGCGGCTTGGAACGGATTAAGGAAGGTATTGATAGACGCAGATTCCTATAAAATCCATGAGGAGATTCAGGGCTAAAAAGACGGGAACGGGATAAGTTCAGTAGAGGCCAAAAACTTGAAAGCCATTATAACGATGGCCACAGCCAGGACCATACGGATGATTTTTTCGCCACCCTTGACTGCGGCGTGAGCTCCCCACCAGGCTCCGAGGGAATTACCCGCAGCCAGAGCCAGGCCAAATTTCCAGTTCACGTTGCCTGTAAGCAGAAAGATGAGCAGGGCAGGCAGAGTATAGATCAGGATGATGAAAACTTTGTGCATGTTGACCCGGACAAGATCGAGATTCAAAAGATGATAGAGGGAGGCCATGAACAGGAAGCCCACTCCGATCTGAAGAAAGCCTCCGTAGAATCCGATAACCAAAAGCAAAGGATAGATAAACCGGCTTGTATGCCTTTCCTGGCCTGTCCGTTCGCTCTGGTAGGAACGGGAAAGAAACAGGGAAAAGACAATCAGGATCAACACCACCCCCAGGATGCGTTCGAAAAGCGCGCTGCTGATAGTGACAGCCAGCAGAGCTCCCACCACAGCCCCGGGCAAAGTGAAGACAGCCAGTTGTGAGCTTCTTTTGTACTGGTGCATCTTATCCTTGTGGAAAGAGGCCACCGCAAAAATATTCTGTATAAAGATGGCCACCCGGTTTGTGCCGTTGGCCAGAGCACCGTCAAGACCCATAAAGATAAGAGCAGGGAGGGTTAAACTGGATCCGCCCCCCGCATTGACGTTGATAAATCCGGCCACCGCACCAACGCCGAACAGCATCAACAACTGGACATATTCCATAATTGACCTCACCCTGGCATCAGGCTCAGGCCACAACATTTATCACATTTTTACCAGGAAATCCAATGAAAAAGAGGATCGAAAAGAAGCCCTTGCGTCATGAAATACTAGCCATGGGGATTCTGATGGTAAAGAATTCAGTTGATCGAATAAAATATTCGGCCAGGGAGAATCAGGTGATCATTTCTTGAATCCTGCGGAAATGGTCAGGCATGATGATGCGTTTCCCAGGCGAGAAACTGTTCAAGGAACAATCGGGCGGCTTGTTTCCAGGAATATTTGCTTTTCTGTGTTGATTCACGGGCTGTTTTTTCCAACTTTATTAATTTCTGCGGTTCTCTTATCAATTCCACACAACCCTGAACTAAATCAGGTATGGATTCATAAAGCAATCCGTTTCGGCCCGGGACCATATGGAATTTTGTGTACGGGGCTTTATAAGCCAGCACAGGAAGGCCGAAAGCCACGGCTTCCTGAACAGACATCCCGTAAGTCTCCATTTTTGATGCTGAAATGAACACCGTACTTTTTTCATAAAGGCTTTTGAGTTCAGATAGAGATAAAGAGCCCCGCAGAAGAACCCGGTTTTTTGACAAAAGATTTTTTTGGGCTGTCCTTACACAAGCCTGGGCATAATCAGGCTCGATGTCAGATCTCCCTACAATCTGAACTTCAAATTGATCTGATTCAGAAATTCTCTTTATAAGGTTCTCCAGAAATTCAAGGATGCCTTTGCTCTTGATCAGGTTGGAAACCATCAGTCCCTTGAAACCATGCCCTGGGCTTTTTTTTCCAGAGGGGAGCAGACAGAGAGCTGGAGGAACATCAAACACAGGCTGGGAAGTGATTTTTCTTTGTTCCAGCATTTTTTTGGTAAGAGGACTTGTGAGCAAAAAACCGGTCACCGCTTCCAGAATCACTTTTTCCTTGGCTTTTTGTGCCCTGGCTTCTTTGGAATCAAGGTCCGGCTCAAAACTGGGAAGATCATGGATAACCAGAAAAACATCCTGTTCCGGCCCTTTTTTTCCCAGAAAATCTTCAAGGCGGTCAAGATAGAGACTGTCCAGCCAGTAAACAGAGGGGATATTCCTCTGAGAATGGCTTAAGGCTTGATCAAAATTCAAAGTCTGGAATACCAATCCTTCTTTTTTTAAAGCTTGGAGCAGGAAATGGTTGTAGTGATTTCCTCCAGAAGGGGATGAAAGGTCCTCCAACAGGACAAAAACAGTCTCTCTTTCCAAGTTAGCTAATTCCGGTTTATGGTATTTCATTCTTTTGTGGAAGGAATAGCAGCCGCTTATTTTATCTCTGCCTCATAACTTGCCCATGCTTCCGGGGACTCGTGGAGAGTGACTTTCAGCAGGCCTTTAAAGAAGGATACAACTTTTTTTTTGATCTGGAGATGGATGCGTTCGGCCAGATATTCTGTGGTGGTGATGTCTGATTTGAATTCTTCCATTTCATCCAGATTACGATAGTTAAGTCCTGAAACCACTTCTTTGAGTATTCGGGAGGCAAGGCCCATGTCCAGGACCATGTTGTGTTCATCCAGGTGAGTGCGCTTAAACTCAGCCTCTATGATGTAGGTGGTCCCGTGAAGATTCTGGGCCGGGCCAAAAATCTCACCCTTGAGGGAGTGAGCGATAAACATATGATCCCTGACTGTTAAGCTATACATGGTTCTTCCTTTGTTTATATTTCACAAGATAGCTGATGCCTTGAGCAGGCTGTTTATTAAGCCGGGAGTAAACCTGAGGCAGCCTTGAAAAAGAGACAGCATGAGTGATATGGGTATCGAATTCGGCCTTTTTCAGCAGTTCAAACACCAATTTTTTCCTTCGTTTCCCGTCCCATCTGGGCTGCTGAAGAGGAGGGATGTTTGATACTTGAGAGCTGAGAATCTTTTTCCTCTGACTATGAAAACTTTCTCCCAAAACCAAGGAAACTCTTTGCGTGCCGTACCAGCTCATTTCTATGACTGTTCCTTCCTTCCCGATTTTATCCAGGGCAAACTGAAGCCCTTGGCCGCTCCCGCTGGCATGAAAGGCCGCGTCAAAATTCTGGGACACTTTTTCAGGGGGAAGCACAAGAAATCCCATCTTCTCAGCCATCTTTCTTTTTTGGGGATGGATATCCATGATCTCCAGAGTCACTCCTGGCATGAAGCTGAGCAGCCTGGCCGTAAGTGAGCCCATGACCCCAAATCCCACCACCAGGATTTTTCCGCCCAGGCTCACCCCTGAATCCCAGACAGCATTCACCGCTGTTTCCAGATTGCTGGCCAGGGTAGCCCGCTGGGGAGGGACCCCGGCGGGCAGGGGATGGGTGTCCTCAACGCGCACCGTAAGCAGGTCCTGGTGAGGATGAAGCACATGGATGATTTGATCCAGCTTTTCTTGGGGTCCTTGGATGATCCTGCCTACAGCCGAATATCCGTATTTCACAGGAAAGGAAAATCGGCCTCCCATGTAGGGGCACCTCATTTCCTGGTGGAGGCTCCGGGGTACTTTGCCTTGAAAAACCAGGCGCTCTGTTCCAGGGCTGATGGCAGAGAACAATGTCTGAACCCAACACCACCCGGGTTTTGGCTGAGGCAATTCTTCTTTTAAGATGGAAGCCTTGTTGGCTTGGGGAAACCACAGGGCAGAAGCTTGGGCCATCCTTCTCCTTATGAATCAGGTCATCTTGTTGCTACCTTAAACATGATACCATCATCCACACAAACAGAGAAGGATGATTTATAATGGCTTTTCGGTGCAGGAGTTACAGGATACATTGTTTTATTAGATTATTAGAAAGTAGAAGTAGAAGGATAATTCTTAGAAGGATTCTTAGAAGGTCTTAGAAGGTCTTTGCTCTTAGAAGGGGTCGGGCCCAGGCAATTATAATATTATCATACATTTAGAGTATGTTTTCCACAGAAATAAGGGATTAAAATGAGCTTTTTGCCCCAAAAATTCAATATTGTCATTGTTACGAATAAGGCGAGTTACATATTCTATTTCTTGTTTTGTAAAGAAGGCGATTTAGCTTCTAAAAATCTCGATTTTAGTCCTTAAATCTGTGGAAAACTCAGGTTAAATAGTTGAAAAAAAAGGGAATGCCTGGGCCCGACCCCTTCTT
>JBKHJA010000007.1:0-39331 GCA_046538375.1 Candidatus Aminicenantota bacterium
ACATTTACCCTCCAACATTAAACATTTATTGCTCCAATCCCGTCACTTTGGGACAAAGCCTCTTTTTTATCTTTAGAATGTTTTTAGAACTTTCTCCTGAATAAGGAAAAAATGCCTATTCCAGTGAAACCAGAATAGGCAGAGAAAAAAGGAAGATATTTTAAATTCTGGAAAAAACGCATGATGACGTTTTTTTTATATACCACAGCAAAATAAAGCGGTCAACCAAAATACAGGCATAGAATACCAAGCATAGAAAGATTGTACCTGTTTTTCTACTGTGATACCATCGTCTTTCATTCTATGCAGGAAAAAAACTATTTAAATGCTTATGTATTTGACTCTTAATTTCAGGGTAGCTTATACTTCCTTGCCGGGGGAGATTATGAGTGAAATGCATAAGCATTATTATTTATTCAGGAAGAGGAGGCAAAATTGGCAATATCCTTAAGAATACGGTCATTCACATTTTTATTGATAGCTGTATTTACAGCCACTGCTTTTTCGTTTGCACAGAAGGAAAAAAAACCCCAGGTTCTTACCGCCCAAGACTATGCCCGTGCTGAGAAGTTCTTACGTCCACACACAGAACCGCTGGTTTTGGGTGCAGATGTACGCCCCACCTGGCTGGATGGAGACCGCTTCTGGTACCGGAACAGGTTTTCCGAAGGATTTGAGTTTGTGCTGGTAAATGCGGAGAAGGGAATACGCGGGCGGGCTTTCCATCATGAAAAACTGGCTGCAGCTCTCTCTAAAATAACCGGCAAAAATTTTAAGCCTTTCCACCTGCCTTTCAAGCGCTTCCAGTTCTCTGACCATGAAAAATACATCCTCTTTAAAATAAATACTCAGCACTACAAGTACGATATACAGAGAGACTTATGCACAGAGGTGGATCCTTTGATAGACCCGGATCTCCACGCCGTAATCTCTCCTGACGGCAAACATGCCGCTTTCATCCGTAACCACAACCTGTGGATACGAAATCTCCAGACCAAAGAAGATACCCAACTCACCACAGATGGAGTGGAGAACTTCGGCTACGCCACAGACAACGCTGGATGGATCAGGAGCGACCGGCCTGTTTTACTCTGGTCCCCTGATTCAAAAAAGATTGCCACTTTTCAACATGACGGGCGCAAGGTGGGAGAAATGTACCTTGTATCCACCAACGTGGGCCATCCCACCCTGCATTCCTGGAAGTACCCTCTTCCTGGGGATGAGCACATTTTCCGTATCCACCGGGTGGTCATCCATGTCAACGACCCGCACGTAGTAAGACTCAACATGCCTCCTGATCCTCACCGTTCCACAGTGTGTGACCATGTGGTCTGTCGGGGTGAAGGATTTGCCGATGTGGAGTGGAGCCCTGATTCTTCCCTGTTGGCCTTTGTCTCCAGCTCCCGGGATCACAGGCACGCTGTACTGCGCACCGCTGACCCTGAGACAGGTGCTGTTCGGGACATCTTGGATGAGACCGTAGATACTTTCTTTGAGTCCGGCTACAATACCTCCAACTGGCGCGTGCTTCCCCAATCAAATGAGGTGATCTGGTTCTCCCAAAGGGATAACTGGGGACATCTTTACCTTTATGACCTTGAAACCGGCCAGCTTAAAAACCGAATCACCCAGGGAAACTGGAACGTGCTCCAGGTAAGGCGGGTGGACAAAAAGAGCCGCACCATCTACTTTACCGGGGCCGGCAGGGAGCCTGGAGATCCTTATTTTCAGTACTTTTACAGTATCCGGATGGATGGGTCAGGCCTTAAGCTCCTTACCTCAGAAAAAGCGAACCATTCTATTTCCTTGTCCCCCTCTGGCCGATTCTTTGTGGATATCTGCTCCACCCCGGTAGAACCTCCGGCCACAGTGGTGAGGGATAATAAGGGAGAGAAGCGTCTCCAGATTGAGGAAGCAGATATTTCCCGCCTCCTCGATGCCGGGTGGAAACCTCCTGTTCCTTTCTCAGTAAAAGCCAGGGACGGCGAAACAGACCTCTACGGTCTTATGTTTAAACCCACTCACTTTGATCCCACCAGGAAATACCCTGTCATCAACTACATCTACCCGGGACCGCAGACAGGAAGTGTGAGGACCCGCAGTTTCGCCGCTTCCAGAGGAGATAGACAGGCCCTGGCAGAACTGGGCTTTATTGTGGTGGCCCTTGATGCCATGGGGACTCCCATGAGGTCCAAGTCATTCCATGAGGCCTACTACGGGAATATGGGTGATAACGGTCTCCCGGATCAGATAACCGGGATGAAACAGCTTGCTGAAAGGTATTCATGGATCGACATTGAGCGGGTAGGAATCTATGGGCATTCAGGAGGCGGGTATGCCTCCACGGATGCCATACTCCGGTACCCTGACTTTTTTAAGGTGGCCGTCAGTGGAGCAGGAAACCATGACAACCGCAGCTATGAGGACGACTGGGGTGAGAAATGGCAGGGGCTGCTTAAAACGAATCCAGACGGCACCACAAATTACCATAACCAGGCCAACCAGCTCCTGGCAGAAAACCTTAAGGGCAAGCTCCTGCTGGCTCACGGCACCATGGATACCAACGTTCCCGTGTACAATACGCTTCTTGTGGTCAAAGAGCTGATAGCAGCCAACAAGGACTTTGACCTCATCCTGTTTCCAAACCGCGGCCACGGCTTCGGTGATGACCCCTACATGATACGCCGAAGGTGGGACTACTTCGTTAAACACCTCCTGGGAGCAGAACCTCCCAAAGAATACGAATTCAAGATGGAGGAGCCATCGAAAAGATGATAGATGATAGACAAAGGAGAATTCCTGAAGATCTGGATGTTGGAATTACCGCCCCCACTCCTGGAATGAGGGATGGAAAAAGCATTACAGCCCCTCTTTCTCAGCTAGGCAGACCGTGTTTCACATAATATGAGACAGCTTCCACGAAAAGATCCAATTCACGAAGTGTGGTGTAAATGCTGGGAGTAACACGTATCCCAGATAGATCTTCTCTTCCCTCAACAGGTGCAGGTACAGTGACAGGAATGACATAAATCTTATGTTTATCGAATAACAATTGACTCAGTTTCCTCATATCCAGTTGTTCGGCAGTGAAAGTCCCTATCCCGCATGCCTGGGCTGGATGGAAGGAAGTGAGGATTTTCACCCCTGGAAGCTTCTCTATTGCCCGGGCCCAATAATTCTTGAGATAGCGCAGCCTCTCTTCTTTCCTTGCGCCGCCAATTCCGTGATGAAAAGCCAATGCATCACCGACTGCCAGCTTCAAATACTCAGGATGGGTGCCTATGTGCTCAAATTTCCTGATATTATCTCCTTGAGGGTCTGGAGCAGGAAAAAGAGGCCAGATCTTTTTGATTTTTTCTTTTTTCACGTACAGGAAACCTGTTCCGATGGGAGCCATCATCCATTTGTGCAGGTTTGCTCCATAAATATCGCAATCCAAATCCTTCTGTTTGAATTCAAAATGGCCAAATGCATGGGCCCCGTCGATGACAACTTCAATCCCCCGACTGCGGGCCATCTGACAGATTTCTTTCATGGGAAATATCTGTCCTGTCAAGTTAGTGATATGGCAGACAAGGATGAGTTTTGTCCGTGGTGTGATATTCTTCTCAAAAAGATAGGCTAATTCTTTAAGGCTTTGAGGTGGGTAGCGAAAAGAAAAGGTTCTCACTTTGAGGCCTTCTCTTTTCTGCCTCTGGTATAAGGCATTTTTCATGGAAGGATAATCGTGAGTGGTGGTTAGAAGTTCATCTCCGGGCTGGAAATCGATGCCCAGAAGCGCGATCTGGAGAGCTTCGGTCACATTTCTGACCAGGGCAATTTCTTCCGGTGAACATCCAAAAGTCTCAGCCAATTTCTTACGGATGAGCTCCTTACGCGGCCGAAGAATTTTCCATTCGTTGTAAACAGGGGCACCGTTAGCGAAATCCATGTAGCGTTTGGCCGCATCCATAACCATGGTAGGAGCAGGGTGAACCCCGCCGTTGTTGAGGTTGACTATGCTGCGATCTGTGTTGAAAGCCTGTTGAACATAAAACCAGAAATCTTCGTCTCTGGCCGCCTCTTCCGGAGAGAGTTTTTTAATCTGGCTGATCTTTTTCTCAAGGGCAGCTTGGACATTCTGTGCTGATAATCCGAATACACTCAGGCCTCCTATTCCCAGACCAAGAGTTTTTAAAAAAAATCTGCGGTCCGTACTCATATTTCCTCTCCTTTCAGGCAAGTTCAAATGAACAATTTATTTATATTATTTGATTTCGTCTATATTTCCACATGCAGAAATGTTCTGGCTAAAAAACCGATAAGAAAGGCTAGAACGGCCACTCCCATACTGACCAAAACCATTTCAGAAAATCTTTTACGCAAAGGGATCTCTTTAACCACTGAAATATAAAAACTGAAAACAAAGAGTAACACAATGGCATTGAAGATCATAAAGCCAAGGGAAAAGAACACGTTATCAAAAATAAAATAGGGGAATATCAACAATACAAAAGCAATCATATTGGTCATGCCGCCGTAAAAGACCGCCTTGAAAGGACTGTGGAAACCTCTGCCGGTTCTGGTGCCCAGATATTCGGTGCTGGCTACAGAGAGCACCATAGCCAGCCCGGCGATCAATCCTGTGATGAGTATCAGGTTTTTCTCAGGAAGGGCGAGAGTTAGCCCAGCGAGAAGCCCGGTGAGCTCGACCAGCGCCACATTCAGGCCCCGTGCCATGTCAGCAGTGTATTTGAGCCGCTCTTCATCGATCAAGCTGATGAGCTCTCTTTCGTGTATATTTTCCTCTTCGGCGATATCCAAAGCCTCAGAAACGGATTTGCCGATCTGGGCATATTTTTCTTGAGCCTGAGCTTCGCCTCGTTCCATAAGCTTGATGCCAAAGGTCAGACCGAACACCCTGGAAATCAGGTAATACAGCCATATCTTGAACTGGCTTGGCTTGACTCTTGCCTGGGTGTATCGTTTCCATATATTGTGGTGGCTCAGCTCATCCTTGGCGATGCGCTGGAGAATGTTCTTATTATGATCGTCTCTCACCGATTGTGAAAGTCTTTCATAGATGAAATACTCCGTGATTTCTCCCCTCTGCATGGCCATAATTTTGGTTTTTACTTCTTGGCCTATCCCTTCATTCTGGCTTTCTTGGAGTTTCCTGTTCATTAAAATTTCCTTTATAAGGTGGCTGCATATTCAGGCTTATTTTATGCGATTTTCTCCCTTTAAAATTCGTGGATGAATATATCATACCAAAAAAAGAGAAATCAACGACCAAGAAATGAAGACAGGGCGGCAGGAATAGCCCAACATTGGATGATTTCAGATGATGCATCAAAACAGGGAGAGATGAAAACAAAATCCGAGAGCACCAGACCGAAGAGGTATTGAGGAGTATGAAAAAAGTTTTTTGATTGCATGATTCACAACTTGAATTTATAATGAATATTCATGTCTTTTGACACTCCATACAATCCAAATCATTCATAAAAGGAGATAAAAAATGAGGAAAACCGTGGTGTTCATCCTTTTGGCGGGACTGACCCTCTGCGCCTGCTCAAAGCAACAAACAGAAACAAATCCATTCTTCAGTGAGTTTGACACTCCCTATCAAGTGCCTCCTTTTGACAAAATAAAGGAGGAGCATTATCTGCCTGCTTTTAAAGAGGCGTTTAAACAGCAGCAGCAGGAAATCAAAGCCATCACCAAAAACCCTGAGCCCCCCACATTTGAAAACACCTTGGAAGATCTGGATAAAAGCGGGAAACTTTACAGAAAAGTCAATAGTGTTTTCAATGTGCTCAACGGTTCGATGACCAATGAAAAGATGCAGGAAATCGCCAAGCAGGTGGCTCCTCTTCGTTCTCAACACCAGGACGATATTCTGATGAACAGGGAATTATTCCGAAGAGTTGTGTCTGTCTACCAAAAAAAAGATGAACTGGACTTATCAACTGAACAGCAAACCCTGCTTGATGAATATTATAAAGATTTTGTGAGAGGTGGGGCTAACCTGGATGAGGAAAACAAGGCAAAACTGAGAGAAATAAACAAAGAATTATCTCTTCTCATGGTGAAGTTTGGCGAGAATATTCTCAAAGAAAATAATCGATTTGAGATGGTCATCGACAAGGAAGAAGACTTGGCTGGACTTCCCCAGGCGGTCATCCATGGTGCAGAAGAAGCGGCAGAAGAGCGAGGTTATGAAGGTAAATGGGTTTTTACACTGCATAAACCAAGCATGATCCCCTTTCTTCAGTACGCCCGGAACCGTGAACTCAGGGAAAAAATTTTCAAGGCCTATATCAACCGCGGAAACCATAACGATGAATTGGACAACAAGGCCATTTTATCCAAGATCGTAACCCTGCGGTTGAAAAGGGCAAATCTTCTGGGTTACAAAACCCACGCTCATTTTGTGCTGGAAGAGAATATGGCCAAGACACCTGAAAATGTTTTCAACTTGTTGGATAAAATTTGGAAGCCCGCATTGAAGGTAGCCAAAAAAGAAGCTCAGGAGCTTCAAGAGATGATCTACAGGGAAGGAAAAAACTTTAATCTTCAGCCTTGGGATTGGTGGTATTATGCAGAAAAATTGAAGAAAGCCAGGTATGAGCTGGATGAAGAACTTTTAAAACCCTACTTCAAACTGGAAAATTTGAGGCAGGGAGCCTTTTATGTGGCCAATAGACTCTATGGAATTCAGTTTGTGGAGAGAGATGACATTCCCAGGTATCATCAAGATGTGGAGGTGTTCGAGGTCCAAGAAGCCGATGGATCCCACATCGGTATTCTTTACACCGATTATTTTCCCAGGGCAAGCAAAAGAGGCGGAGCGTGGATGAACAGCTTCCGGAAACAATCAAAGCTGGATGGCGAAGATATCCATCCCGTTGTGACCAACAACGGCAACTTTTCCAAGCCCGCAGGTGATCGGCCAGCATTGCTCAGTTCTGAAGAAGTGTTGACTCTGTTTCATGAATTCGGTCATGCTCTTCACGGGCTTCTTTCCGACTGCAGATATGTCAAACTCTCAGGCACATCTGTTCCCAGAGATTTTGTGGAGCTTCCTTCTCAGATTATGGAAAACTGGGCCTTTGAGCCAGAAGTGCTCAAAGTCTATGCCCAGCACTACCAGACCGAGGAACCCATTCCCCAACAACTGATCGATAAGTTGAGCAAGGCTCGTCTGTTTAACCAGGGCTTTGCCACTGTGGAGTATATGGCCGCTGCCTATCTGGATATGGACTGGCACATATTGACTGAAATCGAAGAAATCGACTGTGAGGCGTTTGAGAGAGAATCCATGGAGCAGATAGGATTGATCCCTGAAATTGTGGTCAGGTACCGGAGCCCCTA
The DNA here is from genome assembly GCA_046538375.1 of Candidatus Aminicenantota bacterium. Lineage (GTDB taxonomy): Bacteria > Acidobacteriota > Aminicenantia > Aminicenantales > Aminicenantaceae > JBKHJA01. The sequence goes on from JBKHJA010000007.1 coordinate 7,357, forward strand.
TTTCAACCATATCTTCGCCGGCGGTTATTCAGCTGGATATTACAGTTACATCTGGTCTGAAGTGCTGGATGCTGATGCCTTTCAAGCCTTCAAGGAAACAGAGCTTTTTCACAAAAAGACAGCCCAGGCATTCAGGGAAAATATTTTGGAGAGGGGTGGAACCGAAGATCCCATGACCCTCTATGTGCGGTTTAGAGGATCTGAACCCACGGTTGAACCCATGCTGAAAAGGAAAGGCCTTATCTAACTTCTGTACACAACTTTCCGCCTCGAATTGTTTCATTCTTGACGTGAGTATAGTATAATTCTATGTAAATGTTTCGGTTACCCATGAAAAAAATAAAAGTAGATTGCTCACCATCCATGATATATGAAGAAAATATCAGCTTGATTTCATATCTAAACCGTTTCAGCGGTCTGTAATCGCTTACATCTCCTTTCGTTTTCTCTTTATAAAGGGAACAATTCCTGTAAAAGATCCCATTTTTTCAATTCTGACAGGTCATTTTAAAAAGGAGGAACCATGAAAATCATGATATTAGGTTCGGGTTTGGTTGGTGCCCCCATGGCCAGGGATTTGGCAGAGGATTCCCGATTCCAGGTGGCTGTGGCTGATATCCAACCTGAAGCTTTAGCCAAGCTTGCCCAGGAATCACGAATCACTGCCGTACAAAAAGATTTATCCAAACCTGCCAACCTGAAAAAATTGATTTCGGATTACCATTTGGTCATAAACGCCCTTCCCGGTTTCATGGGCTTTCAAACGCTCAAAACTGTCATAGAAGCCAGAAAGGATGTGATCGACATCTCTTTTTTTTCTGAAGATCCATTTGAGCTGGACAGCCTGGCCAAATCGAATAATGTCACGGCCATTGTGGACTGTGGAGTTTCTCCGGGGATGAGCAACGTTTTAATCGGGCATGTTAATCATCTGCTGGACAGTACCGACAGTATTGAAATATTCGTAGGCGGACTGCCTGAGACTCGTGAATGGCCCTATGAATACAAAGCCAGTTTTTCTCCAGCCGATGTGATTGAAGAATACATCCGTCCGGCAAGATTCATGGAAAACGGAAAGCTTGTGGAAAAACCTGCTCTTTCAGATCCTGAATACATAAACTTTCCTCAGATAGGCACTTTAGAGGCTTTCCTTACCGATGGTTTAAGAACCCTGGTAAAGACTATACATGCTCCTCATATGGTCGAAAAAACACTGAGGTATCCCGGACATGCTGAAAAGATGAAGATGCTAAGAGAAACTGGCTTTTTCAGAAAACAGGAAATATCTGTAAACGGAGTGAACATAAAACCCGTTGATATGACTGCGGCTCTTCTTTTTCCAAAATGGAAATTGAATGATTTAGATAAGGACCTAACAGTGATGATGATGTCGGTTGAAGGAAGGAAAAAGCACCAGCGGTGGAGATATGTCTACAAACTCCTGGATCGGTATGATGGGACAAGGCAGATCCATTCCATGGCCCGGACCACGGGATACACGGCCACTGTGGCCCTGAGGATGGCTTCTGAGGGATTATACACCAGAAAGGGAATTTCGCCCCCTGAATATATCGGTCAAAAGCCCCAATGTGTGGAGTTTATGCTGAAAGGACTTAAACAGAGAGGTGTGGTCTACGAGGAAAAAGCAGAGAAATTAGACTGATAAACTCATCCATGTGGATTTAGTGTTATGGGTGTTTTATTATCCTTGGATTGCTGCTAAAATGATGGGATCATAACAGGAGCTGGGATGTCTGCTGCAGATAATTTCAAAAGAAAGGGAAAACAGGCAGTCAACAAAGTGCTGAATCATTTCTATAACATCAAATTTCCCCATCCCTGGTCCGAAAACATTGACCAGCTCATTGAGGCTGGTTACAGGATATTGTTTAACCGCAAGCCCGATAAGCAAGGATTTCGTCATTTTCAAAAGGCTCTTCGCAGCGGGGAATTGTCTCCCCGGGATTTTATCGAGATTTTGATGGCCTCAGATGAGTTCAGAGAGAATTTCCGTTTTGAGAACCATCTTTTCTCGCTCCATACCAGCCGCTGCCAGTTTATCCGTTCGCTGCCCAAGGCTTCTCAAATTTTAGACCTGGGTGGAGCCAGTCAGCACGACGAGCGGGGTGCTCTGGTCAATATGGGCTATCCCTATAAATTTGAGGAATTGATTGTGGTTGATTTGCCTGGAGGAGAAGGAGCCGGCCAGAGAGAATCACCTTCCCGCAGGAATACAGTTCAATCTGAGCTTGGGCCGGTCCGCTATCAGTATCACTCCATGGCCGATCTTTCACCTTATCCCGATGGAAGCTTCGATATGGTGTTCAGCGGCCAGAGCATTGAACATGTGACTGAGGAGGAAGGGGAGCGGGTGATGGAGGAGGTCTATCGGGTCTTGAAGCCCGGAGGCTATTTTTGTCTGGATACTCCCAACGGGCCGGCATGCAGACTCCAGCAGCAGGGGTTTATCAATGAGAACCACAAGATAGAATATTCCCATAAACAGCTCTCCGCAAAGCTGAAGCAAGCCGGCTTTGAGATTTGTGAAGCCAAAGGCATGAATTACATGGGGGAAAGCTTCCAAAAAAAGAAGTTTCTCAAGAAGGAAGTGTCAGAGAATATAGGCCTATTTTCTGACATAGAACATTGTTATCTGCTTGCCTACATCTGCAGAAAGCCATCCATTTAAGCTAAACGCATTGAATAAAATGCCATGACCAGGAACCAAATGGCGCATCTATAATCTCTTTTATCTTATCAGGTGCTTTCATCAACCCTAGGAAGACAATGCTGGCTGTTTTGGGGGATATAAGCGAAAGGGGGGTGAATTGTTGTAGGGTGAGAACCTTGCCCAGCCAGCACAACAAGGTCACTTATATTCTACCATAATTATATATTAAGTCAAGATTATAGAAGAAAATGGGGACACGTTACCAATTTCTGTGGTGGATTTAGTGTTAATATATGATTGGAATTGGCTGAAATTGGTACATGTCCCCATTTTCTATACAGAAATGCTATGGGGGAATTGTTTTATACTTCTGGGATTCAATTTTATGCCTGGATTTCCGACTAAAGGTTTGAACGGTGGATAAGTGCAGAGAAGATTTCTGTCTTTAACACATGGATGAGCAATGTTAAACAATCACAAGATTTTGGTGGTCGAAGATGAAAACATCGTGGCCATGGATATTCAATTCACTCTAAAAAGTCTGGGCTATGATGTGTGCGGCGTGGTGGCTTCTGGAGAGGAATCCGTAAAAAAAGCTTTCATGATGCAGCCAGATTTGGTGTTGATGGATATCAAGTTGAGAGGGAATATCGATGGCTTGTGTGCGGCCAAACAGATTCAGGCCCGTTTAAACATCCCTGTCATCTATTTAACTGCCTATGGAGATGAGAATACGTTAAGCACTATCGACAGGACCAAACCCTATGATTATATCCATAAGCCTTTCCAGGAAAAGGAGCTTCAGAGCACCATCGAAAGAAATCTCCATAATCCCCAACAGAATTGTCACAGATATAACTGATTCTTGATTCTTTTTTCCAAAATTATCAAAGATCATCAGCAAAGGGGATACTCCCCAGCCTTTTCCTACCGCATTGAACCAAAAAAATTAGGGCTGACTGCACTTATCGCTTTCCTCTGGAAGCATCTTTTATTTGTTGATAGTCATGAATGCATAGTGAGTATGGGTGGCGCGGCACAGAGGCTCCCCACCAGCCCGCAGCTTCTCGGGATGGGATCATGGACTCAACGCTTTCATAATTGTTTGGAAGCGAGGAGGGGTGGGGAAGTGCCGTGACAGGACCCATACTCATCGCCAAAATAAGGATGTTTGCCGCTTTCATCATAAACATTTAGATTTCCATGATAGAGGGTGAGGGTGGGCGGTCGTCAGCACGCTAATTTTCCCCACCGAGTCTTCGGAGGAGTAAAGCTCCGCTTTCCCCCTTCCGACGCTCGCCCCGATTCCATCGGGCCTCACTGCCTCCCCTTCTCGAGCGGAGGACAAGACCTCCGCTCTGCGACCAAAGGGACATATCCCCTTGGAACCCCACTGATTTGTGGAAAGCCCCAAATCAGGAAAATTAGCTCCCGTTCGGACTTCACTCTCCTCTCCTGCGGAGAGGAACCATGCCCGTTCAGTCCTCACAGGGGCTTCCTCACCCCCCACCCTCACACTTTTCAATGAGTACATATTTATACTCATCACGGATTTGGAAATGCTTTCGCTTTCATCTTGACATTTCCCTGGGTTGTTAATACATAATACAGGAAGATGAAAACAGAAGGAGCGACCATGCGGGTGGCCACGTACTACAGCAATGATGATATCAGAATAGAGGAAATGCCTGTTCCCCGCATCGCTGAGACAGAGATTCTGATGAGGGTGGAAGCCAGCGGCATCTGCGGAAGCGATGTCCTGGAATGGTACCGCCGTAAAAAAGCTCCTCTGGTATTAGGGCATGAAGTAGCTGGTCAGGTGGTCAAAGTGGGCAGCGGTGTCTCCAAATTCAAGGAAGGAGACCGTATCGTGGCTTCCCACCATGTTCCCTGCAACACCTGTTTTTACTGCCTTACCGGACATCATACAGCCTGTGAAACCCTGCGTCAGACAAATTTTGATCCTGGAGGCTTTTCCGAATATATCCGGATCCCCTCCATAAACGTGGACAGGGGAGTCTTTATCATACCTGATGAGCTGTCATACCAGGAGGCCACTTTCCATGAACCGCTGGGCTGTGTGATCAGGGCCCAGCGGATTGCCGGTTTGAGTGCTGGCCAGAATGTGCTGGTGATAGGAAGCGGTACTGCCGGTTTGCTGCATGTTTTGATGGCCAGGTCCTCTGGAGCAGGAAGGATCGTGGCTGTGGATATTGTTCCCTACCGCCTCCAAGCAGCCCGGAAATTGGGGGCAGATCAGGCGTTGAAGCCATGTGAAGACATACAGAAACGCTTCCGTCAGATGAACAACGGCCGACTGGCTGATCTTGTTCTGGTGTGCACAGGGGCCAAACAGGCTCTTATCCAAGCCCTCCAGTCAGTAGAGAGAGGAGGGACGGTTCTCTTTTTTGCTCCAACAGATCCTCAAGTAGAGATCCCCATTTCCATAAATGACTTATTTTTTAAAAATGATATCACTTTGACCACATCTTACGGGGCCAGTCCCTATGATTCCTGGTGTACTCTGGAGATTCTCCGCTCTCCTTATGTCAATGTCAAAGACATGATCACTCATCGGCTTCCCCTGGAAGAGACTGGCCGTGGTTTCCAGATTGCAGCCCGAGCCAAGGATTCCATAAAAGTCATCATTGAACCGCAAAAATAAAATTCACATACAAAAGAGAGGAGGACTGAAATGGACTGGGGAATGAAAAACCGGTTGTCTCAAGTCATAAAGCCTGAAACTGGCCGTACAGTGATGCTGGCCGTGGATCATGGCTATTTTCTGGGTCCCACCAACAAATTGGAGAATGCCCGTCAGACAATCCAGCCTCTGCTTGGTTATGCAGATGGATTGATGCTGACCAGAGGAATACTGCGTACTTCTGTGGATCCTGAAAGTTCTGTCCCTGTGGTGCTCAGAGTTTCAGGAGGAACCAGTATCATCGGGAAAGATCTGGCCAATGAGGATGTCACCACCTCCATGGAAGAAGCGGTTCGCTTGAATGCGGCAGCAGTGGCTCTCTCCATCTTTGTGGGAACAGATTATGAACACCAAACTCTGTCCAATCTCGCTTTTCTGGTGGATAGAGGGATGGATTATGGAATTCCTGTGCTGGCCGTCACCGCTGTGGGGAAAGAATTGGGAAAAAGGGATGTCCGATTTCTTTCTCTTTCTTGTCGTATTGCCGCTGAATTGGGAGCAAGTTTTGTCAAAACCTACTACTGTGATGAGTTTGAAAAAGTGGTGGAAGGTTGTCCGGTGCCGGTGGTGATCGCTGGCGGTCCCAAACTGGAGACCGAGCTGGATGCCATGAAGCTGGCTCATGATGCTATTCAAAAGGGAGCCGTGGGGGTGGATATGGGAAGGAATATCTGGCAGTCTCCCCACCCGGTGGCCATGATAAAAGCAGTGAGAGCAGTGGTTCACCAGCAAGCCGCACCAGAAGAGGCCCTGGAGGTATTTAACAAGACCAAGTCCCAGAGCTGAGATCTGTAAAGCCAGGGATGAAGGAGCGGAGTTGGTGGCTTTTGCTGAGCTTGCTTTTTCGCCCTTTCTTCCTCAGGTCCCGGCCACAGAAGAGCCTTTGTCCCAAGCTCAGCCTATTCCAGGTCCCACCACAGAAGAATTTTCTGCTTTGGCTGAAAAGTACGGCATAGTGGTGGTGTTGAACCTCTTTGGAAGGGACGCAGAGAAGACCTGTGATTCTTCTCCAGTTATCGACACAGATGGGAAAATCCTGGGCGTGACCAGGATGGTCCATATCATGGACGGGCTTGGATTTTACGAGAAAGGATATTATAATCCATTGGTGGACTGAGGAGGAACGGCTGCAATTCTGGTAGGGACGAAAGGATAAAATGAAAAACTGGTTCGTTTTGAACACCAAACCTAAAAAAGAACATCAAGTGGAGAGGCTTTTCATAGAAGGGGGGTTCAATATTTACAACCCCAAGTACCGCCATGAAAACAGAATAAAACCCTTTTTCCCTGGGTATGAATTCATTTACTTTGAGTATCCGGATCAATACCGGATGGTGAAGTACACCAGGGGAGTTAAAAAAGTGGTGGGAAACAAGGAAGGGCCCATCCCCATCTCTGAGGAAGTGATTCAAGGGATCAAGTCCAGAGAAGTGAACGGGCTTATCGAACTTCAAAAGTACGGAGAGGAACCAGAAGTGGGGGATGAAATTGAAGTGGTGGAGGGGCCTCTCAAGGGGTTAAAGGGGATATTCAAAAAAGATCTTCAGGAAAAAGACAGGGTGATGATTCTTCTCAATTACGTCTCCTATCAGGGCCAATTGCTGATCGAAAAGAAAAAGTTAAAAAAAGTTCTCAAGTGATTCCTTAATCCCCGGACATTGACAAATCCTTTGTGTTGCACTAGAGTGCAAAATCGGAAAAAGAAAAGGAGGTAGGGATGAATATTCCTTTGCTGGACCTCAAAGCCCAGTTCCAAAGCATCAAGAATGAAGTGGAGCAGAAGATAAAGGAAGTGATCTCATCCCAGAGATTCATCCTGGGCTCAGAAGTCGAATCTCTGGAAAAAGAGGTCGCCGCTTACTGCGGCACGAGATATGCGGTGGGTGTTTCTTCTGGTTCTGATGCTCTTCTGGCTTCTTTGATGGCTTTAGAAGTGGGGGAGGGAGATGAAGTGGTCACCACTCCTTTTACTTTTTTTGCCACTGCTGGAGCCATCGCCAGGTTAGGAGCCAGGCCTGTATTCTGTGATATCCACAGAGAAAGCTTCAATATCGACTCCCTGAAACTTGAGAAACTGCTCGAAGATCGGATAAAAGACCGAGCAGATACCCGGGTCAAGGTGATTCTCCCCGTTCATCTTTACGGACAATGCGCAGATATGGAGCCTATCCTGGGGCTGGCAGGGAAATACAATTTCACGGTGATGGAAGATGCTGCCCAGGCCATCGGGTCTGAATATGCCTTTTCTGAAGGAGTCAAAAAAGCGGGTGCTATGGGGGATGTGAATATTCTTTCTTTCTTTCCGTCTAAAAATTTGGGGGGATTTGGTGATGGAGGGATGGTCCTGACCGATGAACAGGGATTGGCAGAGAAGCTGAAGCTGTTGAGAGTGCACGGGTCCAGGAACAAGTATTATTATGAGACCATAGGCGGCAATTTCCGGCTGGATGCTCTTCAAGCCGGCATACTCCGGGTTAAGCTTGGCCGCTTGAACCAATGGCTTGGGGCAAGGAGAGAAAAGGCTTCCTATTATGACCAGAAGTTTGAAGAATCCGGCCTGAAAGAGAGAAATCTGGTATTCCCACCCCAGCCTCTGCTTAAACCTTCAGGAATAAAGAGCTATCATACCTATCATCAGTACGTTATAAGAGCCCAGAAAAGGGATGAACTCCAGAAATTCTTAAAGGAAAAAGGCATCTCCACTGCCGTATACTATCCTCTTCCCCTCCATCTCCAAAAATGCTTTTCTTACCTGGGCTACAAACAGGGGGATTTTCCGGAGTCGGAAAAGGCATCGCGCCAGGTGCTGGCTTTGCCTATCTATCCCGAGCTGAACTCCCGGAAACAGGATTACATTGTCCAGTCCATCAGCCAGTTTTACAATCGAGGATAGCATTCAGAATGTGCGGCATTTTTGGCATCGTGTTCAAAGATTACAGAGAGGATCTGGGCAGGATACTCCTGCAGGCTGGAAGAAGACTGACCTACAGGGGATATGACTCTGTGGGCATGGCTGCTTTCGGGGATGACTCTGTGGAGTTGATCAAGGACGTAGGAGAAATTGAACAGGTTAACCGCAGGCTGCATTTTGAAAAACTCAGGGGAAACAAGGGGATTGTCCAGCTTCGGTGGGCCACTTTTGGTCCTCCCTCCCAGGAAAATTCCCAGCCTCATTACGATTGTTCCCGGCAGATGGTAGGAGCCCACAACGGCAATATCATCAATACCAAGGAGCTTATCAAAGCCTTCCAGAAAAAAGGCCACCTCTTCCAGGGGGAAAACGATGGAGAGGTGATTGTCCATGTGGTGGAAGAAGAATTCAAAAAGACGCAGGATATGAATTTGGCTCTCCAGGAGGCAGACTCCATTCTCAAGGGAGATTATGCCTATGTTATTTCCCGCCAAGCATCAGACAGGATGTATGGTGTCAAAAATTTTTCATCTTTATTCCTGGGGATAGGAGATGATTTTATCTGCTGCTCTTCTGATCTTCCTTCCATCATTCCCTTCACCAACAAAATTGTTCCCATCTATGATGGAGAATACATTGAATACACCTGGAATTCCTATCAGATCAGAAAACTCAGTTCCGGAGAGAAGGTGGAAAGAAAGGCTGACCGCTGTGATCTGGATGTGGAGCAGGTGAAAAAGGGTAACTATCCCCATTTCATGCTCAAAGAAATCCATGAACAGCCGGATAAAGCCCAAGCCTTGATCAATTTCTTGAAAGAATCAGAGCAGGCCGAGGAATTCAGCCAGGTTCTAAAGAATGAAAAAAACATTTATCTGGTGGGCTCTGGTTCGTCTTACAATGCCTGTGTGCTGGGGGCATATTATTTGAATAAAATCGCTGGCATGGAGTCTATTCCGGTGGTGGCCGGATCTTTCAAGGAATTCCTGGGGAAAGGAGATTTTTCCAGGGGAGCTTACATTCTGGTCTCCCAGAGCGGTGAGACCAAGGATGTGGTAAGCGTTTTGAACTACCTGGAAGAAAAAAAAGCAAAAAAAATACTGGCAGTGGTCAATGTTCTGGGTTCTTCTCTTCAGCTCAGGGTGAAAAATTTTCTGCCTCTTCTTTCCAACATAGAAATCAGTGTGCCGGCCACCAAAACCTTCACCAATCAGGTGATCATCTTCCTGTATCTGTCTCTCAGGCTGGCTGAAGACCGCCAGAAAAAGAACTCCTCTGTGGAGAGGGAAATCTCAAATTTTCCTTCACTCATCGAAAAAACTCTCTCCTCCACCTCTAAAAAGTGCCAGCAGATGGCTTCGGTTCTGGCAGAAAAAGAGTATCTTTATTATCTGGGCTATGGGATAAGTTACGGCGCTTGCTTAGAAGCAGCTCTAAAGATGAAGGAAATCACCTACATCCCCTGTGAAGGAATGTATTCTTCGGAGTTTAAACACGGCCCTCTGGCTATCATAAAACAGGGAGACTGGGTGCTGTTTCTCTCCACCCTGGAAGATGCTCATATGACTCTCTCGCATATCAACGAAGTGAGCTGTCGGAAGGGGAAAATATGCACTTTGGCTCCTGCCCATGAATCTCTGGCTCTCAATTCAGATGCCCTCATCCCTCTTCCTTCTCAAAACTACTTCACCGCGCCGCTGCTGGCCGCAGTGGCCAGCCAGCAGATTGCTTACTATGTGAGTCAACAGAAAGGAATCAATCCTGACCAGCCCCGAAATATCAGCAAAACCCTGACCGTGGATTGATTGGGATTCCTTATTCCCTGCTCATTTCTTTCCCGGCCCAGAAAGAGGTTTTCCGGGCAGCTCTCCGGTATGGGTGTCATGGTCGACAACCATCCTGCCGTTGACCATCACATAATCAATACCCCGAGGATATTGTTTGGGATCTGTGTAGGTGGCCATGTCAGAAACAGAGGAAGGATCAAAGATGACCAGGTCAGCGTAATATCCCTCCTTGATGACTCCTCTTTTTTTGAGTCCCATCTTGGCTGCTGGCTGAGAGGACATTTTCTTTATGGCTTCAGGAAGGGAGAGGAGCTTCTTCTCCCGGACGTACATGCTCAAAAAACGGGGAAAAGTTCCATAATTTCGGGGATGGGGGATTCCTCTGTCCAGAAAGCCGTAGGGAGCAAGGGCAGAGCCGTCCGAACAGAGCATCACCAGAGGATGGCTGAGGATCAGAGCCGTATTTTCCTCGCTCATCCCAAAGCCGATGATGCTCAATCCTCCTCCCTCTGAGATAAGAAGGTCACAGCTGAATTCATAAGGATCCTGGTTGGCCTCTTGTGCAGCCTCATGGAGACGCTTACCTACCAGATGTTCGTTCTTTTCATTGCTGACAGAGGCGATGAGAATGCTTTCCCACGAGTTGTTGCCCTTAACTTCTTTCACCGTTTCCTGTTTCATCTTTTGTCTCAGTTCTTTGTCTTTTAACCTTTCCACGAATTTTTCACTTCCTCCCGCCAAAGCCCATTCAGGAAACATGACACTTAAGGTGGTGCTGTAGGCTGTATAAGGATAGCGGTCAGCATTCACCGCCAGTCCTCTTTTTTCCGCTCTTTCTATAAGATCAATGAGCATGGGAGCTTTATAATAATTTTCCCTGCCGCAGGCCTTGAGATGGGAAATCTGAAGGGGGAGCTCTGCTTTCTCTGAGATGTGGATAGCCTCCCCCAGCGCTTCCAGCAGGAAAGTGTCTTCGCTTCGGATATGGGTGGCGTAGAATCCTTGATGCTTAGAGGCCGCCAGGCAGAGTTCGATGACTTCAGAAGTGCTGGAAAAGCGGTCAGGAGCATACTCCAGTCCTGAGGAAAGCCCAAAAGCGCCCTGGGCCATGGCCTCTGAGACCAGAGATTTCATGGTATCCAGCTCTTTGGCCGTGGGCTCTCTTCTTTCATCTCCCAGAACATAGCGGCGCACTGTTCCCAGACCCACCAGGGTGGCGTGGTTGACAGCTATCCCTCTTTTGGCCAGGGTGGAATGGTATTGTTCAAGATTTGTCCAGTCGATGGGAATATTCAGTTGTTCCTGGATCATTTTTTCGTAATGGGAGGGCGGTTCTTTGCGGGGAAAAGCAGATCCTCCGCAGTTGCCGCCGAGTTCTGTGGTCACACCCTGCCTGATTTTGCTCTCTGCCTTGGGATTGGCCAGAAGCTCAAGATCGGTATGGGAATGGATATCCACAAATCCAGGGGAGACCATCCGGCCCTGAGCATCAATCACGGATTTTGCTTGGGCTGAATTGAGATTTCCTATGGCCGCCAGACGTTCGCCGCTTATTCCTAGATCAGCTTTGTATTCCTTGTTTTTGATGCCGTCCACGATGGTTCCATTCTTGATGATGCAGTCGAATTTGTGGGACGTCTGGAAGATTCGCCCGGTGTTGAATCCACTGCTCAATCCCAGAAAGAAACCTGCCTGGGTTGAGGTCTTGATGAAACGCCGTCGAGAAATCTTATTGCTCATTCATGCCTCCTTAAAAAAATAACCTGCATTATTCACTAAATTGAAGGTTTTTCCAGATGCAGTCATGAATTTCAGGGGAAATCGGGACATGAATCGAATTCTCTTGAATTCGGTATCGTGTCCCTGATTTCCTTTTTCATGGAAATCAAAAACCTATGTGAATAATGCAGGGTTACCTGGATTATTCATGAATTATGGGAAATTAGGGACACCATCCCAATTTCAGAAAATTGGGTCATGTCCCCAATTTCCTGCCTCATATACATTGTTTCCAGCGAATTCATGAATAATCCAAGATAATTCATCTTACAAATATTTTGATGATATTCCAAAGGCCCAGAAAGGAAACCACCAGGATAATCATGATTCCCATGACATTCTGTTTCCAGTTGTTGGCCAATTTTCCCATCTTCCGGCGGTTGTTGAGGATGACCAGCAGGAATACAGAAGCCACCGGCAGGATAAGACCGTTGGCTACCTGGGCAAACACAATCACTGCCAGAGGGCTGAAATTGAACAAAGAAACAACAAATCCCGTCAGGATGACAGCCAGCCATACTCCTTTGAATCCGGGAGCATCATGACCTCCTTTCCAGCCCAGAATACCGGAAGAGGCAAAAGCAGCGGCATAGGGAGCGGTCAGAGCAGAACTCATTCCGGCGGCGAAGAAGCCCAACCCGAAAAAAAAATTGGTAAAAGGACCGAATAAAGGGCTGAGCTGTTGAGCAAGATGTGCTCCCTTCTCCAGAGGGAATCCTTTCTCATAAAAAGTCACCGCTGAAGTGGCCACGATAAAGGTCGAAATCATACCCCCCAGACAGATGGAAACCAGGAGATCTTTTCTCACTTCCCTGAGGCGGCCTGCGGAGGACCATTTGATTTTTACCGCTGAGGAATGAAGGAACAGGTTGTAAGGAACCACGGTGGTTCCCACCAGGGCTAAGATAATGTAGAGCGAGTTTGAAGGAACAGAGGGAACCATGCCCTTGAGTATTAACCGGAAGTCGGGTTTTAGGATGATAAAGGCGGCCAGAAAAGAAAGGCTCATCAAAAATACCAGAAAGATCAGAAATTTCTCCACCAGTTTGTATTTCCTTCTGCTGAGGATGAAAATGGCGGCCAGAGAGATCAGAGCCACCCAGTATTTTTGAGGAACAGCGGAGACCATTTCCAGTCCCAGGGAACCGCCGATGATATTCCCGGCCTCATAAGCAGCACAGCCCAGAGTGATGGAGGAGAGAGTCAGGAGAATAAATATCCATCTGCTCAGGGTTTTTTGAGGAAATTCTCTCAAGGCCTGGGCCAGATCGCAGCCAGATGCAAGAGCCAGCCTTCCTGTCATTTCCTGAAGGACAAGGGTGGTGATGGTGGCGAAGATCAAAGCATAAATCAGGGAATAACCGAATTTTGCTCCGGCCAGGGAGCAGGAAGTCACCGTGCCGGGGCCGATAAAGGCAGCGGTCACCAGAAAACCCGGACCGAACGAGGACCTCTTATTTTTTCTTCCCATAGCCTCCTCCTCCTGGGGTTTCGATGCGCAGCACATCTCCAGGCTGAACTTTGAGGTTCACTTTGGAATTCAAAACCGTTTTTTTTCCGGGAGAGAGGAGTGTGTTTTTTCCTTTTCTGCCGTTTTTGCCGCCCTGGACACCATAAGGAGCAAATTTTCGCCTTTCAGACATGATGGTCACCTGAGTGGGTACAGAAAATTTGTACTCCCTGATGATTCCCTCTCCTCCTTTGTTTTTCCCCTGGCCGCCTGAACTGCGCCGCAGGCTGTATCTCTGGATTCTGATAGGAAGGTAATTCTCCAGCGCTTCAAGAGGAGTATTGAGAGAATTGGTCATATGGGTATGGACTCCGCTTACTCCGGGAAGAGCTGAACTGGCTCCCATCCCCCCGCCGATGGTTTCATAATAGGCGAAGCTTTCTTCCCTAGCCGGGTCATACCCCCCAAAGGCTATGTTGTTCATGGTGCCGGAACTGGCCGCAGGTATTTTCTCTGGAACAGCCTGGGATAGGGCGCCTAAAAGAACATCCACAATCCTCTGGGATGTTTCCACATTTCCTCCGGCAGTGGCTGCGGGAAAAAGAGCATTGACCACCGAGCCAGAGGGAGCTTTTATTTTCAAAGGCCGCATCAATCCGGTGTTAAAGGGGATATCTTCTTCGATCAAGGAGCGGAACACATACAAAACCGCAGAGCAGGTCACCGCAAAGTTGGCATTGATCCCTCCCTCCGTTTGGGGAGATGAGGAACTGAAATCCAGAATGGCTTCATCCTTGCGCACGGTTAGCTTGAGGCCTATTTTGACCGGATCCCTGGTGATGCCGTCATCATCCAGATAGTCAGCAAAAGCGTACACCCCATCCGGGATTTCCTGGATGGTTTTGCGGAGAATTTTTTCTGTATAGTCTTGAATCAGGCCGGCATAGCCAAGGATCTTTTTCAGTCCGTATTTTTTGACCACTTCCCCTAATCTTTTTTTTCCCTTGTGGTTGGCAGTTATCTGAGCCTGGATATCTCCTTTTCTCTCTTCCGGAGTTCTTACATTGGAGAGTATGAGGTTGAAAATTTCCTGATTCAATTTTCCTTTATTGATGATTTTTAAAGGAGGGATGATCAGTCCTTCTTGATATATCTCAGTGGCCAGGGGCATGGAACCAGGAGTCATACCCCCCACATCTGAATGATGAGCACGGTTGGCCACAAAAAAGGCCAGTTTTTTCTGGGCGTAAAATGGCGATATGCAGGTTATGTCAGGAAGATGGGTTCCTCCTCGGTAAGGATCATTGAGAATCACCAGGTCCTCCTCCTTAAAATCAACCGTTTTCAAGGCAGCCTGGACGGAAAGAGGCATGGCTCCCAGGTGGACAGGAATATGAGAGCCTTGAGCAAAGGTTTCCCCTTTTTTGTTGAACAGGGCACATGAAAAATCTTTTCTTTCTTTGATGTTTGGAGAAAGGGAGGTGCGGCCCAGCACAGCCCCCATTTCCTCAGAAATGGAGATAAAAATGTTCTTGAAAAGTTCCAGTTCGATGGGATCAAATTCATTCATGGTTTTTGTTTTGCACCTGGATAATCAAATTGAGAAGCCCGTCCACCTGTAAGGTAAAGAAAGGAGGCAGAAAAGTGGTGGATTCCCGGTCAGCCACCAGGGCAGGGCCTTTCAGTTTGTCTCCGGGAAAGAGGAGGGAACGGTCATAGACCGGAGCAGAGTATTTGCGTCCTTCATAGAAAAGATCCTGTTCCTTTATGAACGCCCGCTGGGGTTTTGCGTCTCCTTTAGGAAATCTGGGCATCTTGATTTTCCTGCTCAGCCCCACTGCTTTGACTCTGACGTTGACGATTTCAACAGGTCTTTGGGGATGATGATAAGAGTAAAGTTTTTGATGGGCTTTATGAAAACCTGAGACGAAATTTTTGCGAAAAGGCAGGGTGATTTCATAAGACTGGCCTAAATACCTGAGATCGAGGAAGGATAAAATTTTGACTCTGGTGGGAGAAAAACCTTCTTCTTTCATCTCTTTGAGTCCTTTTCTCCTGAGCTTAACCAGGTGATTCTCCAATTCTTCTGGGCTGGTGAGGTGTGCCGTCTTGAGTACAGATTGAGAGTAGTCTTTGATGGATTCGGCCAGGAGAAGCCCCAGGGCAGAGAGGACACCTGCATTTTTGGGAACTATGACTCCTGCCATCTGGAGATGAGAAGCCATTTCTGCAGCGTGCATTCCTCCTGCTCCTCCAAAAGAAAACAGCGAGAACTGGCGCGGATCAAAGCCCCGCTCGATGGATATCACCCGGATGGCTTTTTCCATATTGGCATTGGCGATCTTGATGATGCCAGCAGCCGTATCCAGCAGAGACTTATCGATTTTTCTGGCCAGATTTCCCAGAACATGATGACTTCTCTTAGGATGAATTTCCATCTCCCCACCTAAAAAAAACTCTGGGACCAGCCGTCCCAGAACCAGGTTGGCATCGGTGACCGTAGGGAAACTTCCTTGACCGTAGCAGGCAGGGCCGGGATCAGCACCGGCACTCTGAGGTCCCACCCGCAGGGAACCTCCTTTATCCACATAAGCTATGGAGCCGCCTCCAGCACCCACGGAATGGATATCGATGATAGGCATCCGCACAGGAAAATCTCCAATCCAATTTTCGCTGGTTCTTCTTATTCTGCCGTCCACCAGAGAAACATCACAGGAGGTTCCCCCCATGTCGAAAGTGATAATATGGATAAAGCCCGCCCGCCGGGCTAATTCAAATCCACCCACCACTCCTCCTGCCGGGCCAGAAAGGGCGGTGCGTATGGGTTCCCTTTTGGCTTTGGCCGGCGAAATGTAGCCTTCGTTGGACTGCATCACCCGCAGTTCAGCTTTTTCCATTTTCTTCTCTAAGTCAGAGAGATAGCGGTGGACAACCGGCATGAGGTAGGCATTGACAGCGGTGGTGGCTGTCCTTTCGTATTCGCGGTATTCAGGAAGAATCTCAGATGACAGAGAAACCAGGATTTTTTCCTCGGACAGCTTTTTTTTTATGATTTTTTCATGAGCAGGGTTGGCATAGGCATGAATGAGAGAAACAGCCGCAGCCTCGATGTTGTTTTTTCTTATTTTCTCTAGAATGGTTATGATTCCTGGAACGGAGATTTCTTTTTCCACTTTGCCTGAAGCTGATATCCTCTCTTCCACCCCAAAGCAGCGGTTTCTGGGAAGAAGAGAGGTTCTCTTTTCCCCCTTTAGACTGTACAGATGGCGTCTGGTCTGACGGCCGATGAACAGAACATCTTCGAATCCCTTTGTAGTGAGGAGGGCAATCCGCCCTCCTTTTCTTTCCAGAAGAGAGTTGGTGGCCACCGTGGTCCCGTGGATGACCACAGCCTGAGGTTTTTCCTTCAGAATATCTTTAATTCCTTCAAGGATGGCCAATGAGGGATTCTGAGGAGTGGAAGGAATTTTGTTGATTCTGATCTTCCCATCTGCGTAGACAGCAAAGTCGGTGAAGGTTCCGCCTGTATCCACACCGATCCGGACTTCGTGCCTCATGAATAAGGATATATTTATTTATGCCTGGATGAAAGTCAAGGAATATGCGAAATCAGAGAAGGAGTTGTTTTATTTACAGGTGGTGCAGGTGTTAGCTGTGCAGGTGGGGCAGGCGTCTGAAGATGAGGAGATTCGGCTGCTTCCCCCTCCTATACCGAAAGAGGAGATGAGTTTTTCGATATTTTTGCTTCCGCATGCCTCACAGGAAACCTCCTTTTCTCTCCCTACCGAAACCAGGCTTTCGAAGTGCTTCCCGCATTTTTTACAAACAAACTCATAGATAGGCATGACATAAAAATTTTACCTCTTTTTTTGACAATCCGCAATAGAGATAAAAACCAGAAAATAGGGACATGTACCAATTTCAGCCAATTTCTATCATACTAATACTAAATCAACGGCAGAAATTGGTAACGTGTCCCATTTTCTTTCAGGAGTTTATTTTAAGGCTATGGCTTCTATCTCCACCTTCACATCTTTGGGCAGCCGGGCCACCTGGACCGCAGCCCGGGCAGGATAAGGAGGTTTGAAAAATTCTCCGTAAACAGCATTCATCTCAGAAAAATCATTCATATCCTGAAGAAAAACTGTGCATTTCACCGCTCTGTCCAGGGAACTTCCTCCTGTTTCCAGTACAGCCTTGAGGTTGTTGAGAACCAGGCGGGTCTGGTCCTGGATGCTCCCGGTCATCAGCTCTCCTGTGGACGGATGAATGGGTATTTGACCGGAAGCAAAGATAAAGCCGTTAGCCTCGATGGCCTGAGAATAGGGTCCGATAGCTTTTGGAGCTTTATCTGTTTTGATTTGTTTCTTCATTTGTTTTCTCCTTTCTTTTTTTGAGAACAAGCGGGGGCCTGCAAAGGCCATACCGCTTAAGGTGATAAGAGCTTCTCTTCTTTTCATCTTAAGCGCTCCTTAATAAATAATCAGGGCCATACGGTTATTCTCACCGGCTGGCTTTCCAGTCCTCCTTCCCTGGCTGTGGCTTTGATTGTATAAAATCCAGGCTTCAGCGGCCAGAGGAAAGAAAAGGGGAAGGCACTTTCCCCGATTTTCTGGCTGTTGGCCCACCACTCCACCCGTTCAATTCTGGTATGGCCAGGGAAAGAAACTTCGAGTTTGACCGCCTGGTATCTCCTGTGGAGAACAGGATCAATCTTGAAGATGTCTCCATCCTGGGGTGAGGTGACTCGAAGCTCTGAAGATTTATCTTGAACAGAAGTAAAGTGTTCACTCTTGGAGGAAATCAGGTCTTTTTGATGAAACGAACAGATGTGGTGCGGCTCTGTTCCCTGGATAAAAATTTCTTCCCTGTATCCGGGACAGGACACAGAAGCCAGTTTTCCTGTCTGCGGACAGATTCTTCTATGAACCAGTTTTTCAGGTTCCTCGAATCGACCTCCAGGATCTTTTTTTTCTACCAGCAGCATGACATCCTTAAAAAGGGGGCCGCATCCTGTTATTCCCGAGACCCTGTGCATGGGTTTTCCGTCGAAGTTACCCACCCACACTCCCACCGTGTGTTTGGGTGTGTAGCCCACAGTCCAGTTATCCCTGAAATCTTTAGATGTCCCTGTCTTGGCAGCGCAGGGAAAGGGGACATTCAACGCAGAATGGTAGCCAAAGGAGGGAATACGGGCATCGGGGTCTGATAGGATGTGGGTCAGGATGAAAGACACCTGAGGAGAGGATATCCGCCTTGCCTTGGGGCTCCGGGGAGTGGTGATCCTGCTTCTTTCCATTCCTGTGAGGCTCAGGATGGATTTCTCTTCCAGGTAAATTCCGCCCCGGGCTAGGGTGGCATAAGCCCTGGCCAGCTCCAGAAGAGTGACCTCACCATTCCCCAGGGTCAGACCGATTCCGTAGAAGCCGGGGCCCCGCCTGAGGCTTTTAAGACCCAGTTTTTTGAGCCTGAGGTAAAGAAGATCAGGGCCTATAGTGCGGAGCACGGAAACAGCCGGTATATTGTAAGAGCAGGCCAAAGCGGTTCTCAGGCTGACCGGCCCATGGTACTTTTGATCATAGTTCTGAGGTCTGTAGGCACCCAGAGGGGTAGAAAATTGGATGGCCTTATCTTCGATGACGGTGGCTGCGGTCATGTCATTTTCTAAAGCCAGGGCATAGGTGAAAGGTTTTAATGTGGATCCGGGTTGGCGAAGGGAGAGGACTCCGTTGACCTGTCCTTGGTGTGGATCATCAAAAAAGTCTTTTGATCCTACCATGGCCAGGATGGCCCCGGTCTCATTTTCTAAAACCACCACCGCAGCATTGGATATTCCTCTATCCTCGAGAGCGCGGATGTGGTTTTTAACCAGGGACTCCACTTTTTCCTGGAGTGGATAATCAAGGGTGGTGTGGATGACGGCCCATTTTCTCCGTTCCGATAAAGGCATGGCTTTGAGGATAAAGTCGCAGAAGTGGGGGGCACGGAACTTTACTTTTTCTGAGCAAATCACAATTTTTTCTTCAAGTGAGCAAGAAAGTTCCTGAGGATCAATATAGCCCAGCCGCCACATTCTATTTAAGATGTCTTTCTGCCTTTTTCTGGCCAGATGAAAGTGACGGTAAGGATTAAGCTTTGAGGGAGAGCGGGGAAGCCCGGACAGGAAAGCAGCCTCAGCCAGAGAAAGGTCAGAAGCATTTTTGTCAAAATAGAGACGGGAAGCGGCTTCGATGCCGTAAGCCTGATTTCCATAGCATATACGGTTAAGATATTGAGCCAGGATCTCTTCTTTCTCCAGATTCTTTTCCAATCTTAAGGCCAGCCATGCTTCATAGATTTTGGAAAAGATATTCCGCCTGCGGTGAGTGATATTTCTGGCCAGTTGTTGGCTTATGGTGGAAGCGCCGGAGACCACCCGTCCCTTTTTTATATTCTGGAGAAAGGCCCTCAACACAGCCAGAAAATCCACACCCGGGTGGAGAAAAAAATGTTTGTCTTCAGCAGCTACTGTGGCCTGGACAAGATGAGGCGAGATGTGTTCAAGTTTGGCCCAGCGGCAACGGCCCCCTTCATCAGAGAGCACCTCTCTCAAAGTCACCTTGTGGCGGTCCACAATCCGCAGCGAAATCACTGGTGCGGCCGAGAGTTTTTCACGGGAGAGGGGAAGATAAAGAGTGGAAAAAAACAGCAGAGCAGTACCCAGGATGAACAGCATGGATAACTTTTTGATGCGGTTCATTTGGTGATTTCTAAGAGGAGTTCTTCTCCCCTCCCAAAGACTTCAGGGGAGTACATCTCTTCTGCTTTGGTGCCCGGAGTGTGGAAACGGCCATAAGTCAATGCTCTGGCCAGATAGGTGTGAGTGTGAATTCCTGGCGGCAGGGAATGTGCAAAAAGGAGAACCCTGTCATCGTGCATTTCCGTATGGTTGAATCCTCTCCACCATATTCTGTTTTTTTTATCTTCCATCTGGCGCAGCCGGCGCTGCTGCTCTTGGCTTTCTGTGACAAAAGTGGGATTGACCGCCACCAAACCGGCAGGAAGAGGATCATCCACCACCACGAAAAGACTCTCTCTGGGAACCACAATCTGCAGCTTGACCACCACCAGAGAGCCAGCTTTAACAGACTGGAGGGGTTTTCCCTCCACAGTAAGGATCTCTTTGGAAAGGCCGAAACCCCGATCTCTGGGTGGAAGCTTGTATCGGGGCGTATAGGTCATTCTTGTCTCATAATACAGAGTCCCTTTTCCTTTCAGGCTGATGTTAAGAGGCACGGTTTTTCCCTGGGTAAAAGAGGCCAGGGAAGTCTGTGCGGTTACCGTTTTACCTGGCCTATCCTGGAATATTTCTTCAAGAAGATGTTTTGTTTCCAGTGAGATTTTGACTTTGAAGTCAGGCTGGATTTTCTCATACCGTCGGTAGAACTCGTTCAGGGCATAGAACACAAAGAAATTTTCCTGAGTGGATCTCCACGATTTCGCTTTTCTCTTTTCCACCAGCCAGCGCGCCATTTGGGGAAGAAATGAATGCCGGGTTCCAACTTCCATCATACTCTGAAGAATAAAAGCAGTGGTCCGAACAGTGGAGGAATAAATCCATCCTCCCCCTCTGCCCTCGTCATCCTGAAAATGGGCCATGGTGGGCGTGACTTTGATATAGTTGGTCAGGTCTTTGAGCAAGACTTCCCGGGCATCGGAGGAATCTTTCCCTTGAACAAGAGCTTTAAGAAGAAGAGTCTTTCCGAAAAGCGACAGCTCTTCTCTTTCGGAAAACAGCTTTTGGGAATAGGATGGTTCGGGTTTATCCACAAGAGCCAAACAATAGAGAGTGAAGGCCTGGATTGTTCTCCAGGTTCTCAGGTTGTAGGGATATTTCTTGTGGATGGATTTTTGAGCCAGGAGGTTTCTGAGGTATCTGGCTGCTTCTTCCATCCGGCCTTGGTTCACCTGGTAGCCTGCCTTCTGAGCTTTTGCCAG
Source organism: Candidatus Aminicenantota bacterium (assembly GCA_046538375.1). GTDB lineage: Bacteria > Acidobacteriota > Aminicenantia > Aminicenantales > Aminicenantaceae > JBKHJA01. The sequence continues at coordinate 28,636 of JBKHJA010000007.1, forward strand.
GGCAAACAGGGCATAGCAGGTAAGAAAGGGAGAGTCATGTAAAGATTCAGGCCAGAATCCAAAACCCCCGTTCTCTTTTTGGTAATCATATATCTTTGGCAGATTTTTCTGGACGTATTCGCGGATTTCTTCCTGATTGAGCGGGCTCAGGTTGAACTCCAGAATAACATCAGGGGCCACTAAGTAGGGAAGGAGGGCGCTCAGCCTCTGCTCCAGGCAGAGATAGGGGTAGGAAGTGAGGAAATCCACTGTCCCTTTAAGACCGGAAAGAGCAGAGGCAGAAGCTGTGACCTGAATGTGACTTTCCCGGGCGAAGATACCATCGGGAATACGGATTTTATCTTTCCTGGATTCCTGGGTCTTTTCAAAAAGAGCCACTGTTTCGGTGGGCCGGGGCATATTCAAGGGGAAGGCAATCTCCAGACCATCTGTTTCTTCACCCATCTTAGCTTTGAAGGCAAGGGTTGCTTTTCCTGGCTTTTTCACTTCAAAGTCATAGAGTATTTCTTTTGATTCTCCTGCTTCCAGTGAAAAACGGCGGATTCTGTTCTTATTCAGGAGGGATATCCCTTTTTCCTCACAGCTCAAAGACACTTTTCCTTTCCGGGAAGTGAAATTGTGAACAGTGACCCCTCCCTGGAAGCGGTCTCCCAGTCGGGCCAATCGAGGGAGGGAAGGCATCAGAAGAAGGCTTTTGGAGGTCTGGAAATCCGATTGGGCATGTCCGAATCTGGAATCAGTGGTCTGGGCTAAGGCCATAATCCGGAAAGTGGTGAGGTTATCCGGAAGTGTAAAGCTCAAGGATGCGTTTCCCTGTTCATCTGTGGTCAGCGAAGGATTCCAGTAGGCGGTGGCTTTGAAGTCACCCCGTAAAGTCACCTGGGCAAGGGAAGGAGCTGCTGCTTTGGCCATTTCCCTGCCTCCTCCGCTCACTTCCTCTCCTTTTACCCCGTATCCCATCTGTTCGATCAGGTGAAATCGTGTGTCTGAGGTTTGGACGGATAAAGGCCTGTCAGCATAAAAATAAGTGAAGGGATGGGGTGTTTTGTAGCCGATGAGGTTCAGCACCCCCACATCCACCACCGCCACGGTAAGAGAAGCGGGGATGCCCTGTCCTTTCCAGTCTTTGACCTTCAGTTTTAAGTTGACCTTCTGTTGAGGCTTATAAACTTTCTGGTCCTTATGGATATCCACCTGAAGCCTCTTTTCTGATGGATTGACCTTGAGGTTGATGTAACCGATTTTGAATGAAGGCTTTCCAAGATCCTGGTCTCTATCTGGGGACCGGGGAGATGTCCTTCCTTTAACCATAAGAACGCAGATATAAACATTGGGGATATAATCAGAACGGAGGGGAACGGTGATTTCCTCAGAGCTTCCCTGGATTTCCAAGATTCTGTTCTCCAGGATGAGATCTGTTTCCACAGTCACCAGAGCCTTTGCTTTCTGGAAAGGTGATTTCACCAGTATTTTGGCCGCTTCTCCTGGAGCGTATTCTTCTCTATCCGCCACCAGCTCGATGGTGTCATCGTCTCTTCTTTTCCAGGGGATGTAATCCTCCCCGGTCACATAAAAATAGGTGGTGGTGGTGATCGTGTTGCCGCGGCGGTCTTTTCCTTCAGCCCGCAGAATATAAAATCCCGATTTTTCTGGGAGGAAAGAGGCTTTCTGAGGCGTTTTTTTGGTTTGAATCAGACGAGAATCTATCTGGGTGTCTTTTTTCTCACTCATCCAGTTGTACCGGCCTCCTATGGTTTTTTTTCTTGCTGAATGCCATTCTCTTTTGAGCAGGGACAAAAGAATCTCTTTCCCGGAAATCAGGGTCCCATCAGGCCTGACTGAAATCAGGTTGACTTGGAGTTCTTTTCCCTTTTTCAGGAAGAGAGCCCCCGGCTTTAACCCGATGTAGTATTCCCCGCGGTGGACAATGTTTTGGGTCCGGCTGGAGATGGAATTGCGGCTGGGCCCCTGGACAGTGGCCTCCAGGGTGGCCAGCATGGAATCTCTTTCCTTTTCAGGCATGAGTTTTGAGGACAGGTGAAGCTTTCCCTGTTCATCCAGCGTCGATTCCCCCGAAGAGAGAAGGCGGCTCCTCTCTTCTCCCTCCTCATCCCCGCCATCCATCTGATTGCCGAAGATATAGTCTGGGTGGCCAGGGGGATTGAATGAGGTGGGATTGAGGCGGAGATGCCAGCTGATTTTTTGGCGGGACATGGCGCCCCCAAAAAGATAGGTGCCTGTCACCTCTGCTTGGTATGTATCGCCAAAAACATAACTTTCTTCTGAGGTGCGGAGGTGAACCTGAAAGCGGGCAGGACGAAAGGCTTCTATTCGGAAAGAACCATGAAGGATGAAGGGCTTTCCTTTTTTGTGGAGGGGTGGGATTTTGCCCTGTATCTGGTAAGGTCCTAAAGGAGCTTTCTCATCAGTGCGGAAATCCAAAGCCAAGGACCCATAGGAGTCGAGTTCGATTTTCTTGTGGAAAACACTTTTTTGGAAAGGGTCTAAGATTTTACATTCCACTTCTTGGATGGAAGGAAGCTGCCACCTGCCTTTTTCCCTTTGGCGGATTATGCCCTTGATATGAACGTCTTCTCCAGCTCTGTAGATTCCTTTCTCCGTGAATAAATAGCCTTGAAACCTTTCAGGTTGAGGCTTCCAGTCATAGCGAATGCCAAAATGGTAGGGGTGAATCCCTGTTCCCCATTCGGAAGAAATGATGGCTGAGTCGTTTTCATGGGTCACCAGCACCCATTGACGGGGTTTCTGCCATGGTTTATCGCTTCTTATTCCTAGAGGCTTCCATCCCGGTGTCTGGACCTTTCCCTGCGGGCCTGTTTTTCCCTGCCAGCGAATCTTGTTGTGTTGGTCTCTTATCTCCACTTTTGCCCCGGATAAAGGCTCGCCGGTTTTGAGTTCGGTGACCCAGATGAGGTTGTTTTCAGGGGAGAATTTCCCTGAGAGCCCTATATTTGTAACCTGGAGAAAAGTCTTGGGATAGCGGTCCCATTTTTCAGAAGAGTGGGTGTCCAGTTGGAGAAAAACAAAACCATGATGATCTGGAAGCAGAGGTTTTAACTCTACAGGAAAAATCTTTCTTTTGTTGGGCTGGATTTCAATTTCCAGATTTTTTTCCAGATCAAAGAATTTTTCTTTGATCAGTTTTTCACTGGACCAGAATATCTTTCTTCTGGAAAGTAGAGGAATGACCTCATGTTTTTGCACTCTGGCTCCCTGGAGAAAGACCTGTTCAGTATTCATCACATTCAGGGGGAAGCGGAGATCACCGTAAGATTCTATGATTCCCTGTCCGGAGTGGATGGAAACGGAAGGAGGATAGGAGGAAGTGGAGAACTTAAGGGAGACATCTTTTTCCAGTTCATTTCCGAATTTATCTTTTAAACCCGACTCGATCACCATGGAATAATCTGTTTCTGGCTCCAGGGGAAGGGTCAGCCATAGGGTGGAACTGGCATAGTCCCGGTGGAAATAGTAATCGGGAATTTCCACAGAGGGTTCAAAGTGAATTTTTCCGATGAAGTCCTTGTATTTTACCGGATTAGAAAAATGAAGCCGGAGAGGGCGGGAAGGATCATTTTTTTCGGGCATTTCCAGTTTCATAAAGGTAAATTTTTTGAATGTTTCAAATTTGAAATGCTGGCTTTTCTCCATGCCCAGAGGGCCTTCCTGAGCAGGAAGGCCTGCTCTGACCTCCACATGATAGGAATGATCTGGTTTGAATTTTTCTTCGGGCTCAAGCCAAAGCACTTCATCAGGAGCTGCTTTGATCTCTTCTTCTTCCAACTGTTTTTTCGACGGAGAGGAAAGATGGAAACCCACGGGATTTTCTTTATTATCCGGACTGATTTCCACAACAGACAGAAATTCTCTGGCTTTTTTCTGCTGGATGGATTGATTGAAAACAAGGACAACCGGGGAATCCAAAGGAATCCATTTTTGATTTTTTCCGGGGAAATGACTGATCAGGCGGGGAACAATGGTGCGGAAAGTCCACGTAAAGTCCTGTTTCAGGGAAGCACCTTGAAACGACTTGGTGCCGGCAGGAACGCTGACTCTTATTTCTGTGGAGTAGGGAAAGCGTTCCCGGGGAGAGAAAGTCAGGGTCTTCGGATTCAGCCAGCGGTATTCTCCCTTAAAAGAAGGATGGAGGTGCAGGGGAAGTTCTTTGTCTTCTTGAAGCGCTTCCAGAGGAATCATGGGCTGGTCAAAGACCACCACTATGGTCTCTGATTGATGAGGGGCGTCGGTTTTTCCCTTAGGGCTTACAAATGTCACCCGGAGGTCGCCTGGGCTGCCTTTTTCATCCACCTCTGAGGGTGATTTTTCCTGCGGCGGCTGATTTTTTCTGCAGTTCACAAAGGGAATAAATAAGATGATTGCCAGCAAAAAGATAAAAATTTTTTTCCCCATCAGGTCTATCCTTTCTTTTGATTTTTCCTCATCCTAAAAGAAAGGAGAATAAATATCAAGATCGCAAAAACATTATCAAGAAAATAGGGACACGTTACCAATTTCTGTGTTTGATTTAGTGTTAAAACATGATAGAAATTGGTACATGTCCCCATTTTCTTTACCCCTCCGAGCACTCGGGGGGGAAAATTAGCGTGCTGACGACCCCCCATCCCTCACCCTCATCATGGAAATAGAGATGCTTGCGGATGCATCTTGCTTTTTGATTTTTCTCATGCTATAAGCTTAGTTTAAACTGGTGAAGATTAGCAGGAGAAAACACCGTTTATATACAGGGGATAGGCGTTCTTGAAGAATATATCAAACCCACTGAACCCAAAGTATTATTATTGGTGACAGATCATTTTTTGGCTTTTCCGGTATCAGAAGGAGGAGATGGCCCTGTTTTTACGGCCTCATCCTTGGATGAGATGCCTTTAAGATAACGCCCAATGAAAGGCAAGGAGGTTATGATGAAAAAGAGTCTTTATTCAGGATTGATGGTTTTTTTCTTGTGGGTGTGCCTGCATGCTTTCCTGTATGGAGTGGATATTGAAGACACCAGGCTTCTCAACCAGCCCGCTTTAAGCCAGTCACAAATTGCTTTTGTCTATGCCGGTGATTTATGGGTGGCCGACATGGATGGATCAGCGGTTCGCAGGCTGACTTCTGATGAAGGGGTGGAGTCCAATCCCGCCTTTTCCCCAGATGGAAAGCATATCGCTTTCAGTGCCCAGTATGAAGGAAACACAGATGTTTATGTGGTGAGTGCGGAAGGCGGGATTCCCCGGCGGCTGACCTGGCACCCTGGTTCAGATACGGTCCGCGGATTCACCCCTAACGGCCAAGAAGTGCTGTTTATCTCATCCCGGTATGTTTTTACCAGGGGATACACGCAGCTTTTCACCGTTCCCCTGGAAGGAGGATTTCCCCGCCCTTTAGAAATTCCCCGTGCTTTTAAGGCCTCCTACTCTCCTGATGGAACCAGAATGGCCTACACCCCGCTGCCTGAAGCCTTTCATCAGTGGAAAAATTACCGAGGAGGAACTGTCTCTACTATCTGGCTTTACACTTTCAGCGGCCATTCTGTAGAAGAGATTCCTCAACCGGAAGGACGCTGCAACGACACAGATCCCATGTGGATGGGAGAAAAAATCTATTTTCGCTCAGACAGAAACGGAGAATTCAACCTGTTTTCCTATGATATTCTTTCTAAAGAAATCCTCCAGCTCACCGGACATGATGATTTTCCCATCCTCCACACTTCTGCAGGGGGAGGAAAAATCATTTATGAGCAGGCCGGACACCTCCATATTTATGACCCTGAGGAAGAGAAAAGCACCAGGTTAGCCATCGGAGTGGCTGCTGATCTTGTTGAGATCAGGCCCCGTTATGTTAAGGGAAACCAATATATCCGTAATGCCTCCATCTCGCCTTCAGGGGCCAGGGCTGTTTTTGAGTTTCGGGGTGAGGTGGTTACTGTTCCGGCTGAGAAAGGAGATCCCCGCAATTTGACCAAAACCACCGGAATCCATGAGCGGTCACCCATCTGGTCACCGGATGGAAAATATATTGCTTATTTTTCAGATGAATCGGGTGGGTATGAACTCCATGTGGCCAGCCAGGACGGCAAGGGAGAAGTCAGGAAGTTCCCCGTTTCTGGAGCAGGATTTTATGATACACCGGTTTGGTCTCCGGACAGCCAAAAAATTTCCTTTGCTGATAACTCCTGGAGTCTTTACTGGATTGACTTAAACACAGGACAGGTCAAGAAGATCGCCTCTGAGTATCTTTACGGCCCCATGCGCGCCAAAACTATCCATTCTGTGTGGTCTCACGATTCCAGATGGATTGCCTACACCTTGAACACAGCTTCTTACATCCAGAAGGTCTATCTCTATTCCACAGAGGAGGATAAGTCATACCCCATCACTGAGGGCATGAGTGATGTGGCCTGCCCGGTGTTTGATGAAAGCGGGAAGTATGTTTACTTTTTTTCTTCTACGGATGCCGGTCCGGTCAAACAGTGGTTCGCCATGTCCAGTGCTGATATGGAGATGACTAGATCTGTCTGGCTGGCTGTGCTTGGCAAAGATATTCCATCCCCCCTGGCCAAGGAGAGCGACGAAGAAAAAGGATTGGAGGAGAAAGAGAAGCCAGAAAAAAAAGAAGAAAAGAAATCCCAGCCCTTTTCTGTGGATTTTGAAGGAATCAACTACCGGATACTTGCTTTGCCCATCCCCAAGGGCAATTATTTCAGCCTCCAAGCCGGAAAAGAAGGAGAAATTTTTTATCTGGAAGCTCCTCCTGGAAGCCAGAGCACTAGAGCCAAAGGAACCAAACTCCATAAGTTCGACCTCCAGAAGCGCAAAGATGAAGTGATCATGCCTGAGGTGAACGGGTATTTGCTCTCTGCCGATAAAGAAAAAATCCTGTATGTTTCTGGTGAGAAGTGGGGAATCGTCTCTGCCTCAGGAAAAGCAAAACCCGGAGAGGGCAAGATCAAAACCGAGGCCGTAGAGGTTCATATCGATCCCGGGACTGAATGGAAACAGATATTCCATGAAGCCTGGAGGATCAACCGCGACTATTTTTACGCCCCCGACATGCATGGTGTGGACTGGCAGGCTATGAAAGAGAAATACGCGGTCTTCCTGCCTCATCTCTCCTGCCGGAGCGATCTCAACCGGGTCATCCAGTGGATGTGCAGCGAACTGCGGGTAGGTCACCACCGGGTAGCCGGTGGTGATACCATCCTCAAGCCCCGAGAGCAGGTGCCCGGGGGGCTGCTGGGAGCTGACTATGTGATTGAAAACAGCCGCTATCGGTTTAAAAAAGTTTATGGAGGGCTGAACTGGAATCCAGAACTGCGGTCTCCTCTGACTGAACCAGGAGTGGATGTGAGAGAAGGGGAATATTTGCTTGCTGTTCAGGGAAAAGAACTCAGACCGCCCCAAAATCTTTTCAGTTTGTTCGAGAACACGGCAGGAAAGCTCATCGAGATCACCGTGGGGCCTCATCCTGACGGGAAAGATTCCCGGACAGTATCTGTGGTCCCTCTGGAAAATGAGAGGGCCCTCAGGAATCGCGATTGGGTGGAAGGAAACATGAAAAAAGTCCATAAAGCCACTGACGGCCGGGTGGCCTATGTCTATGTGCCCAACACCACCACTTTAGGCCACACCTATTTCAAGCGCTACTTTTTCCCCCAGGTGGACAAAGAGGCCATCATCGTGGATGAGCGGTTTAACGGAGGCGGACAGGTGGCCGATTATTACATCGATATCCTCAGGCGACCTTTGATCTGCTACTGGCATATGCGCTACGGTGCAGAGCTCAAAACGCCAGCCGCTTCCATCCAGGGACCCAAAGTGATGCTCATCAATGAACTGGCGGGATCTGGAGGTGACCTGCTTCCCTGGATGTTCCGCAAGCTCAACTTGGGCCTGCTGATCGGAAAGAGAACCTGGGGTGGTCTGGTAGGAACACTGGGCTTTCCCATCCTTATGGACGGAGGATATGTGACCGCTCCCAATTTGGCCATCTGGACAGAGGATGGCTGGGTGGTGGAGAATGAAGGTGTTCCTCCGGATATTGAAGTAGAACAAAGGCCGGATGCGGTCCTCGAAGGAAAGGATCCTCAACTGGAAAAAGCCATTGAAGTGGTGATGAAAAAACTCAAGGATAATCCGCAGCCCAAACCGAAGCGGCCTCCTTTTCCGGTTAAAATCAAGAATTAGCTGTTTGATTATCCTTAGCTGCCTAGGTGATCAAAAGCAAATATGAGCACTGCCGATCCTAACGCAAACCACAAGGCCCGTCTGGCTCGTGATTTGGGACTGGGAGCAGCCCTTTCGGTGGGAGTAGGGACCATGATTGGGGCTGGAATTTTTGTCCTTCCGGGGATTGTGGCCAGCAAAGCCGGACCTGCGGTTCTGGTTTCATTTGCCAGTTGTGGGCTGATTGCCGTACTGATTGCGCTGTCCATGGCTGAGTTATCCACCGGGATGCCTTATGCTGGCGGGGGTTATCTGTTTGTGGTGCGCTCTTTTGGTCCGCTGGTGGGATCGATCATGGGTTGGTGCTTGTGGTTGAGTCTTATCTTTGCCTCGGCCTTTTATATGATAGGGTTTGGTCACTACTTGAGCGGTGTCCTGGGAGCTTCTCCTACCATGGTTGCTCTGTCTATGACAGTCTTGTTAGGAATTCTTAATTTCATCGGTGCCAGAGAAACGGGGGGCACCCAGTTTGTCATCGTGGTTATCCTGCTTTTTGTGCTGGCGTTTTTCGTTGCCTGGGCCGTTTTTGATTTAAACCTGGCGAAGCTCACCCCTTTCGTGCCTCCGGAAATAGGAATAAACGGAGTGTTGATAACCTTGCCCATACTGTTTATCACCTTCATGGGCTTTGCTGAGATTTCTGCCATTTCTGAAGAGGTCAGGGATCCCAACCGCAATCTTCCTCTTTCCCTGGTGGGCTCGGTGGTGATTGTGACCATCATCTACTGTGCTGTGGTTTTCTGCATCCTGGGTCTTAGAGAGTACAATCATCCGGAGATGGCCAGTGAAACAGTTTTGATGGATCTGGCAAGAATCCTAATGGGGAAAGGAGGTTTTATCCTGATTCTTCTGGGAGGGATTTTAGCTACCATTTCTTCAGCTAATGCCAGCGTCATGGCTGCTTCCCGCATCAGTTTTGCCATGGGGCGTGATCAGCTTCTACCCGGCTGGTTCAATCAGATCCATTCTCACTTCAGGACTCCATACCGATCTATCGGGGTGACCACTGTGATAACCATGCTGCTTCTGATTCTTATCGGACGCCATCTGGAGCTTTTGGCCGAGGTGGCCGGATTTCTCAGCCTGGTGCTTTACGCTCTTATCGCTCTGGCCTGTATGCTGATGCGGTATACCAAACTGGAGTGGTATAAGCCAAGTTTTAAGACGCCTGGCTATCCTTTGGTGCCCTTGTTAGGATTGCTGGGCTGCATTTTTGTCATCATCAACACCTCCCGAGTCTCTTTGGTCATCGGGAATATGATCATTGCTTCCAGTTTTATCTGGTATGTGATATTTCTCCGCAAAGAGACCCACTTGGTAGGAGCTTCGAATATCCTTCTCCAGCAAAAGATCATAAAGCCTCTGGTAGCCAGGGGAGAAGAATATCTCGCAACCCGCGGTGAGATCCTGCCTGTGATTCTTGTTCCTCTGGCCAACCCAGAGACAGAAAAATCGCTTCTCACGGTGAGTACGGCTTTAGCCCGGCAAAGGCAGGCCCGGCTTCAACTGATTCACGTGATAGATGTGCCCCGGCAGACTCCCCTGGAGGCAGGACGCCTGGAGTATGAGAGACTGCGTAAAGAGAAGGAAACCCTTCTGGATACGGCTTCCCGACACGCTGCTGAGCAGGGTGTCCGAGCCAGGACGAGAGCGATTGTGGCTCATAGTGTTCCTTCAGCTGTCCTCAGTGTTGCGGATACAGCCCAGTCAGATCTCATCGTGATGGGATGGCGGGGAGAGGTCAGGGCCCCTCGTATCCAGCGGACCAATGTCGCCGGTGTGCTTAAGGTGGCCAAGGGAAATGTGCTGGTGCTCAAAGACCGGGGGCTGGAGAGGGTGAGACGGATCTTGGTGCCCATAGGCGGAGGACCTCATGCGCGCCTGGGGCTTCAGATTGCTCATGAGCTGGCTGAAGATTGGAAGGCTTCCATCACCGCACTCAATGTTCAGGTGGGCAAAGGTCCATCGCCAGAAAGCTCTGAATTTGACCGGGAGAGCATCCGGATCTTTCAAGGTGCGGCTCTAGATTTTGTCCGGGATGCCATAGCTGAATTGGGGATTAACGCTGAGGTTCAGGTGACCATGGACACCGATGTGGCTGAAGCCATTGTACGCGCCGCAGAAGGGCATGATTTGGTGGTCATGGGGGCCTCCAATGAGTGGACATTCCGGCGGTGGCTTTTCGGTTCACTCCCCGATAAGATCGCCAATCAGGCTTCTGTATCGGTGCTGATGGTCCGCTCCAAGACCTAAGGGGGCTTTATTCTGGATTTTTTTGGTCCTATCAGAAATCACAGGATGCCCAAAACTTCTGTTTCCAATCCCTGTTTCCAAGATCAGAAAGAAACTCGCCTGTCATCCTTGATTATTAATCTGGGTGAAAGGATATTGTTTACCTGGATTATTCATGAATTCGCTGGAAACAATGTATATGAGGCAGGAAATTG